>JBBJNS010000217.1:0-2651 GCA_037720745.1 Candidatus Limnocylindrales bacterium
AACCACTCGCTAGGACGGTCCCCACCTCTATCGGCAGCCTCAGCCAACAGTTGAGGACCGCGCTACCTCCGGCTAGAGCCGAGACAGCGCGTCGTCGACGCGGGCCAGCGTCTCCTCCCGCCCCAGCGCCACCACCGACTCGAAGATCCCGGGCGAGATCGTGGAGCCGCTGACGGCCACGCGGACCGGCTGGAACACCTGCCTGGGCTTCACCCCCAGCCGCTCGACGACCTCCCTGAGGGCCGCCTCGACCGGCTCTACATCGAACGGGTCCACCCCGGCCAGCGCGGCGCGCGCGGCCGACAGCGCATCATCCGCTCCGTCTTTCATCACCTTGCTCCAGGCGTCCTCGTCGATGGGCTGGCGCTCCACCAGGAACGCGGCCAGCGGCCAGAAGTCCGCCAGCGTCTGCATCTTCTCCTGGGCGACCGCGGCAGCCGGTGCAAGCCCCGAACGGCCCAGGTGCGCCTCGAGCCTCCCGGCCAGCTCCTGCGGGGCGAGCTCGCGCAGATAGCGGCCGTTCATCCAGCGCAGCTTCTGCTCGTCGAACACCGCCGGCGAGCGCGAGACGCGCTCCAGCGAGAAGCCTTCGATCAGCTGCTCGGTGGTCATGAAGGTGGTCTCGGCGTCCAGGCCCCAGCCCAGCAGCGCGATGTAGTTGCGCACAGCCTCGGGCAGGTAGCCGGCGTCGCGCAGCGCCTGCACCGACGCCGCACCGTGGCGCTTGGACAGCTTCTTGCCATCGGGGCCGTGGAGCAGCGGCAGGTGCGCGTAGACCGGCGGCTCGGCGCCCAGGGCCTTGAGGATCATCGCCTGGCGCGGGGCGTTGGAGAGATGGTCCTCACCCCGGATCACGTGGTCGATTCCCATGTCGAGGTCGTCGACGGCGACCGCCAGGTTGTAGAGCGCGCTGCCGTCCGAGCGGGCGATCACGAAGTCGTCGATCGAGGAATGGGGGAAGCTCACCTGGCCGCGGATCACGTCGGAGACCACGGTCTCGCCGACGTCTGGCACCCGCAGCCGCACCGCGCCGTCGTCCTCGTACGCCGCGCCGTCGGCCAGCAGCCTGTCGATCTGCTCGCGGTGGCGGGCGGCCCGCTCCACCTGCGACACCGGACCTTCGTCCCAGTCGAGCTCCAGCCACCGCAGCGCGTCGAGGATCTGCTCCACGTTCTCGGGCGTCGAGCGCTCGCGGTCGGTGTCCTCGATGCGCAGGACCAGCGTGCCGCCGTGCTTTCTGGCGAGCAGCCAGTTGTAGAGCGCGGTCCGCGCGCCGCCGATGTGAAGCTGCCCCGTCGGGGATGGCGCGAACCTGACTCTCATGGTCTTCGAGCCTATTCACCGGCCGTGCTGATCGGCGCCCACGTGTCCACGGCCGGCGGGCTGGTGAACGCATACGACCGAGGGCTGGAGATCGGCGCGGAGGCCATCCAGGTGTTCAACCAATCGCCCCGCATGTGGAAGCCCACGCGCTGGAAGGACGCCGACGTCGCCGAGTTCCGCGAGCGGATGGCCGACGGCCCGATCGAGTCGGTGGTGATCCACGCCGTCTACCTGATCAACTGCGCCTCCAAGGACTCCGCGATCCGCGAGAAGTCGATCAACTCGGTGATCCACTCGCTGCAGATGGGCGACGCCATCGGAGCCGACGGCGTGGTGCTGCATCCGGGATCGACGGTCGGCGAGCCTCACGAGGAGGCGCTGGGCCGGGTCGGCGAGGCGCTGAAGGCGGCGCTGGCGGAGTCCGACTCCTGTCCGCTGTTGCTGGAGGACACCGCGGGAGCCGGAAAGACGCTGGGCCGGGACTTCGGGGAGCTGGCGCAGCTGATCGACCTGGCCGGTGGCGACGGCCGGCTGGGTATCTGCCTGGACTCCTGCCACCTGCTGGCCAGCGGCTACGACGTCCGCACCGCCGACTCACTCGCCGCGGTGATGGACGAGTGCTTCGATCTCATCGATCGCGACCGGCTGCGCTGCCTGCACGTGAACGACTCGCAGACCACGCTTGGCTCCAACCGCGACCGCCACGCCCCGCTCGGTGAGGGCGTGATCGGCGCCCAGGGCTGCGGGTCGTTTTTCTCCGAGCCCCGCTTCGAGGGTCTGCCGGCGCTGTTCGAGGGTCCGGGCTTCGCCGGAAAGGCCGCGACCAAGGAGGACATGGACCGCGCCAAGGAGCTGCGGCGAAACGGCCTGCGCGCCCGCAAGCGGCGATCGAAGCGCTGAGCTAGAGGTCCCGGATGTCGAACGCCGGATCGGGCTGCACCGGCTTGTCGAAGAAGCCCGGGTTGATGCAGTTAAACGCGTCGCCGAAGCCGTCGTAGGCCTTCTCCACAGTGGTCCGGCACTGGGGCAGCGGCACGCCGGACATCTTCACGCCGCCGAAGCCGTGGCGCTCGCGCTGGGCGGCCTCGAAGGCGGCCACCTCGATCTCCGCCCGGAAGACCTTGTTCATGCAGCCCATGTAGCGCTTGCCGGTCTCCTCGTCGTCGTACAGATAGAGGTACGAGCAGCCGGACTCGATACATCCGGCGGGCTGGAGGAGGCGGTCGCAGAACGAGCAGCACTGCCTGCACTCGTGCAGCTCCTCGCGATTCGCGGAAGACGCCTCCACCCGGGGGATTGTAGGGCGAAGGGCCAGACCTGAAGCGCGA
>JBBJNS010000082.1:0-10138 GCA_037720745.1 Candidatus Limnocylindrales bacterium
CCAGGGGCAGGGCTACGGCCGTCTCATCCGTCTCCGGTGCGTCCTGCCAGGCGGCACGCGGCGGTGGAAGGGCGCGCACGGCGTCCCGTACGACGTGGCGCACGACCGCTCGCGCCGAGCCGCTCTTCCGAAGGCTGCTCCTGAGCCGGCGTTCACTCATGACCAGGCCGATGTTGACGCGTCCGCCGGGAACGGGTGCGACGCCGCAGTACCAGCCCTCGCCGATGACCATCCGCGCGGTCATCGGTGTGCCCGCTGCGGCGGCTTCCGGGTCGATGCGGTGCACCGTGAGCCCGGCATGGCGCAGTCGGCGGGCCGGACGGTCGACGCCGAAGGCGCGGGCGACCATGGAGCCCGGACCGTCAGCACCGACCACCAGCCTGGCCGCCCAGCGCTGCGGGCCGTTCCTCCCTGAGGCCGTGAGGTCCGACGCGCTCCGGCCGGGCGCGAGACCGCTGACCGCGGCGCCTTCATGGACACGGGCTCCGGCAGCAGCAGCACGATCCAGCAGGGCACGTTCCAGGCGCACCCGATCGAGGCCGCCGGCCGGTGGGTCGTACTCCAGGCAGCAGGTATGACCTCGCGTCGAGACCACTTCCATCGTTTCGATGGGACGGATCAGGGCGTCCAACTGCGCGCCGGAAAGGTCGAGCTCCTTCAGCCGGCCTCGCGTCAGGGGCGACGAATAGACGCCGGCCGCTCGCCACCGAGGCGCTGGCCACCGTTCGAAGAGCGCGACATCAACGCCGTCGGTCGCCAGGCGGATGGCCAGGGCCGCTCCAGCCGGGCCGCCACCCACGATGGCGATCTCAGCTCTCTCGTCAGGTGGCACCGACGACCTGGGTTTCGGACTCCGGCGGCGTCGCGGGCACTGCCGCCAACGGTCGCTCCGGCCTCTCCATGGCCGGCGCGTGCACGAAGGCCATTGCGTATCGATGTCCCAGGAAGCCACGGATCCGGGCGACCTCGACAAGGCCGGCCTGGCCCGCCATCTGGGCCACCTCGGTCGGGCGATAGGCGCGCCTCACAGAGAGCGGCGCGTCGTGGCGGGTGTAGCGGTTGCGCGTCAGGAGGCGGGTCATGGCCCACGCGCCGATCCAGCCGAGCCGCCGCCGGTCCAGGTCATTGACGATGACGCCCAAGCTCGACGTTCGCGCCATCTCGCTCAACAGGCGGACGGCCGCCAGCGGCTCCAGGTGGTGCAGCACGAGCGAGGCGTGGACCACGTCAAAGGCGCCGTCGCCGTATGAGAGACGATCCCCGGCCGTGTGCCCAAGACGCAGCTCCGGCCGCCCACCCACGCGCTCCCGAGCCACGTCCAGGATCTCATGGCGCTCATCCACCGCCTCGATGTGGAGCCTGACTCCGCGCTTCGAGGTCCAGGCAAGGAGGTCCTCGGGGATGTCGGCCGCACCCGTGCCCACGTCCAGCATTCGCAGCGGTCGCATCCGCCAGTCGACATGCCCGACGCCTGGCAGGGCGGCAGAACCGGTCGCCAGCGCGACCAGCGCCCCGCGGCTGAGGGCCCCGCCACCCAGCCAGCGATTGATGCGGGCCAGGTCGCGCATGTTCCCCTGGAGGAGCGCGTGGTCCAGCGGCCCGTCCAGGAGCTCGGGCTGACCGGTCACGCGCTGCATGACGAGAGCGTACCCGCGGTCTGGCCGACCCGGCGCGTGGCCGCGTCAGACTCGAGACAAGATCCGGTCTCCGCCGTAGATGTTGCGCCGCTTGAACGGCGAGGGGGTATCGACCAGTACGTGCTCCGTGACGATCGCAAGCGCTGCCTCGGATGACGTGATGCCCAGGTGTCTCGCCAAGACCTCGATGTCCGATAGGTCCCGGGGCCTGCCGGCGACTGCCTTCATGGCGAACATGTAAGCGGGCCTGAGGGCGTCTATCCGCAATCCCGGGTATCCGGCCCAGCGCGTGGTCAACGGTGGGGTGGCGAAACCCCTTGACTGCGTCGTTCAACCAATCGTCCGGAAGACCGTTCTGTCGCGCGACCTTGAGCGCTGCCGCGCCGATCGCGCCACTCGTCTGAGGGTCGAAGTAGGCGTCCACGTCGAGCGTCGCCTCGCGCGAGCGGAGCACGAGGGTCATGAACGCTCCGCCTGCCAGCACGATCTCACCGATGAGTCCCTGGTGGGCCAGTTCCGCGCCGACCGCCCGCAGATCTGCCTCGACGTCATCACGCCGCATCGCTCCACGGTGGCGGAATGGTGTGGCCTTGGCAACCAACCAGCCATAAGTGACTGTCTGGTCACGTAGAGGTGGTGATGCAAGAGTGGCTTTCGGTGTAGCCTCTGTCCATGAGCCGATCAGCTGTCACTCGTCGTGGACGATCTGACGCCGTCGGACGTGGCACGGAGTCGCCCTCGTCGTGGGGGATGGGCGACGGGCAGGCCGTCCCGTGGGAGTACGCGCCGGCCCCCGAGTCGCGCGACATCGTCCAGCTACAGGCGCGGTACGGCCTCTTCGTGGGCGGCAAGGAGGTTGCCCCGCGCAGCGGCCAGTGGTTCACGACCATCGATCCGGCCACGGAGGAGCCCCTCGCAGAAGTGGCTCGCGCCGGCGTGGAGGATGTCGACCATGCCGTGGGTGTGGCCAGGCGAGCATTCAAGCGTTCCTGGGGTGAGCTGCCCGGCCGCGAGCGCGCCAAGTACCTCTTCCGTATCGCGCGGATCCTCCAGGAGCGGAGTCGCGAGTTCGCCGTGCTGGAGACGCTCAACGGCGGCAAGCCCATCAAGGAATCGCGCGACGTGGACGTGCCTCTGGCGGCGGCGCACTTCTGGTATTACGCCGGCTGGGCGGACAAGCTGGAGTACGCCTTCCCCAATCGCGACCCGAAGCCGCTGGGCGTGGCAGCGCAGGTCATCCCCTGGAACTTCCCGCTGCTGATGCTGGCCTGGAAGATCGCGCCGGCCCTGGCCGCGGGCAATACGGTGGTGCTCAAGCCGGCAAGCTCCACGCCATTGAGCGCGATGCTCTTCGCCGATGTCTGCCGCCAGGCGGACCTGCCGCCGGGCGTGGTCAACATCATCACGGGCCCCGGCGAGATCGGTCTTGCGCTGGTGAGCCATCCCGATGTCGACAAGGTGGCCTTCACAGGCTCGACGGAGGTGGGCAAGACCATCGGACGGGCCATCGCGGGGCAGGACAAGGCACTCACTCTGGAGTTGGGCGGCAAGGCCGCCAACATCGTCTTCGATGACGCAGCCATCGACCAGGCCATCGAGGGCGTGGTCAACGGCATCTTCTTCAACCAGGGCGAGGTCTGCTGCGCCGGCAGCCGGCTATTCGTGCAGGAGTCGATCGCGGAGCCGTTCATCGAACGCCTCAAGGACCGCCTCTCCACCCTGCGCGTGGGCGACCCCATGGACAAGAACACCGACGTAGGCGCCATCAACAACGCCGCCCAGCTGGCGCGCATCGACGAGATGGTCGAGGCCGGCGTCGCGGAGGGGGCCGACATCTACCAGCCGGCCTGCGATCTGCCCGCCCGCGGCTTCTTCGCACGGCCCACGCTCTTCACCAACGTGGCGCAGTCGAGCCGCATCGCCCAGGAGGAGATCTTCGGGCCAGTGCTCTCCGTGCTGACCTTCCGCACGCCGGAAGAAGCGGTCGAGAAGGCCAACAACACGGCCTACGGGCTTTCGGCCGGTGTCTGGACGGAGAAGGGGTCGCGCATCCTGTCGATGGTCAAGAAGCTGCGGGCGGGCGTCGTCTGGGCCAACACCTTCAATCGATTCGACCCGACCAGCCCCTTCGGCGGGTACAAAGAGTCGGGCTTTGGACGCGAGGGCGGGCAGCACGGCCTGCTGGCGTATCTCGACCTGGACGGCGAGCGCCACTGATGCGCCGCGGCGACAGCGGCGCCGCCGTCTTGGGCGTCATCCTGATGCTGGTCGGCGGGTACTTCCTGGCCCGCGAGTTGGGCATCTCGCTGCCGGACATGAACTGGGACCTGGTCTGGCCGGTCATCGTCCTCGTGGTGGGCGTGGTCCTGGTGCTCCGAGCCTGGCGGCGCGTGTGATGGCAGAACGGCGGCAGACGCGCAGGAGGCCTGCTCCGACGAAGTCGCTCCTCGCCGCGGAGACGCCGACCGCATCGGCGCGGATCCCGGTGCGTAAGACCTACAAGCTCTACATCGGCGGTCAGTTCCCGCGCTCCGAGTCGGGTCGCTCCTATGTGGTCCGCGCCTCAGACGGCACGCCGCTGGCCAACGCCGTGCGTGGCTCCCGCAAGGATCTGCGCGACGCCATCCGCACGGCGCGCGGCGCTTTCCCTGGCTGGGACGCCAAGACGGCCATGAACCGCGGACAGGTCCTCTACCGCGTGGCGGAACTGATGGAAGGGCGTCGCGACCAGTTCGAGGCTGAGGTCGCCGCCGCCGAAGCCCTCAGCGAAGCCGCCGCCCGCGAGCAGGTCGATCGTTCCATCGACCGCTGGGTCTGGTACGCAGGCTGGGCGGACAAGATCGCGCAGATCCTGGGCACGGTGAATCCGGTCGGGGCCAGCTACTTCGACTTCACCTTCCCGGAGGCGACCGGGGTGGTGGGCATCGTGGCGCCCGAAAGCTCGTCGATGCTAGGGCTCGTCTCGCGACTGGCGCCGGCCGTGGTCGGGGGCAACGCCGTCGTGCTCATCGCGTCCGAAACGCGCCCGCTGCCCGCCGTGACGCTCAGCGAGGTCCTCGCCACGAGCGACGTGCCGGGCGGCGTCATCAACATCATCACCGGGTTGCGCAAGGAACTGGTGCCCATCCTGGCGGGGCACATGGACGTCAACGCCCTCGACGCCTGGGGCGTGCCCCCGGAGATGCGCGTGGCCGTCCTCGAATCCGCCGTGGAGAACGTGAAGCGTGTCGCCCGGGGTCCGCGCACCGACGCCGAGCGGTTCGACTGGCTGGACGACTACCGAGCCCAGCGCCCGGAATGGATCGCCGCGTTCCTTGAGATGAAGACCGTCTGGCATCCCATCGGGATCTGACCTCGGAGCCTCAGCCCGCTTGGATCCGACTGCGTACGCGTTCTCCAAGGTCGATCGCGCGCAAGGCTGACTCGCCGGTCTCGTCGTGGCGGAAGAAGACGTATGCATCGCGTCCGTCGGCCAGGAACGGCGCGAGGCGAGCTGCCCAGGCATCCAGGTCCTCGCCGGAATAGTCCGTGCGGCGAAGCCGCGCGTAGAGGATAGAGCCGGTCAGACGCAGGTCAGGCAGGAACGCGTCGCCCTCCACGTCCGTGGCGCACAGTGCGACGTCGTGTTCTCGAAGCAGGGCATGGATCGTGTCGTCCTGCCACGATGGGTGCTGGAACTCCATGGTCAGTGGCATGTCACGCGGCCAGGCCTTCAGCAGGGCGGCGAGTGCCACATCGTCGCGTCGCGTCGCCTCCGGGATGCGGTACAGCACAGATCCAAGCCGCTCTCCGAAGAGACGGTAGGGAGCCGTCAGCCAGGGCACCGTGGTGCCGGGATCTCCGCGCATGGCTCGGAAGCTGCCGCCTTTCTGCGCCTTGACCGTGAACCGGAGATCGGGCGGGGTGGCGGCCAGCCACGACTCGATCCTGGAGGCCGTGGGGTGTTGGTAGAACGTGTTGTTGAGTTCGACCGCGGGGAGTCGCTCGGCGTAGGACCGCAACAGCGCGTCGCCGCGGGTGCCGGGAGGGTAGAAGGCTGGGACCCAGCTCGGATACGAGAATCCGCTCGTGCCCGCGTAGAGCCGACCGTGCGACCTCTCGGGCGAGCCTGCGTCCGAGCCGTCGATCGAGCCGCCTTGGACCCGCGGCAGACTCGAACCCTCTAGGCTCCCCATCCCTCGGGCGGCTCCCTTCGCTGGGCGATGGTGTTCCAGGTGTCCCACTGGTCGACCACCAGGCCGTCGCTGTCGAAGGTGAGGATGGAGGTCCCGGCCAGCGTCACGCCCTTGCCTCCCTCGATCAGCGAAGCCCACCATTGAACGGCCGCTCGGCTACCGCTCACGATGGGCTGGCCGAACCAAGCACGGACGTCATCTTCTTCCGCGAACGCGCCGCCGATGTAAGCGCGCGCACCGGCCCGACCGTCGAACGCCACCCGGAACGGCTCCGACGAGTAGTCCGCACCCTCCGCGTAGAGGGCCACGATGGACTCCGTGTCCCGCGCCTCCCAGCCGCGCTGCCAGACGTCCGCCCAGCGCTCGGCCGCAACCTTCGCGTCCATGGCTCGATCCTCTACTGCCAGCGGAAGAAGCGAGCGGAGATGAGGAAGGAACCGACCAGCCATGCGCCCAGCACCAGCGCGTCGATGGGCAGCGGGGCGTAGGGCGCGCCACCCACCATCACCTGGCGCAGCGCGTCACCCAGGTAGGTCAGGGGCATCACCGCCGCGACCGGCTGGAGGAAGTCGGGCATGAACTCGATGGGAAAGAAGATGCCCGACAGGAACATGAGCGGGAACTGAACCACGCTGGTCAGCGAGTTGGCTGATTCCTCCGTCTTGGCGAAGGAGGCGATGACATAGCCGATGGAGATGAAGGTCACCGACCCGAGCACGATGAAGCCCGCCACCAGCGCGATGCTGCCCACGATGGTCACACCGAAGAGCAGCGCCCCGATGCTGACGATCAGAACGCTCTGTACCAGCGCGATGAGCAGGCGCATGAGGATGTTCGAGCCGACCAGCGTCCAGCGTCGCAGCGGCGTGGCACTCAAGCGCTTGAGGATCAGCTTCTCTCGCTGCTCCACCAGCGGGATGGCCGCGAAGACGCCCAGCTGCATCAGGGCCATGGCCAGGATGCTGGGCACGAAGTAGGCGGCCGGGGAGATGTCGTCGGTCTGAAGCGACTGGGTCTCCAGCGCAAGGACAGGCGGGCGACCGCTCAGTACCTGATTCGTGGCCGCCACGACCTGACTGACGATCTGCTGGATGGTGGTGCTCTGCGTCTGCTGGCTGGGGTCGGTGAAGACGACCAGGGTCACCGGCGTGGCGGGTGGTTCGCCGCTCGTCGCCGAGTCCAGAGCCTGACCCACGCCGGCGGGCACCACCACGATGGCGTCCAGGTCCCCTTGGCGCATCTGCTCCAGGAGCGCCTCGCGCGATCCGTCGGTCAGTTCCACGATGCCCGTCCCGGCGAAGCCCGAGCGGAGCTGCCCGGCGCCCGGCGTGCCGTCCTCGTCGACCCAGCCGACCTGGAAGGAGGTCGCGTCGTTGCCCGAGAAGATGGAGCCGAACAGGACCACGAAGAGGATGGGAAAGGCGAGGGTCCAGAAGATGGCCGCGCGGTCCCGCACGAAGGAGCGGATGTTCGCGACGGTGAGGGCACGGAGCGCAGACATCGGCTAGTCCCGCAGCGCCCGACCGGTAAGGTCGAGGAAGACGTCTTCCAGGGTGGCTCGCCGCACGGCCAGGTTCTGCGGCTCCTGGCTGAGCTCGCCGGTCGCCACCAGGAGGCCGCCGATGGTCGCTGCCACGTCGCCCGTGTAGAGCGCCACCTCCCCGTCCTCGTGCACCACTCGCGTCACGGCTGGTAGCGCGCCCAGCCGGTCGTCGTCCAGACCCGCCACGGCATCGAAGCGGATGGACAGCTCCTGGAACCGACGCTCCACGAGGTCCTTGACCGTGCCCATCTCCAGGATCTTGCCGTGGTCCATGATCGCGATCCGGTCACACAACTGCTCGGCTTCCTCCATGTAGTGAGTGGTGAGCAGCACGGTGATCCCACGTTCCTTCAGGATGAGCACCAGGTCCCACAGCGAGCGCCGCGCGGCGGGGTCCATGCCGGTCGTCGGCTCGTCTAGGAAGATGAGCTCCGGGTCGTTGATCAGCGCTAGAGCGACGGACAGCCGTTGACGTTGGCCGCCGGACAACACCTTGGTCAGCGCGTCCTTGCGCTCGGTGAGATCCAACGCGGCGATCAGCTCGCGGGTCGGGCGTCGCTGGCGGTAGAACGAGCGGAAGAGGTCGATGACCTCCGTGACCGTGAGATTGGGATAGAGCGCCGCGGTCTGGAGCTGCACGCCGATGCGCTCCTTGAGGCGGTCCGGCTCACGGGCGACATCGATGCCCAGTACCAACGCCTGACCGCCGTCGGGCTTGCGCAGTCCCTCCAGCATCTCCACCGTGGTGGTCTTGCCCGCGCCGTTGGGCCCGAGCATGCCGAAGATCTCGCCGCGTTGCACCTGGAAGCTCACGCCGTCCACAGCCTGGACGGGCCCGTATCGCTTGCGCAGGTCCTGTGCGTCGATCACGGCCGTGCCGGCGCCAGGTCCCCTCTGTGCGTCCGTCACACGGGGATGATGCCAGACGGCGCTAATGCGGTCTGCATCAGCCCAAAGCCATGCGTACCGCGACGACGATCAGTGCTCCCACTCCGGCCAGGCCGACGAGCGGTGGCGCGTTGCCGGGCCGGCGGTGCTGCGCCTCGGGCAGCAGATGTCCCGCACCGACCGCGAGGAACGCGCCAGCAAAGCCGGCAAGGAGCAGGCCCAATTGGTCGGGCGTCAGGTGGATGACGCTGCTGGCTGCGATGCCCACGACGGTCGCGGCCGCATCGAAGAGCAGCAGCACGATGGCTGCTCGTCGGCCGCGACCACCAACCAGTGCCAGGGTGACGATATTCAGGCCGTCAGCGAAGTCATGGACGATGACCGCGAGTGTCACTACGACGCCGACCTCGACGCTTGCCTCGAACCCCAGGCCGATGGCCAGACCGTCCAGCAGGCTGTGGACGATGAGACCAGCCGGCCCCAGCAGACCTATGGCCGATCGACCGACGGTCGGTTCCTCGATGTGTTCGTGCGGTGCGTCGGGATCCTCGCCCGGCGGGTGGCTGTGCTCGTACGTCTGGCGGTGGACGAGGGCCTCGATGGCGGAGAAGGCCAGGTAGCCCACGACCGCGGCGGCTCCCGCCAGGAGGGCAGTGTCGGTCCCCGTCATGAGCTCGATCGCCTCAGGCAGCAGGTCCACCAGTGCAGTTGCCACCAGGATCCCTGCCGCCAGCGCCATGACCGGATGGAGACGATGTCGCAGCCGGAAGGCCGCGATGCCCCCCAGGATCGTCGAGAGGAACGGCAACAGGGCGACGAGCGGCAGCATCAGCGTCCGGCCTCCGAGGCGTCCTGGCAGGGTGGGCAAAGCCCATAGAGCTCGAGGCGGTGGCTCTCGATGCGGTAGCCGGTGTGACTGGCGACCTTGTCCACCATGGCCTGCAGTTCGTGATCGTCGGCTCCGGCGGTTCGCCCGCAGCGAGAACAGACGACATGGTGATGGTGGACGGGCTCGCAGGGCACGTAGGCATGCTCACCGGTCGGCAGAGCCAGTCGTTCGAGCACGTTGAGATCGGCGAATAGGTCCAGCGCGCGAAAGATGGTGGCGCGCCCGATACCCAGGCGGCGGTCGCGCACCTCATCGATCAGGTCGGCCGCCGTGAAGTGGCCGTGGCGCTGGGAGATGAGATCCGCCACGGCGCGCCGGGGCTCCGTGAGCCGGTAGCCGGCTTGATCCAGTGCCGCCACGAGCGGCTGCGCTTCCACGATGGGCCAGATGATACTACGTCTCAGAAAGCCCTGACACCGACATCTCTTAGAGTCGGGATGCTTTCTGGGCGATCAGCCCCAGCGGTCCCGCAGGCGCGGCAGGATCTGCTCGCCGTAGAGCTTGAGGAAGCGGTCCTGGTCGCGTCCCGGTGCGTGGAAGACCAGGTGCGTGAAGCCGAGCTCGACGTATGGCCGGATGCGCTCGATGTGCTCATCCGGGTCATCCGAGACGATCCAGCGGCTGGCCGCCTGGTCCAGCGGGAGCTCGTCCGCCAGGCGTTCCATCTCGCGCGGATCTTCGACACCCATCTTCTTCTCGCTGGGCAGGGCCAGGGCGGCCCAGATGCGGGTGTCCTCCTTGGCGCGCTGCTTGTCCGTGTCGAAGGAGACCTTCATCTCGATCATCTTCTCGATGCCGTCGTAGTCGCGACCGGACTTGCCGGCGCCTTCCGTCACGGCCGGCAGGAGCGTCTCGCTGTAGAGCTCCGGGGGTTTGCCGGAGGTGCAGATGAAGCCGTCCGCCACGCGGCCCGCCAGGCGAGCAGCAGCTGGCCCGGAAGCTGCCACGTAGAGCTTGACGGGCTCCTCGGGGCGGTCGTAGATGGTCGCTGCCCGGGTCTTGAAGT
>JBBJNS010000009.1:0-33448 GCA_037720745.1 Candidatus Limnocylindrales bacterium
TCGCCGGGCGGCAGCCCCGCCGCATCGCCGGGCGGCAGCCCCGCCGCATCGCCGGGCGGCAGCCCAGCCGCCGGTGATGGCGAGACCATCGCGCTGAGCGAGACCCCCTCCCTGCAGATCCTGCGCGATGGTGAGCAGGTCACGGAGCTAGCCCTGGCCGAGGGCCAGACCTACACGTTCGAGGTCACCAATGAGGGCGGCCTCGAGCACAACTTCTACATCGGTCCCGCTGAGCAGCTGCAAAGCAACGACGTGGCAGAGCTGCCCGGCATCCCGAACTTCCTTGAGGGCACCCAGAGCTTCGAGTACACGGCCACTGCCGAGACGGCCGGACTCGAGTTCGCCTGCACGGTGCCCGGCCACTACGAGCCGATGCACGGCAGCCTTGTGATCGAGCCCTAGCAGGCGCTCGTCAGGCGGCCCCGTCCGGCAGCAGGCTGCGGCGCTCCAGTTCGCGCCGCAGCTCAGCCAGCGTTGGGACCACGAGGTGAGCACCGGCCGCCACCAGCGTCTCGGCTGAGGCGGCCCCGGTCGGCACACCGATGGCCACCATGGCCGCCGCCCGTGCCGCCCGCATGTCCCACGTCGCGTCGCCCACGTACCAGCAGCGGCGGCTCGAGACGCCCAGGCGCTCGGCGGTGTGGAGCAGCAGGTCCGGAGCCGGCTTGGCCTGCGCGACGCTGGAACCGTCCACGATGTGCGGGTCCGGTCCGATGCCCAGTGCCCCGACCGAGACCGTGACCTGCGCTGCGCGACTGGAGGTGGCGATGGCCCAGGGCAGGTCCGAGGCGGCCAGTGCCTGGAGGAGCTCGACCGCCCCGGGCAGAGGCCTGGGCTCCAGGTTGATCTCATCGAAGCGCTCGCCGGCGCGCCGGTCGATGGCCTCTGCTCGATCCTCCGAGAGCCGGCGGCCACCGACCTCGGCGACCTCGATGGCGAGCCGCTTGCCGTCAGCCCCGATGAGTCCCGCCAGATGGTTGCGATCGACGGTGAAACCGACCTCCTCGAACGTCAGCAGCCAGGCCTCGATGCGTGCCTCGACGGTATCGACGAGTGTCCCGTCAAGGTCGAAGATGAGACCATCCGGTGCGGGCAGGTCGCCCGGTCCGGGCGGTGGAGCGAGGCCACGGCCATCGTCGTCGGCCGCGGGAGCCGCCATCTCGGTCACTCGCGAAGCGTAGCCGCTAGGCGGAGGACCATCCGGGTGCCCCCGCGCGACGAACGCTGAGCGGAGGAGTCAGCCATCGGTCACACGGTCATCCATCAGGTCTTCGCGGTGCTCGCCTTCGGATTCGTGTTGGCCAGCCCGTTCATCGCGGCCACGCTCCAGCGGCGGAGTCTGCTAGGTCCGCAGGGATCCACGGTCGGCTTCGATCGGTGGCTAGTGCTGCCGGTGGCCACGCTCTCGCTGAGTGTGGGCCTGATCCACGCCGCCGTGGCGGGCGATCATTTCGCCGAGGGCATCTTGTCCGGTCTCTTCTTCGTGATGGTCGCCGTGTTCCAGCTCGCCTGGGCCGTGGTGTTCGCCAGCCGGCCACAGAGGCGGCTGGCTGCCCTGGGGCTGCTGGTCAATGGCTTCGTGGTGGGGACATGGCTCGTGACGCGGACCGTGGGACTGCCCTTCGGTGCCCACCCGGGCGTCCCTGAGCCGATGGCCACGCCCGACATCCTGGCCACCATCTTCGAGGTCTTCATCGTGGCCGGCACGGCAGCGCTGGTGCTGCCCTCGTGGCGGGACACCGCCCAGCGGACGCGATCACAGGTGGCCAACGCCGACCTGGCCGTGGTCCTTGCACTGATCATCATCACCATGGTCACCAGCTACGCGATGGCCGACATCTCCATCAACGGCGGCCACGGGGGCGTGGCGGGTCAAGTGGGTCCATCGCATCCCTGACCCCGCGACGGGGCGTGCTAAGCGCCGGCGGCCACCATCAGTTCGGCGCGCAGTGCGTCCGGATCGGACACGGGCAGACGACAGCTGAAGCCGCGACAGACGTAGGCTGTCGGCTGGTCGTGGCGCGACACGCGTCCGTGCAGCAAGGGCACCGCACTGCCGTCCGGACTGGCACTGAGGGCGACCACCTGTCGGGGCCGATAGCCCTCATCCACGACGGCCCGCAACGCTCCGGTCCGGCCATCGTCAAGGGACCCCACGATAGCCACCTCATCGAGGGGACCGAGCGCCAGGTCCGTGGCGATGAGCCACTGGCCGAACGCTGTGGGATAACGATGGGCCACCGGCGTCACCAGCGAGAGCGCCCCCTCCGCCGCCGCTCGATAGCGGCCCTCGCCGGTCAGCGCATGGAGTCGCAGCAGGACGGTGGCGGCCATCGCGTTGCCCGAAGGCAACGCGTTGTCCTGCAGGCCCTTGGGCCGGGTGACCAGCCGCTCGGCGTCGTCGGCGGTATCGAAGAAGCCGCCTGACGGGTCGGCGAAGTGGTCCAGGACGATCTCCATGAGGTCGCGCGCGGTCACGAACCAACGCTCCTCGAAGGTGGCTTCGTACAGGGCGAGGAGACCGTCAGCCAGGTGGGTATGGTCCTCTAGGACCCCGTCGCCGGTGGCTCGATCGTCCTTCCAGGAGCGCTTCAGTCGACCGGACGCCCCCTGCAGTCCGCTCAGGACGGATCGCGCCGCGCCCTCTGCTGCTTGCCGATAGATCGCAGCGCGGACGTGTTCACCCTGAGCGTCAAGGGTGCGCGCCGCCTCAGACAGGGCCGCTATGGCCAGCCCGTTCCAGGCTGCCAGCGCCTTGGCGTCACGCGCCGGTTGCGGACGGGAGCGACGCCGATCCAGGAGGCGCTGGCGACCTTCGGTCAGGATGTTCGCGACCTCGTCGGGACGCAGACCGAAGCGCTCCGCCAACTCGCTGTCAGTGCGTAACCGCTGGAGGATCGTGACGCCCTCCCAGTTCCCCTCGTCGGTCACGCCATAGGCCGCCGCGAAGAGCGGCGTGTCCTCGGCCAATACCTCGCGGATCTCGGCCGCCCGCCATACGTACGTGGCTCCCTCTACACCGTCCGTGTCGGCGTCCTCGCTGGCGGCGAAGGCTCCATCCGGCGTGGTGAGGTTGAAGCGCAGGTAGTCGAGCGTGGCGTAGGTCACGTCGCGGTAGAGAGGTTCGCCGGTGAGCTGCCAGGCGTGCAGGTAGACGCGTGCCAGCTGCGCGTTGTCATAGAGCATCTTCTCGAAGTGCGGCACCAGCCAGGCGGGGTCGGTGGCATACCGGGCGAAGCCGCCGCCCAGGTGATCGTGGATGCCGCCGGCGGCCATCCGATCGAGCGAGCGCCGGGCCACAGCCAGCGAGCGCGGATCCCCCGAGCGGTGGTGGTGGCGCAGCAGCACCTCGGTGACCATCGACTGGGGGAACTTGGGCGCCCTGCCCCAGCCGCCGTTGGCAGTGTCGAAGCCTCGTTCCAGCTCGCCCGCCGCCGCCTCCAGCGACCATCCCAGGGAGTCTGCCGAGCTGGTCGTCGCCGGTCCCTCGCCCGCTCGGCGCACAGAGGAAGTGCCCGTCCGCGCGGACGTGTCGATGGCCGCCACCAAGCGGTCGCCAGCGGCCTCCACGTCGGCCCGCTTCTCGCGCCAGGATCGCTGCACTGCGTCGAGCACGTCCCGGAAGCTGGGCATGCCGTGACGGCGCTCGTCCGGGAAGTAGGTGCCGCCGTAGAAGGGCTTGCCATCCGGCGTCAGGAAGACGCTCATCGGCCAGCCGCCCTGGCCCGTCATGGCCTGCACGGCATCCATGTACACGGCATCCAGGTCGGGGCGCTCCTCACGGTCGACCTTGATGGGCACGAAGTCCCGGTTCAGCTGCGCCGCCGTGGCTTCGTCCTCGAACGATTCGCGCTCCATCACGTGGCACCAGTGGCAGGCCGCATAGCCGATGGAAAGGAAGATGGGCTTCTCCTCCGTTCGGGCTCGGGCCAGTGCCTCGGGGCCCCACGGAAACCAGTCGACCGGATTGTGGGCGTGCTGCAGCAGGTAGGGACTGGTCTCCGCCGCCAGGCGATTCGTATGACGGGGGGACTCGGACGGCTCGCTCATGAACGTGATGGTAGGGTCCCTCCCGAAGGAGGGCGTTGATGCGTCGATCTTGGGGGATCCTGTTGCTCGTGCTCGTGACCGTTGCGCTGGTGGGCGGCTGCGCGGCGACGGCGCCGCCAGGGCCGAGCCAGGCCGCCAGCGCGCCCAGCGCCAGTGCGACTCCGCCGGCTAGCGTGACGGCTCCGGCCAGCGATCGCGCCGGGACGCCACCGTCGCCGAGCGTCTCGTCGAGCGTCGACCCGGCCTTGCCGACCGCTTCGGACACCCCCGCCGCCCGCAGCAGCGCGCCCACGCTGGCGCCCGGCGGCCGCCTGGCGATCCGCTACAGCGGCACGGCGGGCACCCAGTTCGAAGGGGTCGTCACGGGCTTGTTCGATGATGGCGCCGTGGTCCCGGTGCCAGCTTCCGGCGTGCTACAGGCACGACCCTTTACGCGAACCATGGGTGAGGCGATGGTCTCATTGCGGGTGACCGGCACCATCGTCTCGGGTGAGGGCACCTATCGCGTGGAGATCCTGGGCGGTCACCTCGAGGAGGGCATCTTCATCGAGGACCAGGTGCTCGCGGTGTCGGAGGCCACCGGACGGGGCGGCGAGGTCCGCGTCGACTACGGGAACATCGACCTCTGACCGCCAGGCTCCCTCAGCGCGGACACCACGCCACGTGGTTAGATAGCGTCGACAGCAGGGGGCTCCAAGGGACGCACGAATGGAAGACGGACCGGATCCGATCCGGCGCTTGACTCGCCTGGGCTTGACCTCATACGAGGCCAAGGCCTATCTGGCACTCATCCGCCGGGACTCGTTCACGGCGGCTCAGGTGGCGCGCCAGGCGACCCTGCCGCGGCAGCGCATCTATGACGTGCTGAGCAGCCTGGTCCAGAAGGGACTCGCCTCGACGCGTCCGGGCAGCGTGGTGAAGTACGCCGCGACTGCTCCCGAGCTGGCCATCGACCGACTGATCAACGCTCACCGCATGGATCTCGCTGAGCTCGAGACCGAAGCGCGCCAGATGGTCGCCGAGATGACGCCCGCCTGGACGGCCGGGCAGGTCGAATCCGATCCCCTCGAGTACATCGAAGTCCTGCGCGACCGGCGGGCCATCAACGAGCGCTTCGCTGAGCTCCAGGCCTCGGTGAGGGACGAGATCCTCGTCTTCACCAAGCCGCCCTACGCCACGCCGCCGCAGGAGAACGTGGAGGGGCTGGAGGTCAGCCAGAGCCACCGCGCACGCAGCGTCTACGAACTCTCCGCCTTCGACGACCCGGCCTTCGTGCGCGGCGTCAAGGCGTTCGTGGCGGCCGGCGAGGAAGCGCGCTTCGTGCCGCAGCTCCCGCTCAAGCTGGTCATCATCGATGAGACCATCGTGATGTTCGGGATGGAGGATCCCGTGGCGGGCAGCTCGGACCTGACCATCGTAGTGGTGGAGCATCCCTCTCTGGCCAAGACCTTGAAGCTCGCCTTCGACGCGACCTGGGTGAAGGGGCTGACTTTCGAGGAAGCAGAGGCTAGACTGACCGACCGGCTGAAGCAGCCGGCCTAGGATGACGGAGCGGGACAAGGCGCCCCCGTCGACAGGGTAGGACCGGGGGAGGGCCGCTTGATGCGGAAGGTCGGCAGCAGCGCCGGAGCACGGCGTATCTCTGGTGCCTTGGCGGCAGCTCTACTCTCGGTGCTCCTGGGGGTCTCGGCAGCGCTGGCGGCGCCCGGGCCGCAGGTGACGACTGAAGATGGCGCGGCGGCGACAGGCGGCTTGGGGAAACTGCGCAACGGCCTGGAGCGCCTCGTGGCTGACCCCTCCCTGCTCGATGAGCGCCTGGCGGACCTTGTGGCGGGCTACCAGCCCGGCGAGATCCCCGCCTTCGCCCTCCTCAAGGAACCCAACGACGACGCTCGCCTAACGGCACTGCGTCAGAGCGGAGCACGCATCCTGCGTTCCTACCGCAGCGTGCCGCTGGTGGCTCTGGCCGCGCTGCCGGACGAGATAGGCTCCATCGCAGAGTTGCCCTGGGTCCGCTGGCTGCTGCCGGTCGAGGTCACGGTCCTGCTCCAGCACGAGACCGAGGTGGACCAGAGCGACCCGCCCATCGGCACGGCCATCGACATGGGCGTGCCCGCGCTGTGGGACGAGGGCGTGACCGGCGAGGGCATCCGCATCGCGGTCCTGGACACGGGCATGGACCTCCTTCATCCCGACCTTGATGACCTGGACTTCCGCCACTGGGGCGACCCGCCCAACCTGCCCACCATCAACGCGCCCAAGGTGGTCGATGCCCGCAACTTCAACGGCGGCTGCGCGCCGGCGGCCGGCGGCTTCGACGCGCACGGGCACGGCACGCATGTGGCCGGTATCGCGGCTGGTACCGGTGAGGGCGATCCCACGACCGCCGCCGACGACGGCCGGCACATGGGCATCGCGCCGGGCGCCGAACTTGCCGTGGCCAAGGTGCTGACCGATGCCGGTGCGGGTATCAACAGCGACCTCATCGCGGCTCTCGAGTGGGCGGCCATGCCCGCCGGCAGCGGTCCCATCACGTGCCCTTCGGTCGGCGCCCACGTGGTCAACACGAGCCTGGGCTCCGAGGCGCGCCCGCTGCGACTCAACACAGGGCACGACATCGACATGGTTTCCTACGTGCTGGACCGCCTGGCAGGCACCTATGGCACCGTCTTCGTGAGTGCCGCCGGCAATAGCGGGCCGTATCTGGGCAGCGTCCTGGAGGCGCCGGGCGGCGCAGCGCAGGCCATGAGCGTGGGCGCCACAGCCAAGGACTGGGACGTGAATCACGATGCCACCGCCTCAGGCGACACCTGCGCCGGGTATCAGCACCCGCAGGTGACATGTCCCGAGGACGCGCCGGGGACGCAGCGGCGGTCGCTCTCCGTGTTCTCGTCGCGCGGCCACATCGAGGGCCGCTACCTGAAGCCGAACCTGGTCGCGCCCGGCTACAACATCGTCTCGGCGCAGTCCTCGCACGGCTTGGCGCTGGCACAGAACGATCTCAACATCGGGACCCGCGGTGACCCGTTCTACGCCACCGCGACCGGTACCTCCATGGCTTCACCGGCCACGGCGGGCGCGGCGGCACTACTGCTGGACGGCTACCACGATCGTCACGACCGCTTGCCCCAGGGCCCCTCGGGAGTGCCCGGGGTGAAGGCACGCTCCTATGCCCTCGTGCGGGCGGCACTCATGAACACGGCTGCGCCCGCCCTGCACGAGTCCCGCTGGATCCTCTCGGCCGACTCGGGGACGGCCGGGGATGCGGCCCAGTGCCCGGCCACGCCGGATCCCCTGTTGCCCATCGTGTGCGACTTCGCGGACATCCTGGTGGGCGGCTTCCTGGGCAGCCTGGTGCTTTCCGACGTTCGCAACGGGCCCGCCGATCCGTTCGTGGGACTGCTTGGCGAGGGGGCCGGTCGCATCCGCCCGCCGCAGGCTCTGTGGGCACTGCGCGACGGAGTCGTCATCTACCGCGCGGCGCATCGGGCCAGAGCGGCCACGGCGCCGGGCAACCAGGAGTTCCAAGGCTCTTGGCAGGCGGGTGCCCTGACGCCGGGTATCGCTGAGTCCGATCCGTTCGTGCTGAAGGCCGCGCCTGGTTCGGCTGCCACTCGGGCCACCTTCCGCTTCGATCCCGGCCAGCCGAGCGATAGCACGCGGGCCATCCCCATCAGCGGAGTCGGGGCCTGGTCCGTCGGGCTGCCGGGGGCGACCTCGGTCCCGGCCGGCGGCAGCTCCGCGGTGAGCTTCTCGGTCATGGCGCCCAAGGGCACGCCGGCGGGCATCTACACGGGCACCGTGGTGGTCAGCTTGAACAACGGCCAGGTCCTGCGGGTGCCTTTGCTGGCCACGGTCCCCCTGCGCGATGCGAAGCTGGTCGAGGGCAATGCGCCCGGGGCTCGCGCTCGGATCGTGTCCCAGAAGGACGTCTATGCCCGGGGAGACACGACCTGGCCTTCGTTGGTCGGTGCCGCCAACGGCGCCGCCTCCGATTGGTTGGTGTATCTGGTGGAGATGCCCGAGGGTGCGACGCGCGCTCGCTTCACGGTCTGGGATGCGGCCGCCGGTGACGAGACGTATGACCTGTACCTCTACGACCGCGGCTTCGACCTGGTGGCCAGCACGCATCCCTTCGCCGCGCCCGGGGTGACGGACAAGAGCGCTAACGACGCGCGCGGTCCGACAACGGCGGCCGAGCCGGGGGTCCTGGATGTCGAGGTCGGGCCGGGGCTCTACCGCATCGCTGTGAACCGGGCACGGGTAGGCACTGTGGATCCCATCAAGGGTGACTTCGGTGCCTTCATGTTGACGCTGGACTCCGTGGGGCAGCCCTAGGGCGGGAGCCGCTCTCGAACCGCAACGCCTTCGCAAGGGCCGAGAGGTTGACACCCCGAGGCGTGGTGACGTATCGTCTGGGCGAGATAACCACGACTCGTGGTGTCAGACGCAGGAGGCTCGTCCACCGATGTTCCGCCCGTCCCCTTCGTTCCCCCGACCGCCGGTCGTTTCCGCGCCCTTCTCGTCGCCGCCCTGGCTAGCGCCCTGCTGGTGACGGCTCTGCCAGGAGCCGTGGCGGTCAGCAGACTGCCACGCAGCGCTACCTGATCTGACGGCCGCTTGGCAGGCCGGCTCGCACCGCTGCGGCGGCACCTCCCCGTTCGGAGGTGGAGTCGATCGTCAGGTGCGCACTACTGGCGCGGCCGGGAAGGACGGGCCCGGCCGCGGCCACCACAACGACACGAACACCCCGCATGTCGGCGGGCCCGAGCGTCCCTGGGCCCGCCGACTCCCTTTGTGGTCGGATCCGTCTGTCAGGCGGCAGGAGTGCCGCAGTCGGGGCAGAACTTGGCGCCGGCCTGCAGCTGCTTGCCGCAGCTGGCGCAAGCCCTTGGTTGCGCCGCCGGCGTGCCGCATCCAGCGCAGAACTTCGCGCCGACAGCCATGGCAGTTCCGCAACCGGCGCAGGTGCCGGCAGCCTCTGTCGCCTGGCCAGGTTCCGCTTGGGCGGAGGCTCGGGCCATGCCCTTCTGGATGGCGCCTGTCACGCCGAATACATCGGCGATACCCTTCCAGGCGTGAGCCGCCTGCTGGGCTTTGGCCGCTTCGACCTCCGCGGACCTGGGTGAGTCCTCATCGCAGAAGCCGGTCGGCTCATCGAAGTCCGGGATGCATACGATCTGCCGGCAGGTGGGGCACTCACGAAAGAACTGCCGCGTCTCGTCCCAGGCGCTCCGCAGCTCGTCGGGGCTCATGTCAGTGCGATATCGGTCGTTCTCGACCTCATTGGCGGCCGACGCTCCGACGATGGGGATGTTGCGCAGGAATCCGCCCAGGCCCCGCGCTGGACGCTCTCCTTGATGGTCGTGCCGATGCTCGGGTTGCTGCGGTATTGGCGCTCGTCGCGGTCGCAGTAGAAGACGGCGTAGGGACCCATTCCGTCGTTGGAGATGTCGTAGCGGGGCATGCGGCTGGGTTCCATGGCTTCGCGTCCTTCCCTCACATGGTGACTGGCGTTCGATGGCGACGTGTGCCTGCGCTTGAGGCGCATGATACGAGCGACGAAGGGCGGCGGAAGCCGTCCGTGCCAGCCTCGCAGCGTTGTCTGTGGGTGTGGCGTGTGTGGAGTGGCGGTGAAGCCTTCGAACGTGGCGATCCTGATCCTGGCGGCGGGCGCTGGCTCGCGCTTCAAGGCGGCGCCGCCAGCTGACGGCGTGCCGGCCCCGAAACTGCTCGCGATCCTGGATGGCCGGCCCGTCCTGGAGCATGTGCTGGAGCGGGCGGCGGCCCTCGGTGCGGCCGGCACCACGGTCGTCCTCGGCAGCGGCGCCGGTGCTGAGGTACTGGAGGAGCGGATCGTCTGGGGTGGTGCGCGGCGGGTTCGCAACCCGCGACCCGAACGGGGACTATCAGGCTCGGTCCGGATCGGTCTGGAGACGCTGGCCGGCTCCGCCGACGTGAGCGTCGAGGCGGTGCTCATCTTGCTTGGCGACCAACCTCGGGTCAGCATGGACGCCATGCGGCGGTTGATCGAGGCGACGGACGTGGCGCCCGAACGGCCATTCGTCGCGCCGCGTTACAGGGCGGGCGGCGCCAGCAACCCATTACTCGTCCGGCGCGAGGCCTGGACCCTGGCCGCCGCCCTACAAGGCGACCGCGGATTCGGGACGCTGCTTGCCGCTTGCCAAGACCTCGTGCAGGTCGTGGATGTGCCCGGCGACAACCCCGACGTTGACACTCCCTCCGACCTGGCCTCGCTCAGTCGCGCTTGAGCACGAGCCCGATGCGGCCGAAGGGAGGACGCGGGTCGGTGTAGACCTTGATCCGCGAGTCATCCTCGGAAGTGTGCGATAGGTCCCACAGCCGGTTCTCCGCCTCGAACGAGACTTCCATGAGCTGTGGCCACCGCTCGAGCATGCGCTGGCCGATCTCGTGGACCAGATGCTGGATGGAAAGGCTCACGAAGCCGTCGAAGACCGTCGCTGCGAGATCGGCCACCTGTTCGGGAGCGACGTAGCTCGCTGGCTGCGGGTCCAGCGCGGCGCCCCACTCCTCCTCGGCGTACCGCCAGCCGATGTCGCAGTGGATGTAGAGCGGCCGGTCGGGACGCTCCGGCAGCGTCGTGTACTCGTCCCGCGCAAAGGCCGCGAAGCTGGAGCCGGAGACCTTGATCATCTGTAGTCCGGCGCGTCCGGACCGCAGGTCGGAGGGCACGATCCGCGCATCCTCGGTCCGCTCCACGCCCACCGACGCCGTGGCGTGGCTGCCCCGCGTCCGGTGGAAGAGCACGGCGCTGTCGTGCCACCCGCCTTCGGTATCAGCGACGCTGGCCGCCGCGAAGGGCGTCTCCCGACCGGTCACGACCAGCCGTTCCATGTGCGGGTACATCTCCAGGAAACGCCGCCCGATGAAGAAAAGCCAACCCTCCAGCGTGGAGCCGGCGAAGGCCATCGACTCACGGTGGATGAAGTTCTTCATCGTGTCGGTAGCCACCACCTGGCGGTTGTCGCCCTCCGTGTAGGCCGACAGGAAGCCCTCGCCCAAGACCCGCACGTCGAGCTCGGCCGCGAAGAGCACGTTCTCGCGTCCGGTGAAGGGCGACTCGGGGATGGGCGTCACGCCGCGCAACGGCGTGGCGTAGGTGCGGTAGGTGGACACGGCCGCCTTGCCGTAGTGGATCTCGGTCTTCAACGGGCCCTCCTCCGCTCCGCGCAAGCGCATCAGCCTTTCGCGCGCGATATCGACGACGTCCAGCAGAGCGCGCCGCTTCTCCACCTCACGGTCAGCGGCGAGGTGTCCCTCCATGAGTCGGGCGATCTCCGCGCGCGAGCGGCCCGCAACGTCGATGACGAACCGGAAGCCGAAGCGTGCCTCATACGCGGCGTTGAGGCGTTCCAGGTCCGTGGCGAGCTGTCGGCGAGCGGCCTCCTCTTCGGTGTTGTCGGAGACGCCGGCAGGGACGGTATCTCGGTCGTAGCCCTGCTCCCGAAACGAGAGCGCCGATACGGTCGCCGGCGGGGCACCGATGCGCGGGTGGGCAGCAAGCAACTCGATCTGCTCGGACTCGGGCATGGTCAGCGCGATCACGCAGGCCCGCTCCAACAGCGCCGCGTCGGAATCGAAGGGTCGATCCAGTGCGAGTCGTGCCACGAAGCCGGGCGCGCCTTCGAAGAGTTGCGTCAGCGCCTGGACGAGGTCGTCGGAGCCCAGCTCATGGATGCGCGTGATGGGTGGGACGGCGGGTGCCTCCGACATCCTCAGCTGCCGCGATACGTGGTCATGGCGTACGGCGCCAGGAGCAGGGGCACGTGGTAGCTGCGCGCCGCGTCCTCGATGTGGATGCCCAGCGTCACGGACTCGAAGAACTCACCACCATGGGCCCGTAGGTCGAAGTAGAGGCGATAGTCGCCCGGGATGAGCTCACCGCGGAGCAGCGTTCGGATGCGACCGTCCACGTCGGTGACCCCCTGACCCACGGGCACCTCGGCGCCATCGTCGAGCAGACGCACCAGGCGCACCTTGACGCCGGGACGTGGCAGCCCGGCCTGCGTGTCGAGCACGTGCGTCGAGACGGTGGGTGCCTCACCCGCGGGCATCCGCTCGGGACGCGCGTCACTCCTGGCCATCCGTCTGGGGCCTCCCTCCACCGACGCCCTCGGCTATCCTGCCGGTCATGGGCGACCTGAGCATCCTCGTCGGTGACCTCCACTTTACCGCTCGCTGGGAGAGCGACGCGCCGCGCACCGTGGGGCGCATCCGCCAGATGCTGCCGCTGCGCAACCAGCTCATCCACTGTCGCTGGAGCGGCGAGGGGTGCTGGATCCCGTTCGGGGACATCGATCTGGACACGGGCTGGGAGAACCACACCAGCCATCCCGCGCCGGGCGATCTGATCGTCTACCCGGGCGGCTTCTCCGAGTGCGAGATCCTGCTGGCCTACGGCGGCGTGGCCTTCAGCTCCAAGCTGGGGCAGCTGGCCGGCAACCACTTCGCGACCATCGTGGAAGGGCGCGAGCAGCTCTCCGAGATGGGCCGGCGCGTGCTCTGGGAAGGCGCCCAGGACATCACCATCGAGGAGCGGTAGAGCGGGCAGGGAGACCTGCCCCTTACGCTGCCGGTCCGTCCTCGTCGCTCGACTTGCGGGCGCCGATGACCACTTCGTTGCCGTCGGGATCGCGCACCCGCGCGACACGCTCGCCCCAGGGCTGGTCGGCCGGCTCCTCCACGATGGGAACGCCGGCCTTGCGCAGGCGCTCGATGGCGGCATCACAGTCTCGGGCGTATACCCACAGGCTCATGGCCCGGGTACCCGTCGGTGGTGATCCGGGCGCCTCGAGGCCGACACCAAGGTGAGATGTTCCCAGCTCGATGCCGACGTACACGGGCTCACCGTCCGGTCCTGGGAACCGGAAGGACACGGTGCCACCAAGAAGGTCCCGATAGAACCGCAGCGAGCGCGGCACATCCGGAGTAGAGATGATGGGAAAGATCTGCGTGAACATCTGCTACCTCCTGCGACCACGACCCTCATGTTCCCTCGACCAGCATCGCCGGCTTGGCGAGCGCTCCTCCCGAGTGATATGCTGGCATACCATGAAGCGAACGACCGTAAAGTTGCCTGACGAACTCGACGCCCGACTACGCCACGAAGCCCGTCGGCGGGGCGCGACCGTGGCTGACGTCACGCGCCAGGCCATCAGCGAGCACCTCGGCGGCGATACGCGCCGACTTGGCGCTGCGGCTGCTGGACGTAGCGGCCACACGGACGTCTCCGTGCGTATCGAGGAGATCCTGCGCGAGGAGCTGTCGGCATAGCGCTGTTGGTTGATTCGGGTCCACTCTACGCCTACGTGGACGCTGACGATGCTCACCACGCGGCGTCGCTTCGCCTGCTTCAGCATCATCCGGGGCCTCTCCTCGTCCCGGTCCTCGTGATAGCCGAAGTCGCATACCTCCTCGCCGCTCGCCTTGGCGCCACGGCTGAGGTGCGGTTCCTAGGGGACCTCGCGGGTGGCGCGCTGACTACCGTAGACGTGGAACCAGTCGACTGGTTGCGGATCGCGGCCCTGGTAGCGAGGTATGCGGACCTGGTCCTGGGCACGGTCGATGCATCGGTCGTCGCTGCGGCGGAGCGTTTAGGCATCGACACCATCGCCACCCTGGATCGACGACACTTCGGCGTCGTTCGCCCCAGCCATATCGACTCTTTCCTCCTCGTGCCGGACTGAGGTGGCGAAGCTCGGCAGGCCCCAGTTCGATCTGCTGGTCCAGGGCGGCACGGTGGTCACGGTCGGCGGCAGCCGGCAGGCGGATGTGGCGGTCGACGCCGGGGGACGGATCGCGGCGGTCGAACCGGGGATCGTGGCGGGATCGGCAAGGCGCGAGATCGACGCGACCGGTCTGCTCGTCCTGCCCGGCGTCATCGACGTGCATACCCACACGCGCATAGCCAGTGACGCAGAGCCCGACCGCTTCTTCCAGGACTCCATGGCGGCCGCCTTCGGGGGCACGACCACCTTCCTGTCCTTCAATAACCCCGGGACGGGCATCAGCGAGGCCGCGCAGGGACGCCTCCGCGATGGCATCGACGAGTGGCTCCGGCGCACGTCCGGCGACTCGGCCGTCGACTACGGCCTGAGCGCGGTCATCACGGCCCAGCAGCAGGATCCGGTGGCGGACATCCCGGCCGCCGTGGAGGCCGGAGTCCCGACCTTCAAGGCTTTCATGGTCTACGACTTCGGCGTCGACGAGGCGGCCCTCCGGTCGCTCCTGGAGGCGACACGCGATCACGGCGCCTTGCTTGAGGTCCACTGCGAGGACCGCACGCTGCTGGAGGCCGGGATCCGTGGGCAGTTGGAGCAGGGGAGGACGGCGCCCGCCTTCCACGCCGATTCGCGCCCCACTGCCTGCGAGGGAACGGGCATTGCGCGAGCGCTGCAGAACGCCCGAGGGGTGGGTGCGCCGATCTACGCCGTGCACGTCTCCTGCTCCGACGCTCTGACGCCCATCGCCGCGGCCAAAGCGGAAGGTCGCGCGGTCTTCGCCGAGACGTGCCCCCACTATCTCGCCCTGGACGCCTCGCGCTACGCGCTGCCCGACGAGGAGGCCATCCGCTGCGTCATATCGCCCCCGCTTCGGAACCGCGCGAACGTCGATGCGCTCTGGAAGGCGTTGGCCGACGGCACGCTCGACCTGGTGTCCACCGACCATGTCCCCGACCGGCTCGCGGTCGAGAAGCACTACGCCGGCCAGCCCTTCACGGAGATCAGCAACGGCGCACCGGGCATCGAGACGCTTCTCGCTGTGACGTACAGCGAGGGGGTCGCCAAGGGCCGGATCACCCTGGAGCGGATGGTGGATCTGCTATCGACCACCCCGGCTCGGCTCTTCGGGCTCGGGGACAAGGGTTCGCTTGAGTTCGGCAAGGACGCCGACCTGGTGCTCTTCGACCCGGCCGTCCAGCGGACCGTCCGGGCACAAGACCTGCATCACACCAGCGATTACACGCCCTACGAGGGCATCGAGGCCACCGGCGCAGTACGCGACGTCTTCGTGCGCGGCCAGGATGTCATCCGCGGCGGGATGTTCGTCGGCCGGCGCGGCTTCGGCCACTTCCAGGGACGACAGCTCGCGTGGCGCTGACGGCGCCGGCGACCCTCTCAGCGGGCTGGGATGGGATCCTTGAAGCGGAGACCGGGGAAACGTGCGAAGTCACGGTCGGTCGTGTGGATGGTCGCCCCGTGCTCGACGGCCAGCGTGGCGAGGTGGGCGTCCATGATCAATGACCCACGCGCCTGGCCGGCCTCCGCCACGCCGGCAAGGACGGACCAATGGCGGCCGCCCGGCTCCGTGAGCGCGACGTTCGGGAGTGTCAGCCACTCCTGCACGAGAGCGATCGCGCCTCTGACGGGCAGGGGGCGTTCGAAGACCATCGGGCTGGTCGCGATGCGCACGAAGGCCAAGAGCGTCACCAGAGAGAACCCGACCTGTTCGTCACCCTCCAAAATGGTTTCCAGCCAGGACCGCGCCGGCCCGTGCCGAGGACTCGCCGAGTCATAGGCGTACAGCAGCAGGTTGGCGTCGACGATGATCACCGCCGCTGCGCGCCCTCCAGCCGGTCGAGAAGCCCCTCGATGTCGTCCAGCTCAAGACCGGCCTTGAGCCCCATGTCGAACGGCTTGATGGAGAAGGATGCGCCCCGGCTGGCGCGGAGCGCGCGCCGCTCGAGTCCGGCCCTGATGGCCTCGTTCACCACGGCCTTGAATGGTCGTCCCGTGCGCTGCGCCTCGCCGCGGAGACGATCCATGACGTCTTCTTCCAGGGTCAGGGTGGTACGGAGTCCCATTCACTGATGCTATCATCCCTAGCATCATGATGCGTCCGACCCGACCGCTCAAGTGAGGCGGTGGCTTCGGGTGCAGGTGACGCCCCGGTGAGTTTGAAGGACTACTACGATCTCGAGGAGTCAATCCTGACGCAGGTCAAGGTCGACCATCTTCAGATGGACCTTGAGCTGGTCTTCACGGTGTACCGGCATGCGGTCCGAGGTTTCGTGGACGACATGCTCGTGCGACTCAGGTTCACGGGCGTGGAGACACTGCGGGTGTCCAACGAGTACCACGACCGGCTGGCTCGGCTGCCGGACATCCTCGAGGCGGCGACATGGTCCTGGAACGAGGTCGCCGTGGCAGAGATCGCACCGAGCGCTCTTCCCGGCCTTCATCAGTTCGCCGTCTACTTCAACCAGGAACGACGGCGACGGATCGAGGTGATATTCCTGCACCTGGAGTTCGAAGACGTCATCGACCGCCAGGAGATCGTCCGTCAGATGGCGCTGGTCGGCGCCCGCGAGGACTGATTAGCCGGAACGTCGGCACCAAGCGTGACCATGCGATGCGGAACGGTCACCGCCGTCGCTCTCCACCGGCGCTTCGGGCTCGGCCGGCAAGAGCTCCAGGGTCGTGTCCAGGATCTCTTGGCGCAGCATCGCCTGCGTCGAGCCATGGCGGGGGTATTTCGCCTGCAATGCCCGGCTGCAAGCCGTGATGCGCTCGCCATCGGCGGCCGGGTCGACACGAACGCCGATCCGCAGCTCGCCAGCGATGATCACCGCGGTCCTTGACGCGAGCGCCTCGCGGTACCAGCGCGCCTTCGCGCCGAGATACGAACGGATGAGCACGCGATCCTCCTCGTCGACGACTACCCAGATGACCGCCCGATGCTCCGGCTCTCCCGCGGCCATACGGGTCTCGATCTCCACCTCAGCCGTAAGGCGCAGGAGATCAAGGGCCTCAGACGTGAAACATTCCATCATGTCGATGGTATCGGGCGACCCGAGGCGACGCACTCGGCCAAAGGATCAGCCGGACAGCAGTACCGCAGCCGACATCGAGGGCAGTCTGACAGACCCGTCCTCCAGGACCACGCCGTCCGCCGAGGCAAGAGCCACGCTCCAGGGAAGCGCGCCATCCAGCGGGACCAGTCGCGCCTCGCGGGACAGGTTGACAGCGAGCCGCGAGCCCGGCCGCGCGACGACCAGCCAGCGTGCCTCGTCGGCGTAGGTCGCCTCTGCCGCAGGGCCGGCCCAGAGCGCCGGTGTCTCACGCCGCAGTCGGATCAGCGATCGATGCCACTCAAGCAGCCCGGCGTGTGGCTCGCGCTCCAGCTCCGACCAGTCCAGGCGCGAGCGCTCGAACGTGGCAGCGTCCTGGGGGTCGGGCACCCGGTCGGCGGTCCAGCCGAAGGACTCGAACTCGCGCGTACGACCCTCGCTGACAGCCGTCGCCAGAGCCGGGTCCCGGTGGTCAGTGAAGTACCCGAACGGGGTCGATGCGCCCCACTCTTCGCCTTGGAAGAGCATCGGCACGAAGGGACCGGCCAGCACCAACGCTGCAGCCACCTTCAAAGCATCGATCGACATAAGCGCGCTCGAGCGCTCGCCGACCGCCCGATTGCCGATCTGGTCGTGATTTTGGAGGTAGCCCAGGAAGCGCGACCGCGGCAAGCTCTCCACCGACCGCCCCTGCACGCGGTCCCGGAACGGCGAGTGGCGACTGGCATAGGCAAACACGTCCTCTAGCGCCCGCGCCACCTCTGGCAGGCCGGCCGCGAAGTCGGCGTAGTAGCCGCTCGCCTCGCCGGTCAGGGTGACGTGCAGGGCGTGGTGGAAGTCGTCGCTCCAGGCCGCATCGATGCCGTAGCCGTGCTCCTCTCGCGGGCGCACGATCCGCGGGTCGTTGAGGTCGCTCTCCGCGATGAGCACCAGCGATCGGCCTCCCTCCCGCTCCAGCACGTCCACCACACGCGCCATCTGCTCCAGCAGATGCATCGCGGAAAGATCGACAAAGGCATGCACGGCGTCGATGCGCAGCCCGTCCAGGTGGTAGTCGCGCAGCCACATCAGCGCGTTGTCCACGAAGAAGCGGCGCACCTCGTCGCTGCCTGGCCCGTCCAGGTTCACAGCCGCGCCCCACGGCGTGTGGTACCGCTTCGTCAGGTAAGGCCCGAACTGCGGCAGGTAGTTGCCGTCCGGACCGAAGTGGTTGTAGACGACATCGAGCAGCACGGCCAGCCCGCGCCCGTGCGCGGCATCCACGAATCGCTTGAGCCCCTCCGGGCCGCCGTAGGCATGGTGTGGCGCGAACAGGTCGACCCCGTCGTAGCCCCAGCCACGCTCACCGGGGAATTCGTTGACGGGCATCAGCTCCAGATGGCTCACGCCCAGCGCGACCAAGTGATCCAGCCGCTCGATGGCCGACTCGAACGTGCCGCCTGCCGTGAACGTCCCGACGTGGAGCTCGTGAACCACGCCCGCCGCCAGCTCCGGCGCCCGCCAACCGGCGTCCGACCAGTCGAAATGTGCGTGGTCGACCCAGCGCGACCGACCGTGGACGCCTGCTGGCTGCCAGGGCGAGCGGGGGTCGGGCAGCGGCTCAGCGCCATCAAGGGCGAAGGCGTAGTCCCTGCCGTGTGCCAGGACGGGGGAGAGGCTCTGCCACCAGCCGCCGCCGGCAGGGCGCATGTCGTGGCGCGCCTCCCCGACCACGAGCTCGACCCGTCGTGCGTCGGGTGCCCAGACGCGCGCCGGGTCACTCATGCGCGGCGCCCTCGCGTACCAAGAGTGCCACCGGGAAGCGCGCCAGGAGTTCCGCCAGCGGCAGACGGCCGTCGGGCCACTGCTCGCCGGTCAAGGCGTTGCGCCACGGTCCGGAGGGAAGCTCCAGGGACGTGTCTCCCCAGTCGCGTCCGAGCCCCAGAACGAGCCGAGGCACGATCGTGACGGCCGAGTCGCCGCGCATGAACGACACCGCGTGCGCCGCCTTGCGGCCCTCCACGGAGAGCGGCCGGTACGTGCCCGCTGGCCCGAACGTAGCCGGCCTCTCGAGCCGCAGGGCAAGGGCGCGCTGGATGAGCCACAGCTTGGGCAGCCCCTCCGCGATGCGCGACATGATGTGCTCCGGCGTTCGGCCCGATGCCTCCTCCGCCAGGCGCTGTCGAAGCTCGAAGTCGACCGGACGGCGGTTGTCCGGGTCGACCAGGCTGTGGTCCCACAGCTCCGTGCCCTGGTAGATGTCCGGGATGCCGGGCATGGTCAGCTTGAGCAAGGTCATGGCCAGCGAGGTGATGCGCGCTGGCTGGGACAGCTTCTCCACGAACGTATCCATATCCTGGCAAAAGGCTTCGTTGTCGAGGACACCGGCGATGAAGTCACTGAGCGCGTCCTCGTAGGCCGTGTCAGGGCGGGTCCAGGACGTGTGCAGCTTCTGCTCACGCACGGACTTGAGCATCGCTTCCTGCACCCGCTCGACGCTGATGGGCCAGGCTCCCACCAGCGTTTGATACAGGAACCACTCCGTGTTGCGGTCGGGCAGATCGCGCCGCCGATACGGCGTATTGATGCTGGCCCAGCGACGGACGGCGGCGTCCCAGGCGTCGGGGATCTCGGAGAGCAGGTGGATGCGCGCGCGGGTGTCCTCGCTGCGTTTCGTATCGTGCGTGGAACTGGCCGACATGGACCCCGGCCAGCGCTCATGGATCTCCAGGTTCTCGCGATGGAAACGGTCCACAGCCACCCCGAAGGCAGCCGGATCGCCGCCCACCTCGTTGAGCGAGATGAGCCGGTCGAAGCGGTAGTAGGCCGTGTCCTCCACGCCCTTGGCCATCACGGCGCCGGTGAGCTGCTGGAAGCGCATGGCCAGCTCCGACTCGAGCGGTCCGCGCAGACGCACGGCCAGGATCTCGCCCAGGAAGTCGAACAGGTCAGCGTCCAGGTCCTCGCGTCGCGCCTTGGCGTCGCGCACGGCCGTGGAGATGACGGCTTCATCCTGCGGGCTCACCTGCCCGGACTCGGCCCGAACATAGGAGCGGTAGACGGGAAAGGAGACGCAGATCTCGCGCAGTGCTTCGTGCAGATCGTGGCGAGTGTGATCGCGGTGGCGTCGGTGGCGTTCGCAGATGCGCAGGGCCAGCGCCGTCAGGCGGTTCAGCTCAGAACCCAGGATCTCGTGCAGGACGAGCTGTTTGCCATCACGCACGACCTGCGCCAACGTCTCGTCCAGGCCGGTGAAGCCAAGGTAGGAACGTGTCAGCGGTTCCTCGCCCGCCGCATCGATGAAGACGCCATCGACCCGGTGCAGGGCGTCGTAGCCGGTCGTCCCGGCCACCGGCCAGGCCCGCAGCCTCTCCCCCGGTTCCAGGATCTTCTCCACCACCAGCCACGCGCCCGGATCGGCCCGGCGCAGGCGATCGAGGTACCCGGCGGGATCGCGCAGGCCATCGGGGTGATCGATGCGCAAGCCGTCGACCGATCCATCGCGCAACCAACCAAGCACGAGGGCGTGCGTCTCGCCGAAGACCGTCTCGTCCTCGATGCGCATGCCGGCCAGGGTGGTGACGTCGAAGAAGCGCCGGTAGCCGAGGTCGCGTCCCGCTGTGCGCCAGAACGCGAGGCGGTAGTTCTGCCGCTCCAGCAGCGCATCCATCCGGTCCGCATCGGCGTTGATGGCTGCCAAGACATCGTCGACGGCCTGCGCCACGTCCGGCTGATCGGTCAGGAGCCGCTCCAGCATCGCGCGCAGGACCTGCTTGTCCCGGTCTCGTCGTTCCACGCTGGCGCGATCGTCCGCGGTCGAGGGTGGCAGGCTCGTAAGGGTGGCCGCCAGCAGGCTGAGCTCGTCCGAGTCCACACGGCGAGCAGCCTCGGCCAGCAACTCATCCAGCGAGCGTGGCGCCACGGGCAGATGGTGCTCGTGATACGCGATCCGGAACGAGCCGCCCTCGCGCAGGATCCGCAGCGCGCCGGCCTCCACCTCTCGCCCATAGTGGTCAGCCAGGATGGGTACCAGGATCGTATCGCGCAGGGCCGGTTCGGGCGGCGCCCAGTCGACATCGAAGTAGCGCGCGTAGCGGCTGGCGCGACCGTTCTCCAGGACGTCCCACCACCAGGGGTTCTCCATGGTGGTGGCCAGGTGATTGGGCACGATATCCAGCACGATGCCCAGTCCGGTCTCGCGGGCGGCGGCCACCAGCTCGCGCCAGCCGTTCTCGCCACCCAGCGCCTCGTTGACGCGCTGCGGGTCCACCACGTCATAGCCGTGAGTGCTGCCCGGCGTGGTCTGCAGCACGGGCGAGCAGTAAAGGTGGCTGATACCCAGTCGCGCCAGATAGGGCAGCAGGCCGCGGGCCGCCGCGAAGTCGGATCCGCCGTGGAGCTGGAGTCGGTAGGTCGCAGAGGGCACGCGCTGTCGGGCAGCAGCCTCCAGCAGGGGTGCCTCGCCTGTCATCGACGTCGCCTCAGGCGACATCGATTCTCCGCAGCAGGATCACCGAGTTGGATTCGACGGGTAGCGCGGCTCCGGCCGGGTGCATCGCCGGGATGGCTGGGAAGGAGGGGTCTGCGTCGGTGTCGAAGACGACCTTCCAGCGGTCGCCGAAGGCCGTGCTCGGCAGCCGGAAGCTCGAGGCGCCATCGCGCGAAGAGATGATGACGTAGAACGTGTCGTCCGGGACTGGCTCGTAGTCGGAACCCAGGAGGCCCGCGCCACTCATCCAGATGCCCAGGGCATTGACCATGCCGGAGGCCCACGCCTCCTCGGTCATCTCGACGCCTTCTGGCGTGAACCAGGCGATGTCGCGCGTACCCTGGCCGTGGATGGGGCGGTCCTGGAACCAACGGCGCCGGCGGAAGACGGGATGTGCGCGCCGAAACGCGATGAGGCGGCTGCTGAACTCCAGCAGCGGGCCGTCCACGGAGCCCCAGTCGTACCAGGAGATCTCATCGTCCTGGCAGTAGGCGTTGTTGTTGCCGTTCTGCGTGCGACCGAGCTCGTCGCCACCCAGGAGCATGGGCACGCCCTGGGAGAGCATCAAGGTGGCCAGGAAGTTGCGCTGCTGGCGGGCGCGCAACCGTTCTACCTGCGGGTCATCGGTAGGCCCCTCAGCCCCACAGTTCCAGGAACGGTTGTCGTCGGTCCCGTCGCGCCCGTCCTCGCCGTTGGCTTGGTTGTGCTTCTGGCTGTACGAGACCAGGTCACGCAGCGTGAAGCCGTCGTGGGCGGTCACGAAGTTGATGCTGGCGTGGGGCCGGCGGCCGGTCGTCTCGTAGAAGTCAGAGCTGCCCGTGAAGCGGTAGCCGAAGTCCGCCAGGCTCTCGGGCTTACGGCGCCAGAAGTCACGCACCGTGTCCCGGTAGCGGCCGTTCCACTCCGACCAGAGCGGCGGGAAGTTGCCCACCTGGTAGCCGCCCTCGCCGACATCCCAGGGCTCGGCGATGAGTTTGACGGCACTGACCGTGGGGTCCTGCTGGATGAGGTCGAAGAATGCCGAGAGGCGATCGACCTCGTGGAAGCCACGCGCGAGCGCGGCGGCCAGGTCGAAGCGAAACCCGTCCACATGCATCTCGAGGACCCAGTAGCGCAGGCTGTCCATGATCAGTTGAAGCGTGTGGGGATGGCGCACGTTAAGTGTGTTGCCGGTGCCCGTGTAATCCATGTAGTGGCGCTTGTCGTCGGGCACCAGCCGGTAGTAGGCCTCGTTGTCGATGCCCTTGAAGGAGAGCATCGGACCCAGGTGGTTGCCCTCTGCCGTGTGGTTGTAGACCACATCGAGGATGACCTCTAGCCCGGCCGCGTGCAGCGCCTTGACCATGCCCTTGAATTCGGCCACCTGTTCGCCGCGCGTCCCTGCGCTGGCATACTCGTTGTGAGGCGCCAGATAGCCGATGGAGTCGTAGCCCCAGTAGTTACGCAGGCCCTTCTCCACCAGGTGAGCGGGATGGATGAACTGGTGCACCGGCAGCAGTTCCACGGTGGTCACGCCAAGGTTCTGAAGGTGGCGGATGGCGGCTGGATGGACCATGCCCCCGTATGTCCCCTGCAGTTCGGGCGGGATCTCCGGGTGCCGCTTGGTGAAGCCGCGCACGTGCGTCTCGTAGATGATCGTCTCGTTCGGTGCATGGCGTGGCGGCCGGTCATCGGTCCAGTCGAAATAGGGATTGGTCACCACCGAGCGCGGCATGAATGGCGCGGAGTCAGTGGCCTCGGCGTCACCCTCGGGGTCGCCGAAGGGGTATGCGTAGACCGCCTGATCCCATGTCACCGAGCCTTCGATGGCCTTGGCGTAGGGATCGAGGAGAAGCTTCGCTGGATTGCTGCGCCTGCCCTCCGAGAGGACTCGGGGACCATGGACCCGGTAGCCGTAGCGCTGACCAGGCGTCATCTGCGGCACGTACCCGTGCCATACGAAGCCGGTCACCTCGGGCAGATCGATCCGTGTCTCAAGGCCACCGTCATCGAAGAGACACAGCTCGACGCGCTCGGCGACCTCGGAGAAGATCGAGAAGTTGGCGCCCAGCCCGTCGTACGTGGCGCCCAGCGGGTAGGGCTGCCCCGCCCAGATCCTCACGGGATGTCGAAGTGCATGCGAAACGGATCCCTCATTTCGAAGTGGCTCGCCGCCCCGTGGGCCGACCAGCTGTCAGCGATCCCTGAACAGGGTCATGTTGCACGGCTCATCCATCCCGCGTCGGCGAGGTGACAAGAAGAGGCACCGGGTGACAAGAAAAGGCACCGTCCATGCGGGACGGCGCCTATCCTAGAATGACCCTGCTCGTCTAGCGGAGAGGCGTCGCCTCCGTGTTCGTCGCGTTCGCCTGCTGCGGATGAGCGCCCTCCGCGAACTCCTCGACCAGCTTGTCGCAGAAGGCGGGCAGATCCTCCGGCTTGCGGCTGGTCACCAAGCCACGATCCGTGTGCACCTCCTCGTCGACCCACGTGCCGCCAGCGTTGCGGACATCTGTCTGGAGGCTTGGCCACGAGGTGATGGTGCGGCCGCGCACCACGTCCGCCTCGACCAGCAGCCATGGCGCGTGGCAGATCGCCGCCACCGGCTTGCCGGCCGTGAAGAAGCTGCGCACGAAACCGACCGCATCCTTGTCCATACGAAGACGGTCGGGATTGGCTACGCCGCCCGGCAGGACCAGACCGTCATATTCCTCAGCAGTCACATCCTGGACCGTGCGATCCACGGGGAAGGTGATGCCCTTGTCGAGGTGGTTCACGCCCTGGATGCTGCCCGTCTCGAGCGATACCAACTCCGGCGTAGCTCCGTGCTCCTTGACGGCCTTCCACGGCTCGGTGAGTTCGATCTGCTCGACGCCGTCCGTGGCCAGGAAGGCGATCTTTCGTCCTTCGAGATGCATGATAAAGACTCCTGTGCGGTGGTGGGCTGGGAACCCTCGGCGATTCGCTTGGCGACCCGTTGTGAGCCAGTGACTGTCAGATGAAGAGCTTGGCGGTCAAGAGGGTCGCGGAGCCCCAAAGGGCCACGCCGAAGTGGCTTGCATCGGACTTGCATCGGGCCTCGGCGATGGCAGGGCCGCGACGCTGGCAGGGCCCGCGCCGTTGGGCGCGCCGCTGTCGCGCTCAGCGTCCCCCCGCGCTACGCGCCGGTTCGTCCACCAGCGCGTGGGCCGAGCGGCTCGTCGCGGAAGCCTCGTAAGGCGTCTGAGCTGTCGCACGCTCCAGGCGTTCGGTCATGGTCACCGCTCCCAGTCGTTCGGAGATGGACCGTGCCTCCTGCGCCAGGGCCTCGGTCCCTCGCAGGCCGGCACCGCCGAGCACCAGCATGCCCAGCTCCGCGACCAGAAGCGAGAACGAGAGATCGAGCCGCCGCCAGGTCTGGATCGCGTCGCGGTAGCCACGCTCGCCGGTGACGGCATCGCCCCGCAGCCAAGCCAGGGCCGCGCGGAGCTGGACGTGGCTGGCGTCCAGCCACTCACCGGCGGAGTGGCCGAGGCCGTCCAAGGTGTCGAGCATCTCCGCGAGGGCTTCGCCGTCGCGCAGCTCGACCAAACCGTTGGCCGCGTTGATGACAGCCACGAGCGACTCCGTGCCCTCGGCCATCTCGCGGATCGAGCGGCGCGCGGCGGCAGCCGCGCCCACCAGATCACCCGTGGCATACCGCACCAGGGAGTCACTGAATATCACCATGGCCCGATCCTGTGCCGCACCGGAGGCCAGCATCGAACGGCCGAGCTCAGTCTCAGGGAACGGAGCTCCATCGATGCCACGGAAGGCGCGGATCACTGTCGCGGGGGCGACCAGTCCCGACCGTGAGAATTCGGTCAGGTGCTCGTTGTACAGCTCCTCCTCATTGCGAAGGATGCCGTCCCACTCGCCTGCCGCGAGAGCCGCTATCCCGACGTTTGCGGCGAGGCCCGCCGCCCAGTCGCCGTGCCCTACCCGCCGGGCCAGTTCGACACCGGCTCCCGCGACCTCCATCGCCCGACGGGGGTCGTCGGCGACGTACCAGTTGGAGAGGTTCATCCGGCCACGCAGCTCGGTCACCACCAGCCCGTGCCGCCGCGCGAGCTCCAGGCCTCCGGCGCCCAGCACCTGCGCCTCTCGCGGATGTCCCTGCGCGGTGACCGCCCAGGACTTGCTGATGAACAGCTCCGCGATCTCAGGCTCGGCGCGCAGCCGCTCCGCGATGACGAGCCCACGCTCGAGGTGGGGGAGCGCGTCGGCCGCCACGCCGGCGAACAGGTGGATCCGGGCCATCTCGTTGAGCAACCGCGCACTGGCGGCCGTCTCTTCGCCGTCATCGATGCTCTCGATAGCCGGCTCCACGAGTTCCCGGGCCTCGTCGAGGCGCGAGTCCGCGATCAGCGATCGAGCCAGTCGCGCCACGGCTGATGCAGCTGCGCTCGGGTCTCCCTCGGCGGACAGCCATGCCAAGGCGTCCCGCAGGTGACGCTCGGCAGCCTCGGTGCCCAGGGCCATCTCCGCTGGCTCCGCCGCCCGGAGCTGGATCGCGGCGCGCTCTGCGGGGTCGCTCGTGACCGTCAGGGCCTGCTCGAAGAACTCCACCGCGGTCACGTTGGCGTGCAGCGAAAGGGCGCGTTCAGCGGCCGCACGCAGCGCCAGCCGCGCCTGGATAGCCACGGCATCGCCTTCTGGGCCTTCCGGGGCTGCACGATAGGCATCGAGGTAGTGGCTGGCGAGCAGGCCGGTCAGATCCTCGTCGCCCATTGCCTCGAAGTGCCTGGCGGCGGCCAGGTGCCTGGCCCGTCGGGCGCGCTTGGAAAGCGTCCCGTAGGCGATCTCCCGCACGAGGCCGTGCACGAAGCCCCACTGGCCCAGCTCTGGTGACCGCTCGTCGGTGTCGAGTGCGAGCAGCTCCTTGCGGGCAAGTACCCGCAGGCGCGGCTCCAGCGAGACCGGATCCTGGCCTGTCACGGCCGCGAGCGCAGCCAGGGAGAAGGTCCGGCCCAGGACCGCACCGTCCTGGAGGAGCGAGCGGTCGTCCTGCGCCAATGCGTCGAGGCGTGCCGCGATGAGGGCGTGCAGGGAAGCCGGCACAGCGAACGGCGCGGCCGGGTCCGCCAGCCGGAAGGTGTCTCCCTCACGGATGAGCCGGCCATCGTCGATGAGCATGCGGACGGTCTCGACCGCATAGAGCGGCACCCCCTCGGAACGAGCGGCGATCTGCGCCATCGCCTGGGCCGGTAGCCCCGGGACGAGTCCCGCCAGGAGGGCGGCCATCTCGCTTCCCTGCACGGGGTCCAGATGGAGCGCGATGGATGCCCGGCCGCCGATCCCCCAGCCGGGCCTGCGCTCGAGCAGCTCCGGGCGTGCCAGGGCCACCACCAGGATGGGATGGGCACGGCTCCGCTCCAGGAGCGACTCGATGAAGTCGAGCAGGCCCGGGTCCGACCGGTGCAGGTCCTCGAAGACGAGCACGACCGTGCCCTGCTCCGCGATACGCTCGAGGAATCGCCCCCAGGCAGCGAAAAGCTCCTCCCGCTCACCGGCCGGTGCATCGGCTATGGCCAGGAGTGCGCCCAGCCTGGGTTCCATCCAGCGACGCTCGGCCGCGTCTGTGACGAAGCGGTTGACGGCCTCGCTCAGCTTGGGCCGCGCCGTCTCGGGATCGTCTGAGTCCGTGATCCCGGCCCGACGGCGGATCATCTCGCCGAGCGCCCAGTAGGCGATGCCCTCGCCATAGGCCGGCGAGCGGCCCTGGTGCCAGAAGATCGGCTCGAGGACGCCGTCGACGTACTTCTGCAACTCCCACACGAGGCGGCTCTTGCCCACGCCCGGCGACCCCAGGATCGTGATGAGACGCGTACGACCCTCGCGGCCCGTGGCGTGCAGCTGGTCCTTCAGCAGCCGCAGTTCCTCCTGGCGGCCGACGAAGGGCGGCTCGAGCGCGTTGGAGCGGCCGATGCCGCCACGCTCGGCGACCACGCGCAGCGCGCGCCAGGCGGGCACTGGCGCCTTCTTGCCGCGGAGCACCTGCTCACCGGCCTCCTCGAAGGCGATGGCCTGGTCGGATCGCCGTCGCGTCGCCTCATCGACCAGCACGCTGCCTGGCGCAGCGGCCGCCTGAAGGCGAGAGCAGGTGTTCACGAGGTCGCCCGCGACCATCCCCTGGCCCGTGGCTCCCACGGTCACGGCGACCTCGCCGGTCATGACGGCCGCGCGCACGTCGACCGGGCCCGGGTCGCCCGCCGCGCTGTCGCCCGAAGCTCCATCGCCCTCTCCCAGCGTAGCGACCATCTCGACCAGATCGAGTGCGGCCCGAACGGCTCGCTCGGCATCGTCCTCGAACGTCTGCGGTGTTCCCCAGACCGCCATCACCGCGTCGCCGATGAACTTCTCGACCTGGCCACCGTAGGTGGTGATGACCTGGGTCGCCGCCTCGAAGTAACGACCCAGGAATTCGCGGACCTGCTCGGGATCCCGGGACTCCGAGCGGGTGGTGAACCCGACCAGGTCGGCGAACAGGACCGACACCAGCCGCCGCTCGATGGGGGTCGTCTGCTGGGAGGCGTCAGGGGTACGGTCAGGCGATTCGGCAGGCCCGGTCAAAGGAGTGCCGCATCGACCGCAGAAGCGGGCACCCGGCACGCGCGGGGTGCCACAGTCGGGGCATCGCTCAGCGAGCGGCGATCCGCACGACAGGCAGAATCGAAGGTCGCCCGTCACCGCTGCGCCGCAGGTCGGACAGCCGCCGTCAGGAGTCATGGTCGAGGGATGCTAGCAGCCGGGTGGTGGCTAGAGCGGGCTCCGCTCGTCACCGGCGCGGTCCTCGCCGCGCCGCGTCCTCCCGCGCCTCCCGCCGGTTCGTCCACCAGCGCGCGACCAGGACGCTGACCAGGAACACGATGCCGAAGGAGACGGCGCCGGCGATGAGGAAAGGCACGAACTGGGCGCCCTGTCGGTCTGGGAAGGCGCCTGCTAGCACGGTCGCCACGGGGATGCCGATGAGCAGCGCGATGAGCCACTGGAGGGACTTGGGGTCATCCGTGAGGCCTCTCACCAGCCGCCTTCCTCGCGCAAGATGCGGTGGAGGATGCGACCGCTGACGGAGCGTCGGTAGTCAGCCGTGGAGCGCACGTCGTCGATGGGCGCGATCTCGCGTGTGATGGTCGCGGCCGCGTGATCGGCCACCGTCTGGCGTGGTGCGGCGCCCTCCAGCACGCCCTCCGTCTGTGCCACACGGACGGGTGTGGCGGCCACGGATCCGAGCGCCACGCGGACATCGCGCCAAACGCCGCCGTCCTCGCGGTAGGCGAGGGCCATCACCACCTTGGAGATGGCCTGCGCGCGTCGCGTGCCGACCTTGCGGAACCGGATGGTCCGCCTTGACTCCAGCGGGAAGCGGACGCGCAGCACGAGCTCGTCCGGGGCCCGTGCCGTCTCCCGGTATGCGGTCCAGAAGTCAACGGCCGCCACTTCGCGCTCGCCGCGCGCACTGCCCAGGGTGATCGACGCGTCCGCAGCCAGCAGGACGGGCAGCGTGTCGCCGGCGGGTGAGGCATTGGCGATATTGCCGCCCAGGGTGCCGCGGTTCTGTATCTGCGCGGCACCGATGGTGGCGGCGGCTTCCGCCAGGGCCGGCAGCCACTCGCCGACCAGCGCCGAGCGGCGGATCTCCGTGTAGGTACACAGGGCGCCGACCAACAGCGCGCCGTCCTCGATCCGGATGCCTCGAAGCTCGTCCAGACGCCAGAGGTCGATGATGCGCTCCGGTGGCTCGCCCAGCTCACCCGTGATCTGGACCATCAGATCGGTGCCGCCCGCGATGGGTCGGTACGTCTCGTCGCCCAGAAGGCCGTACGCCTCGGGCAGCGTGCGGGGAGTGATCACGGGCGGCTCGACGGGCATCGTCAGCCGCCCGCTGGGCCATCCGCGGTGGCGGCGATGGCCTCGATGATCTTGGTGTAGCCGGTGCAGCGGCAGAGGTTGCCGGCGATGGCCTCGCGGATGCCCTCGTCGGTCGGCTCGCCGCCCTGGTCGAGGTAGGCCCGCGCCGCCATGAGCATCCCCGGCGTACAGATGCCGCACTGGGCACCGCCCAGGTCGAGGAACGACTGCTGGAGCGGGCTCAGGGCACCGGTTGCCGAGTCTGCCATGCCCTCGACCGTGCGCACGTCGGAGCCATCGACCTGGCAGACGGGCACCAGGCAGGCGTCGACCACGGCTCCATCGACCAGCACGGAGCAGGCCCCACACTCGCCCTCTCCGCAGCCTTCCTTGGTCCCGGTGAGACCGAGGTCCTCGCGCAGCGCATCCAGCAGCCGGCGCATGCCCGGCACCTTGAGCTCCACGGCCGCGCCGTTCAGCGTGAAGCGATATCCCTGCACCACCGCAGACTACCGGACCGTGAGGCCGAGGGCGCGGGCAGCTGCGGCCTGGTCGCGGTCCCGCGTGATGAACTCGAATGCCTCCCCGGCCGGACGGGTGTCCGCAGGGCGGTGATCAACCCTCCGGCCGGATCTCATCTTCTCGCGGAGGCGACCAGTCCTGTGGCGGGTCCGTCGGGGCGCGGAAGGGCAATGGGTCGGTGCGTGCTTCCGGGTCGGGGTCCAGCCCGCTGGACGGGACGGACTCGTTGGCGAGGGCTCCGGGCTCGGCATCGGGCGTGCCGGCCGACACCTCGGCGTCCGGCTCGCGACCGGCATGACCAGCCTGCCCCACCATGGTGCCTGCGTCGACCTGATCTCCCGGCGGCGTGGGTGCGGCACGGGTACCCCTGTCTCCGGCGCCACGAGCCGCGGCCATTGCCGCCAGGATGCGCTCCGGGTTGGCGGGCAGATCGTGGATCCAGACACCCGTCGCGTCGTGGATGGCCGCCACCACGGCCGGCGCGCCAACGTCCATGGGCAGCTCGCCCACGCCCTTGGCGCCGTGCGGCGCGCCGCTGAAGGGCTTCTCCACCAGGATCGTGGTGATGCGCGGCGCATCCATAGCAGTGGGGATCAGGTAGGTGGCCAAACGATCGTTGAGGTAGCGGCCCTCATCCAGCTTGATCTCCTCGATGGTGGCGTAACCGACGGCCTGGAGGGTGCCGCCCTCGACCTGGCCCTCGGCCATGATGGGATGGATGGCCTTGCCGATGTCATCCGCGGCGACCACGGAGCGCACCGTGACCTCGCCCGTGTCGAGGTCCACGTCGACCTCGGCGACGGCGGCCGCCCAGCCGTAGCAGGGGTACGCGTCGCCGCGATACGTGCCGTCGTCGAAGTGCACGTTGGGGTAGGGCTCGAAACGCTGGTCGATGCGCACGGCGCCGTGCTCGCGGGCGTAGTCCCGGAACGACTCGGCGAAGGGGAGGCCCGTCCGCTCCTCGACCTGCGACCGGAGGCGCCCCGAGGCCTTGATGAGCAACCCGCCCACGACCATCGCCGTACGCGAGGCCACGGTCGGTCCGCTGTCAGGCACGATCGAGGTGTCCTGAGGCGCCATCTCCACGAGTTCCTGATCCACGCCGAGCTGCTCACCGACCAGTTGCGGGAAGATCGTCTTGGTGCCCTGGCCCATCTCCGTCGAGCCGGTCAGCACTCGGAGGGTGCCCTCAGCGGTCAGCTCCAGGCTGGCCACGCTGGCCAGCTTGACCTCGCCGCTGCCTGTGAAGCCCGCGCCGTGCCAGGCCAGCGCCAGGCCGATGCCCGGTGCCTTGGGGGTACCCGTTCGCGCCCGAACCCCGCGCGCCAGCCGCGTCTGCTCGCGCACCCGTTCGAACTCGGAGGCCTCGGCGGCACGCTCGAGGACCTCCTCACCACCAACGCTCTCACGCAGGATCTGCCCTGTGGGCGTGGCGTCGCCTTCGCGATAGACCCACATGCGGCGCAGATCCAGCGGCGAGATGCCCACTGCCTCGGCCGCGCGGTTGACCTGCATCTCCGCGGCGAACTCGGTCTGCGGCGCCCCGAAGCCGCGAAACGCCCCGTTGGGTGGCGTGTTAGTGGCCACGGCCCGGCCACGGATGCGCACGTTGGGACAGCGGTAGGGGCCGCCGGCGTGCAGCAGGCCTCGCGAGAGCACCACCGGCGTCAGGGTGCAATACGCCCCGCCGTCCATGACGATGTCCACGTCCTGGGCCATCAGCCGCCCGTCACGCATGAGGCCGGTCCGATAGCGCACGATGGCCGGGTGCCGCTTGGTGGTGGCGGCGATGTCCTCGTGGCGGTCGTAGATCATGCGCACCGGCTTGCCGCACTTCTGGGCCAGCAGCGCGGCGTGGATGGCCAGCATGGAGGGGTACTCCTCCTTGCCGCCGAAGCCGCCGCCGGTCTCCGCCTGGACCACGACGGCCTGCTCCGGTGTGAGTCCGAGGGCTCGCCGCAGCGCCTTGTGGATGTAGTACGGACACTGGAGCGAGCCGTGGACGGTCACGCCACCGTCATCGCGCGGCACGCCGATCATGGCCTGGTTCTCGATGTACAGCTGCTCCTGGTGGCCGACGCGGTACTCGCCCTCGACCACCACGTCCGCCGCGGCCATGGCGCCCTCGACATCGCCATCGGCGACCTCGTAATGCGCGAACTCCTGGCTCGACTCGAGGGGGTCGAACACCGCGGGAAGCGCTTCGGTGCGCAGGCTGATGGCCCTCTTGGCGGCACGCAGGATGGCTCGATCGGGCGCCGCGATGAGCGCCACTGGCTCGGCGTGATGGCGGATCTCGTCGGCGACTAGCGCTGGCTGATCGTCGGAGATGAGGCTGACCACGTTCTCGCCGGGGATGTCCCGGGCGGTCACCACCACCACCTTGGACCAGTCGAAGCTGGGGTCCAGGTCGATGGAGAGCAGCCGGGCGTGCGCCTCGGTGGAACGGATGGTGGCGCCGTACCAGGCGCCGGGGAAAACGAGATCGTCGGCGTACTTGGCCAGTCCGGTCAGTTTCTCCGGTCCTTCACGACGGCGCGGGGACGCTGCGGCGCGGCCAAGGGCCAGCTCATCGTGCGCCGGCGCGAACAGCGGAGAGGGCAGGTCCGGCAGCGGTGCCGTGACGGTGCGCCGCGGACGCGTGGTGATGGTCAGCCGTGGCTCGGAGGAGCGTTGATCGTGGCTCATCGGTCCCTCATCAGCGGGATGGTACCCGGCCTCAATCGGTGGCGAACCATCTGAGAGTCTTCTCATCGCTGTCTCAGCGAGTTCCCAGCCGCGTCCGCCAGTCTGTGACCATCACGTTGATCGTGGATGACGACGGCGATGACCGCGAAGTCGAGATCGACTTCACCAACGGCGACGTCGAGATCGACTTCGACGCCGAACTCGAGGACCAGACGCTCGATGTCGACATCGACCTCGAGGGTCCCGCGGCTGATGGCTCGTACACCTATCCGGTGGGTGACGCGGGCACCGTGACCGTCGACGTCAGCGGCATGGACGTGACTCTCGCCGAAACCTCCCTGGCCGACGGCTGGGAAGTCACTGAGCGCGAGAGCCGCGGCGAGGTCGAGTTGGACATCGTGAACGCCGCCTCATCCACCTCCATCGATCTCGACGCGGACATCGACGACGGCCGCATGGACGTGAACATCGAGATCGAGGTCGGCCGCGACTTCGACGCACTTCGCCACGACGATGACGACGACGGCTCGGACGATCGCGACGACGACCGCGACGACGGCGACGACAACGACGACGACGGCGTCGACAGCACGGAAGGTGCCGAAGGCGTCAGCGCGGGCGGCTGACGTCTCTCCCCCTCTTCATCACAAGAGCCCGCTCGGTACCACGCCGGACGGGCTCTTGGCGTGTGCGTCGGTGCCGTACCGACGGACCTGCCGCGCGCTACCGTTGCTGTCGGGGGAAGGATCGTCGTTGCGCGACCGAGGAGGACCGAGCATGAACTTCGCCGACTCGAACCTGCTGTTCCTGCTCTTCCTATTCCTTCATATCGGGTCAGCCATCGTGGCATTCGGACCGACCTTCGCCTTTCCCATCATCGGTGCCATGGGCGGCCGCGAACCACAGTTCGCCAACTTCGCGATGCGCGTGAACGCCGCGATCTCGACCAAGCTGGTGGGCCCGCTGGCGATCGTCGCTGGCCTTACCGGCCTGGGGCTCATCTGGACCTCCGGTCGGGATGTGCTTCGAGAGCCCTGGCT
>JBBJNS010000218.1:0-2613 GCA_037720745.1 Candidatus Limnocylindrales bacterium
CCCGGGACGCCGCGGCGGTGCGCGAGCGGATGACTGCCCAGGTCATCGCCGGTGCGGACGTGCTGCTGGCACATACGTTCCTCACCCATCGGCGCGCGCTGGCGAGTGTCGGTGAGGTGCGGCGCGCGCGGGAGCTGACGCTGTCCGCCGTCGTACTGGCTCGCGAGGCGGCGGAGCAGGGCCGCGACCGGCGGGATCACGAGACGTCCTCGGCGACCGTGCCGGTGCTCGTGGCAGGCGCCCTCCCCCTGCTGGGCGATGATCCCGGCAGCGGCCGTCTTGGCTCGGTCGACGCGAGCATAGCCAGGGACCTGCACGATCACGCCGGCCTGCTCGCCGACGCCGGTTCAGACATCGTCTTGGTGGAGGGTCCGCGGTCGCCTGGTGAGACGGCCGTGGCGGTCAGCGCCGGACGCTCCGTGGGCATCGAGACCTGGGCGGTGGTCGGCCATGACGCCCTGCTCTCGCAGGGGGATGAGTTCGGCGGACCTGAGGTCTTCTTGCGCGCGCTGGGCGAAGTCTCGGCCGGACCCGACGGGCCAGCGGACGCAGCGGGCGCCTTCGACCGTCGTCATGGCGCGATGATCGATCTGCTCTTCCACGCTTCAGACCCTGCCTCGGCGTTGCGGTCTGTCCTTGCCTCTGGCGCGACGGTCCTTGCGATCGCCGATGGCGCGACCCCGGAGCGCCTGGCCATCGCGCGCGCGGCCATCGAGGCGCATCGCCTGGAGCGCTCGGCCGCCGAAGAGTCGAGCGCCGCTGAATGGCTCGATTGGGTGGGCCAGGGCGCGGCTCGCGCACCGGCGGGTGCGGCGCTATGGCTCTCGGCGACGAGTCCGCGGGACCTGCCGGCGGGCTGGGACTGGACGGTGCTGGCGCCCGAGCGGATGCGGCAGATACCCGGCGACCGCTACCGGTTGATCGTCAGTGAGATGACGGGGGTCGACGCTGCCCACATCGGGCATGGTCTGGAGCCCGGCGGTGTGGTGGTGCTGGCGGCGGTCCTTGACGGCCTGCAGCTACCGGAGTCATTGCGCACCCTCGAGCGTCACGACACCGACGACGGCGCCACTGCCTGGTTCATCTGCCGACGAGAGGAGCGCTGAGTCAGGCGATCAGCGGCGACCGGTCTCGATCGTGTACTCGTCCTCTCGAGGCGCGCGCACCCGGCCCCGGGAGAGCCGCTCGATGACGCGGCCCGTCGCCTGGCGGTGCGAGAAGGCGAGGCCGATCAGGATGAGGGCCACGAAGTTGCCCGTGCCCACGCCTGCTGCCGCCATGTAGCCGAGCTGCTGGCCGATCTCACCCTCGATAGTCATACCGGGGATGGTCGCACCGAACAGCCCGAGCGCGAAGAACGGCGTCTCGGGGGAAGTGTTCGAGCGCAGGCTCGACTCGACGGGCCCGCCGGGTCCTTCTCCCCCGATGAGGAACGCGTACGAACCCACGTTGGCCAGTGCCGCACCAGCCCGTGGCTCGGGTAGGTCGCTCTGATCGAGGCGCTCCCAACGGGGCAGGTCGCCCGTGGCCGTGGGCACCGTCCAGCCGGTCGAGGGCTGTGGCTCGCCATCGGCATCCACGCCGCCGATGACATACAGCACCCCGTTGGCGGTGGATGCCGACGCCCGTGCGCGCGGCACTGGCAGTTGCTGTCCTTCCGGTGCCTCTGCCCAACCCAGGATGTCGCCCGTCTCCGGGTCCGTGAGGGGCTCGCCCTCGTCAAGCATGAGACGGAACACAGAGCGGCTGACGCCCTCCGGCCCCTCCCCACCCAAGACATAGATCATGTCCCCGACGGATAGCGCCGCCGCCTGTGCGCGCGGCTGCGGCAGTGGCAGGCGTGTCTCCTGCCACGCCTCGAGCGTGGGTGGAACCGCCTCGCCAAAGGTGGCCAGGTGGACGGCATCGGTGAGTCCCTCAGCCGTCCGTCCGCCGAGAAGGTAGACGCCGTTGCCGGTGGGCACGGCCATCGCGTGGCTGATGGGCGTGGGCAGCTGAAGCTGCTCCGGCTGCTCCCAGCCTGTCAGCTGCCCTTCTGTGACGGTCCCCTGGAAGACGGTGGTGGTGGGGGCGCCGCTCTCGTCCAGGCCGCCGATCACGTAGGGCACGCCCGACAGGCTGGCCACGGCGGCGTTGGCGCGAGCGGCGGGTAGCGGCGGTCCCTCTGCCCAAGCCTGGTAGTTGCCGTCCGTGGTCACTTCCGTCATGAGCGTCGCGGCCGTGGCGCCGTCGGCGGTCGTGCCGCCGATCAGGTACAGGCTCGTGCCCGACTGGAAGGTCGCCGTGTCGACCCGCGGCTCAGGCAGGGCTAGCGTCGAGGGGCTTGACTGCCAGGGCACCACGCCGCCCAACGGAGCGGGGCAGGGCAGCGTCTCGTTGGAGGCGGGGCACAGGTTGACGATGGGCACGGCGTTGTAGCCCACGTCGATGGTCCGCGAGACGATGAAGTAGTAGGCCCGATCGGGGACGTAGCCCAGGAGGAACAGGATGAGCAGGAACCAGAAGAGCGCCTTGATGGACGCCGCCGCCCAGCCGTCTGCGTCGAGGAGTCCGAAGAACGTCCGACGCTTGACCGCTCCCGGCGGCAGGGCGCGCGTCGCCACGCGCTACTCC
>JBBJNS010000083.1:0-9976 GCA_037720745.1 Candidatus Limnocylindrales bacterium
ACTCGCTCGTTCTGGCGAGTAACACCAGCTAGATGTCCGGCGTCTGGAAAAGACTCCGGCGAGGACCTTGTGTAAATGACCCTCCTCCATGTGACGACGACATCTGCACCGGCTACAAGCTAGGCTCGTCGCCGTGAGTTACCGTGCCCTCCATGAAGTATGGCTTGAGGTGCAAGGGGTTTATCCACGGTGGACCCCGTACTATCGGCGGTACCTCTAGGACCTTCCAGCTGTAGAAGCGTCCGGAAAGCGAATAGCGCCAAGCGAAAGCGGCTCGATCCTACGCGCGTTCGGTGGCCTCCCTACACTTGACCTATGAACGACCGGCCGGCCTTCGACACCGACTCCGTGCGCGCCCACTTCCCTGCTCTGTCGCGCCAGCTGGACGGGCGGCCGGTGGCCTATCTCGATGGACCGGCCGGTACGCAGGTGCCACGCGAGTGCATCGAGGCCATCACGTCATACCTCGAGTCGTCCAACGCCAACTCTCACGGCCGATTCCGCTCCAGCTACGAGACGGACACGCTGCTGGCGAAGGTCCATGCCGCAGGAGCTGATTTCGTTGGCTCTGACGATGCCGGCGAGATCGTCTTCGGCGCCAACATGACCACGCTGACCTTCGCCGTCAGCCGCGCCTTGGGTCGCGGTATGGGCTCCAGCGATGAGATCGTGGTCACGCGCTTGGATCACGATGCCAACGTAGCGCCCTGGCTGGCCGTGGCCGAGGAGCGCGGAGCGACGATCCGTTGGGTGGGCATCCGCGACGAGGACTGCACGCTGGACCTGGATGAGCTGGCCGCGGTCCTCTCGCCTCGCACGCGCCTGGTGGCTGTGACGCTTGCCTCCAACGCCGTGGGCACCATCCCGCCCGTGGCGCAGATCGCGGAGATGGTCCACGCGGCCGGGGCGCTGCTGTGGGTCGATGCCGTGCACGCCGGCCCGCATCTGCCCATCGACGTGGTCGCGCTGGGCGCCGACTTCCTGGTCTGCTCGCCCTACAAGTTCTTCGGCCCGCACCTGGGCATGCTGTGGGGACGGCGCGATCTGCTGGAGTCGCTGCCGGCGTTCAAGGTCCGGCCGTCGTCCGACGAGTCGTCCGGCCGCTGGGAGACCGGCACGCAGTCGCACGAGATGCTGGCCGGCCTGTTGGGCACGTTCCGCTACCTGGAGTGGGTGGGCGTCTCGCAGGGTGGCGCCGCCGGCATACCCGGTGCCCCGGACGGGGGCCGTGCGGCACGGCTACGCGCGGCGATGGAGGCATCACGCGCCTACGAGCTGACGCTCATCCCGCCGCTCATCGAAGGACTCGTCTCGGCCGGCGTCGAGGTGCTCGGCATCACGGACCCGAGCCGTTTCGAGGAGCGCTGCCCCACCGTCTCATTCACCATGGCCGGCCGCCACCCGCAGGAGATCGCCGCCTTCCTGGGCGAGCGCGGCATCAACGTCTGGGACGGCGACTACTACGCCTATGAGCTGGTGCGCCGGCTGGGTCTGTCCGAGGCGGGCGGCATGGTCCGTGTCGGACTCGTCCACTACAGCACGCTCGCTGAGATCGAGCGGCTCGTCGACGCGCTGGGCGAGCTACTGCGAGCCTGAGCGTTGCGATGTGCCGGCGGGTCAGTGTCTCGGTGGTGGCAGACTACGGGCCGCACTCTCCAACGCACTCGACATCGTTAGCGCCAGCGTTCCGCGGCTCCAAGGCGATCCGCGCCCTCTCCTCGGGAGCTATCTTGCCCAGCCTCGTGGAGTCGATCCGTTGGTCGACATCCATGCTCGGGACGCCGACGAACGGAACCTTTGGCTCCGGCCAGCCCACACTTGCTAGCGCCAGAGCTGCAGCCATGGTGACGATCAACAGGCCTGCGATCAGGTAGCGCCAAGGAGTTGCCAGTCGCGACAGAGACATAGCGTCGTCCTCACGGGTGCGTATGGCTGTTGAAGGCGTCACCGTTGAAGTCCTGATCGTACATGAAGCTGTGGTACCGATCAGCATGGGGCTGCCCGGTCTGAAATACGACTGCGTCACCGCATGCGCAGGACCCTCACCCTAGTCTGGGGCGTCTGGCGCAAGCAGGAACTCCACCCGAACTGGAGGACCATGGTCTTGACGAGAGCCTATGGGATCCAGTTCGACAGCCCGATACGACGCGCCGTAGCGGGTCGATTCGTCACCATCACCGAACAGGGCGGCACCCTGACGCAGGCTGCCATGCCCGCCACGAGCGACGGCGTCCTGATGTGAGCACCGCCCGGCGTGCGAGGCGGCTGGTCAAGCACGGCCAAGCAGGCAGGAGCGCGGTCGCCTCGTCCCTGCGATGGTGGCGGGCCAGACGCAGCTGCCCCAGCCGTCGTTATTCCGCTTCGAACGCGTTCCTTGTTCATTGATCGTGACGAATCGCACCTATCTCGCTGGCTTGGCGCGAGCGCGGCCTTGAGCGCGGCCCTCACCGCCGCTTGATGGCGCGCTACGCGTCGCGAGGCTTGACCCACTTCGGCAGCTCCCGGCGCAAAGTGGCCAGTGGCAGGGTGCCGTGCCCCAGGACCTCGTCGTGGAAGGCGCTCAGGTCGAAACGGTCGCCGTCGCGTTCCTCCAGCTGCCTGCGCAGCGCCTCGATCTCGCGCTGACCGGTCATGTAGCTGAGTGCCTGGCCGGGCCACGCGATGTAGCGGTCCGTCTCGGTGGCAGCCTCCAGCTCGGAAAGTCCGGCCACGTCCTGAAGGAAGTCGATGGAGCGCTGCCGCTCCCAGCCAAACGCGTGGATGCCGGTATCCACCACCAGTCGCGCGGCACGCCACGCCTGCGCATCCAGCATGCCCAATCGCTCGCGCGCGTCCACGAATAGTCCCAACTCATCAGCCAGGCGCTCGGCATACAGCCCCCAACCCTCGGGATAGGCCGCGCCCGTCAGCCGGGCACCGAAGCGCCGGAAGTCGGGTAGCGCCTCGAGCTCGGATTCGATGGTGATCTGGAAGTGGTGGCCCGGCACGGCCTCGTGGTAGGTGGTCGAGGCCAGTCGGTGCAGACGCCGGCTGTCCGGCTCGTAGGTGTTGATGAAGTAGATGCCCGGGCGAGAACCATCGGGCGCGGGCGGGTAGTAGAAGGCGGGCGGAGCTTCGGCCTCCTGGTAGGCCTCGACGGCACGGACCTCGCAAGCCGCCTTGGGCAATCGACCGAACATCGTGGGGGCGACCGCCTCGGCCCGGGTGATCTGCTCGCGCGCCAGCTCCACGAGCGCCTCTCGGCTGGAGGGCCGGTTGGCAGGATCCTCCTCCAGCGACGCCCGCAGGGCGGCCACGTCCGGGAAACCCAGCTCCTGCGCGATGAGCAGCCGCTCCGCGTCGATCGACTCGATCTGCTCCAGGCCGAAGTCATGGAACGCCTGCGGCTCGTCCTCCAGCGTGGTCGAGGCCAGGATCAGCGTGCGGTAGACATCCTCACCGTCGGGCAGCGACCACAGGCCGTCACCTGACCGCGCGCTGGGAAGTGCCTCCTCCAGTGCCGCGAGGTAAGTCACGAGTGCAGGCTTGACGACATCCTCGAGCACGCCGCGCAGCGTTGCCCGTTGATCGCCATCGAGCGGCTTGTCGGCGGCCAGCAGCGGCGACTCTTCCACGGGCGTCTCGACGGCCCGACGGACCTGCGTGATGGTGCGCTCCAGGACCGGCCGCGCAGCCGTCCGCCCGGCGCTCACGCCTTCCCGGAAGTTGGCTCGATGGGCGTCGAGGTAGCCGGGGAACGCGCGCAGCCGCGACAGCAGACGCTCGAAGCGCTCCGGACTATCGAGGCGCTGGAATCGGGAAAGGTCACCGGGCAGGCTCTGCGGTCCGGCCATCTGGTCGATGGCCTCGAAGTGGTGCAGCCGGTGCTCGTGCGCACGCAACCTGATGCGGCCCACCACCTGGAGCATGTCCAGCGTGATGCGCTCCTCCGTGTTCAGGCTGCCAGTGTCGATGGCCACCGCGTCCGCCATGAAGCCGTGGATGGCAGCGACCTCGGCCGCTCGACCCTCGGGACTTGGATCGTCCAGTCGATCGTCGAACCGCTCGTCGCCCAGGACCGTGGCGTAGATGGGCTGGGACGACAGGAACCAGTCCCAGAACCGGTCGGCCAGGTCGCGCACGGGGCTCTGGCTGGGTGCGGAGGTCATGGGTCGACTCCTTTGTGCGACGTGCGAGGTGCAAGGTGCGAGGGATGGCTCAGCCGAAGAGCGCGAGCTGCTCGCCCTGCTTCTCGATCTCCGGGTCCAGGCCCAGCAACGGACCCAGCTCCTCCAGATCGGCCTCCTCGCGGGCGTAGAGGCTGCGCAGATGATCCGATTTCAGGATATGCCAGTTGTCCTCCTCCATCCGACGGCGGAGCAGGGGCGACCGAGCCAGCTTGAGCCGCACCAGCTCCGTGCGCTCCGGCGGCACGACCAGGAAGCGGACCATGGTGTCAGCGGCCGGGATGCCTGCGCCGCGGCGCAGGACAGGCTCGGCCAGCATGGCCGTCCACTCCACCTCGAAGAGAAAGCTCGCCTTGCCGCGCACGTACCAGATGCAGTCAGTGCCTTCCAGGGCATCAGCATCGCCCGGCGTGACGAGCGGCAGGTACACGCGCTGCTCGGCTTCCGAGAGCAGGTCAGCGAGCGGCGCGCCCTTGAACAAGCGGCGCTGCTCGCGCGCGGAGATCCAGCACCTGAGACCAAGGCGGTGGCCGTACTCGACGAGCATGCCCACCAACGTGCCGTGCTCTTCGGTCCGCGCCTGGAGCGAGTCCGCGGTCCGCAGCGTTCCTGGTACGGCACCGGCGTCCGCGCGGTAGCTTTCCAGGCAGGCTCGGACCAGCTCCTCGTCCGGCGCGTCATGGCCGCGGAACATCCTGCCGATGCGAGAGTAGAAGCTCTGCTCGGAGAGCTCGCCGCTGGTGGAGAGCAGGCTGAAGACGGCCCACTCCAGGCGGTCGGAAAGGGGCAGTCGCGCGGCCTCGATGTCTTCCTCACTCCGTAGCCACCAGCGACCAGGTTCGAGCTCCTGAAGTCGCGGGTGGTCCGGGCGGCGCAACTCGCCCAGGACGATCTCGAGCAGCAGCTTCACCGGGTCCGACCCCGATCCGGCATTCGCCCACCGGTCGTACAGCGTGCCGCCGCCGTCGAGGGCTTCGCCGGTCGGAGCCGGGTCGTCGCCGGCGGCGACGTCATCGGTCGGGATCGACGCGTCGGTCGGCGTGGACCCATCTGTCGCGTCGACGGCGGCTGTCACGGCCTCGCCCTCCGCCGCTGGCTCGGTGGCCGAGTGCGCCGCGCCACGTATCGGGACGCGCGAGTCGCGCCACTGGCTGGATGCTGGGCCGTCGCCTCGACCGCTGGCAGGCACCTCGCCGAAGAGCCCCGTGGCTTCGGGGGCGCTCTCGGACCGCGCCTCCGTCTCGGCGAACGTCCGCGTGCCGACGAGCCGGCGAAGGTGCCCCAGGCGGTCGAGTCCGATGAGCACCTCGCCCAGCAGCCGGTCGTAGTGCGCCGGCTCGCCGCGCGCCTGGAGCACGCCGACCGCTACGTCGCTGACCGCTCGCTCGACCGCGGACAGCTGGAAGGGTCCCTCGGAAGTCGACCCGTCGGACGCAGCCGTCTCATCGATGGGCGAGAACTCGAGCGTGCCGGCGATCTCGTCGCCCAGCTCGGCCAGCACGGCGTTGGACAGACGGAACCCTGCTCCGACGCCGCCCAGCACACCGGCCGCCAGCCCGGCGGGCCCGGAGCGATCCAGGATGAGCACCACGCCGCCATCGGGCGCCAGCACGGTCCGCGCGGCCGCCAGGGAACGGCGCAGGATGGCCACGTCGGCACCCCACTCGCTGGCCGTGGCTGGCCCGAAGAGGGCATCCAGCGGCAGATCCTCAGCGGCATCCCGACCCAGCACCATCGATGTGGCCAGGTAGGCGAAGGCCAGGTTCTCCGCGCTCCAGTGGATAGGCGGCTGCGTGAGCACCAATCGGATGCGCGAGCGTGGGTCGAGCCGGCCGGGCATGATCGGCCGGTCGAGGGAGAAGGTCGGTCCAGTGCGCCGCGCGGCGGCACCCGCGTCGTGCAGCACCACGTTGGAGGATCCGTCGACCAGCGCGGTCATATCGCTGCCGACGCGGGCCTGGATCGACCCACCGGGCACGCTTTCCAGACGCTGGACGAAGGAGCGCACGTGACGCAGCCCCTCCTCGAACAGAAGCCAGGGATTGCGCTCACGCCAGCCACGATCGACAGTGGCACGCAGCGTGCCGGACGTGATGCGCAGGGCCTGCAGGCGGCCAGGTTGGCGGTTCAGCCGCGAACTCGGGATGAGGGCATGCACCAGGGCCAGCCGCAGGGCGGCCTGGATGGGCGCGGCGCGCAGGTCCAGCTCCAGGCGCTCGGCCAGGATGTCGAACGCCTCCAGGGTTCGCGGCGTGTACAGGTCAAGCAACTGGCCGGGCAGCGGGTGGCCGGGCTCTGGTGCCGGGAACCTGCCTCGCAGGCGCTCGCGTGCATTGCTGGCAGAACGGCTCATCCGCTGCGCGCGACGGATGTCATCAGCGTCGACGGGGACGGTCCGCCCTTCCTGGGATCTCGATCGATCGCCGCAGCCATCGCAGTGATACGACTTCCGGGCAGGCACGGTCGCCTCCGCCTCCCACTGGTACTCCTCCACGATCACGGGACGGCCGCACGTGGCGCAGGTCGACGTGAACGGTTCCAGGATCGCCCTGCGCACCGCGCTGTCGCCGCGCGGATGGAGGGCCAGGGACTCCAGCGCCGCGTCCAGATGCCGCAGATCGGGCGGTCGCAGGACGAGCTCCGCCTGGAGTCGAGTGAGGGCGATGGACTCGATGTCGTAGACGCGCCTCAGCCGATTGACCGCTCCCCGCGCGATCCAGGCGCCGCGACCATGCAGCTCGATGACCACGTCGCCGCTCGACGTTCGCGCCTCGATCTCGGCCGCCACGAGGTTCTCCGGCGGGGGCGGCGCGAGGCGCTCGAAGACCGGCAGGATCGGCCCGCGATGTGGCCGGATCAGCGGGGATAGTGGCTCGGCCATCGCTAGTGAGTCTAGAGGCGTTGCGGAGCTGGACGCACATCGAACCGCAGCGTCACCTTCCGTCATATTCCCGTGAGGCGGGCGTTAAGTCGCCTAGACCGGCGAGGCGACCGTGGTGGCGACGACGAATCAGCCGCCAGAGGCTAACAAGGGCAAAGAAGCCATCGCGAACTGGTGGTTCGAGGGCCGCCTACCCAACTTACCGCCCGTCTGGCGGGGATCTGACGGAAACCCTGACCGCGAGCTCGCGAATGGCCGAATGGCGCGCGACCCCAGGTGGCTCAGGAAGCGCGCCGAGGTCAGTTCTCGTCGAGGTCGTCCGAGTCCTCGACTTCGAAGGCCTCGTCGGCCGTGACGTCCACGGGCAGGACGGAGCCGATGTCCTGGACCTCATAGTCGTCCTCGTCGAGCTCCAGGTCCTCGAGCTCCAGGTCCTCGCGCACGAGCGTGCCCTTGGTGTAGGGCCGCAAGTCGCTGATCTTGGCCGCGGTCGGAAAGGAGACCTTGCCGAAGTTGCGAGGGTCCTGGTAGACCTCGCGGATGATGAGCCGAACGTCGCGGTCGCCCAGGCTCGTCACGCCGGCCGAGTACTTGTTGCCTTCCGCGACCAGCTTCAGCAGTCGGGCGGCCACGCGCGGCTCGCAGTAGCCGATGTGCATGCCATTCGAGCTGGCGGCCAGACGCGGACCCTCCGGCGCAAGCTCGACCAGGTCGCCCGGGTTCACCTGCGCCAGCTCGCGAGGGCTGACCAGATCGACCAGGTGCGCGAAGCCGGTCTTGCCGGTCTCCTCCACGAAGATGCTCACTGGCGCCTTGCTGCCCGGCTTGGCCGCGATGGTCTTCTTGCCGGCTTCGGCCATGAGCACACGCAGACGGTTGATGTTGCGCTCCGCGATGCGGCTCGTGGGGTCGATGGCCAGCGCGGCCTGGTAGTGCTCGCGGGCCTGAGCCAGCTCACCCTGCTCCCAGTAGGCCTTGGCCAGGCGATTCTCCGCCTCGCTGTCCGGGCCCGACTCAAGGATCCGCTGGTTGATCTCAGCCGCGCCGATCCAGTCGGCGGCGGTAGCGGCGGCGATGGCCTGCTCGGTCAGCTGCCGCTTGAGGCGCGTAGCGTTGATGGCCTGGTTGGAGCTCGGGCTCTCGGTGAGCGAGTTGAAGCTCATGCACTCCTCGGGATTCGGCGGATCGAGCCGCCAGCGGGGGGCGCGCTGACGCGCGCCGACAGGTGATGGGCGAAACGGGAGTGTAGCACGGCCGTCGTGTCGGTCGAACTCAGCAGATCCGGTGGCGGAGACGGCGCGGCGCCGGTGGCGTGCCTACTTCGGGTCGAGCTGGAGCGCCGCCGAGTTGATGCAGTAGCGCTGACGGGTGGGACCAGGCCCGTCGTCGAAGACGTGTCCCAGATGACCGCCGCAGCGACGGCAGAGCACTTCCGTGCGGATCATCCCGTAGCTCTCGTCGCTGTGCAGCTCGACCGCTTCGGCCACGGCCGGCTCCGTGAAGCTGGGCCAGCCCGAGGAGGAGTCGAACTTGGTGTCGGCGGCGAAGAGCTCAGCCTGGCAGCCGGCACAGCGGTACGTGCCATCGGTCTTGGTATCGACGTACTCGCCCGAAAAGGCGCGCTCCGTGCCGTGGCGGCGGAGGACCTCGTACTGCTCGGTCGTGAGTCGGGAGCGCCACTCGGCGTCGGTGTATTCGAGTTCAGGTGCCATGCGCACATGGTGGCACGGTCTCGCCGCGAGGGTCGCGTGCGGGGTGGCGTGCGGGGGTCGCCGACGCCAGCTGAAGGGGCCGACTTCTGCCACCTATCAGCCCTGGTGATGGTAGGGACGGATCCACCACGCCAGCGCGGAGCGCCGGGTACGGGTCGCCGCCGCGTCAGTCGTCGATGACCAGCCGGAAGCGTTCGTGGAAGCCGCCGCGCGCGGCCAGTTTCTTCTGCCGCGCCTCGTTCAGCGCCGCCTCGTCCGCGCCGTGCACCGCGGCCAACGCCAGCACCACCTCCAGGAGATCGGCCAGCTCCGCGACCGCATCGTCATCGTTGCGAGCGGCGTAGTACTCCACGCTCTCCTCCACCAGTTTGGCGCGCAGCGCCTCCAGGAACGCCGCGTCGTCGTAGCGCGACACCTGCGCCGCCACGCCCTTCGCCGCCAGCTGCTCCGGGATGAGATCGCGGACCAGCTTGTCCATCGCGTCGCTCATCGTCCACCGCTCATCGTTCGTCGCCCGCTCAGGCCACGCGGTGGGGCTTGTCCGCGATGAGTGCCAGGAACTCGTCGCGGGGCAGTGTGTTGGCCACGTGGCGCTTCTCCAGCCAGCCCCGGCGCGCCAGGCCGATGCCCCAGATCACGTTGTCCCACTCGCTCATGTAGTGCGCGTCGGAGTCGACGGTGAAGCGGCAGCCCGCCTCTAGCGCCGCCCGGATGCGCCGATCATCCAGGTCCAGCCGCTCGTCCGAGCCGTTGATCTCCAGCAGCGTGCCCGTCTCCGCGGCAGTGCGGTAAAAGACGTCCCAGTCGAGATCGAGGTCCTCGCGGATGCCGATCTTGCGTCCCGAGGGGTGTGCGATGATGTCGACATGCGGCGAGCGGAGCGCCGTGAAGTAGCGCTCCATCAACTGCTTGCGCGGCTGCCGCCGGCCCACGTGCAGCGAGGCCACGACTACGTCGAAGCGGGCGAGCAAGGCGTCGTCGTAGTCCAGCCGACCATCCGTGCGGATCTCCATCTCGCAGCCGTGCAGCAGCCGGAAACCGCTGGGATGAGCGCCATCCGGCAGGGACCCCGCCGCTTCCTCCCGGGCGAAGCGCTCGTTGAGTTCTCCGATGATCCGCCGCTGCTGCTCCACCCGTCCGGGATCCAACCCATTCGCGATGGTCAGGCTGTGCGAGTGATCGGTGAGCACCTGGTAGGCGTAACCACGCCGGCGCGC
>JBBJNS010000219.1:0-2570 GCA_037720745.1 Candidatus Limnocylindrales bacterium
GATGTCCGTGGCGCTGGCCGACGTACCGCCCGGCGAGCGGTTGATGAGCCCTGACGCTGGCGCCTACCGTTATCACGCGGGGCGTGCTGGGATCGTCACGCCCGATGACCCACTGCCGGTCATCGAAGCGGCGCTGCGGACCTACGACATCCGCTGGCTCGTCCTGGAGCGTGCACACATCGTGGAGCCGCTCATGCCGGTGATGAAGGGCGAGGTCCGCCCCGCCTGGCTCTCCTCCCCTGTCTTCAGCCTCTCGTCGGAGACGCCCATCCCACGCGCCGTGCTCTATGCCGTCTGCCTCCAGCCGGCCGATACGCGGTGCGACGCGTGACCGCCCAAGCCATCCGAGCAGTGCCGACCGTGCGAGCTGTGGAGCGGCAGGGACTCGTCACCTGGCTCCTGCCACTGGGCCTCGTCGGCCTGGCCCTGCTGGTGCGGCTGTGGGCCGCCGGCGAGGTCCCTTTCCCGGCCATTGTGTGCTGCCATGAACGACGGAACGCTCCTGGAGCCAGCCTATACTCGGCCGATCATGGACCGAAGGACCATCGAAAAGTCGCCTGAAGCGAGACTCGAAGCGCTCTACGCCGATGCCGATGAGGTGCTCAGCCAGAGCGCCGACCAGCTTCGTGCGCTGACCGAGCGGCTTCGCCAGGCGAGCGTGGCGGACGCCCGGGCAGGCCGGCTGGTGGGCCGCCTGGAACTGGCCGTTCGTGACGTGGAGCAGTGCTGGCTCCTGCTGCCCGGCAGCAGAGGTGATGCTGGTGACGGGGCGCGTCCGGACACCGATGGCCTGTCGGGAGCGACCATCGAGCTCATGGCACGCGATGTCCTGGAAGCCCAGGAGGAAGAGCGCACGCGCATCGCCGAGGAGCTTCACGATGGGCCCGCCCAGGCCCTTGCCAACGCGTCCTTCCAGGTCGAGATCATCGACCGGACACTGCGCGACGATGCGGGCGCCGCCGCAGCCGAGCTGGACGCCCTCCGCGCGCTCCTCGATCGAGAGCTCGATCGACTGCGCGGCTTCATCCACCAGTTGCGGCCGCCGGTGCTGGAGGACGGGGGGCTGGAGCAGGCGCTTCACGAGAACGCCGAGCAGCTCGTCACGGAGGAGGGCCTGGCCGTAGAGGTTCATCTCGATGCACCGACCGGCGTCCTGGACGGGCAGGATCGCATCGCCGTACTGCGCGTGGCCCAGGAAGCGATGCGCAACCTGCGCAAGCATGCCGGCGCGAAGCGCGTCTGGCTTACCACCAGCTATGAGCCGAGTCCTGACGCCAGTGGCGGCGGGGGCTGGGTCATGGAGGTCCGCGACGACGGGAACGGATTCGATGTGGCGTCCGCCACATCCACCACCGACCGTCATCATTTCGGACTGCGCTTCATGCGTGAGCGGACCGCCCTGATCGGCGGCCGCCTGGAGATCATGTCCGAGCCCGGCCAAGGGTCGGTCGTCCGGCTCACATTGGACCCCGGGGAGAGGAGTCAGAGGCGATGACCATGAACTACAGCGGCGCGGAACGGCGCAGAGGCGGCCCCGATCGCCGCGATCCCGATCAGCGCGTGAGGATCGTGCTGGTCGATGACCATGCCCTCTTCCGCGTGGGGATGCGCCAGATCCTGGAACGCGAGTCGGACTTCGAGATCGTCGCTGAGGCGGACGATCCACGCACTGCCTTCGAGGCTGCACAGCAGAACACGCCGGACATCGTGCTACTGGACCTTTCGCTGCCGGCTCCCGGCGGCATCGAGACCACCCAGCGCATCAAGCGCGAGGTGCCCAGCGCGGGGATCGTCGCGCTGGCCGTCGCAGAGGATGAGGATCAGCTCTTCGACGCCATCAAGGCAGGCGCGGCGGCCTTCATCCTCAAGGACATCAGTCCGGATGACCTGGTGACCATAATCCGTCGCGTGAACGCCGGTGAGTACCTCATCAACGACAAGGTCTTCGCGCGCCCGTCGGTGGCCAGCCGCGTGCTCAAGGAGTTCCGGGAACTGTCCGTCTACGGTCAGGAGGCAGCGCCGATCTTCGCGCCGCTGTCCCCTCGCGAGGTGGAGATCCTGGACAACATCGCCAAGGGCATGACCAACAAGCAGGTGGCCTACGCGCTGTCCATCAGCGAGCAGACCGTCAAGAACCACATGAGCTCCATCCTGCGCAAGCTGTCGGTCAACGATCGGACACAGGCCGTGGTCTATGCCATGAAGCAGGGTTGGATCCGGATCCCGGAGGACTGATGTCGGTATCCGGCGCAGGAGCGGTGCCCAGCCTGAGCGAGATCGGCCGCACCTTGGCCGAGGACCTGGCTCGCCTGGACGAGGAAGCCGCCGAGATCGAGCTGCTGGTGCAGCAGATACGCGCTGAGACGGAGCGGCATGAGGCCCGGCGGCTCAAGGGTGAGGAACGGGTCACGAGTCGGCCGAAAGCTGACGGGCGCCAAGCCCGCCGGTCGTGCAGAACAGCGCCTGGCCATGGCCGGCAACCCGGGAGATCTCCGCACTACGGACTTCCTGGGCCTCAAGGCCGTCGTCGCGCTGGGTGTCGCGGCTGTGGCGTTCGTGCTGCTCGGCCT
>JBBJNS010000220.1:0-2553 GCA_037720745.1 Candidatus Limnocylindrales bacterium
GCTTCCTGTCGGGCGGCTTCCTCCGCCAGCCGCTGTGCTTCCGCTTCGGCGAGCCGGCGTGCCTCCTCTTCGGCGCGGCGCTGTGCCTCGGCCAGCAGATCCGCGATCTGCGCGTCCAGGCGATCCTCCGCGACCTGCCGCTCGGCGATGAAGGCCTGCGCATCGCCCTGATCGCCCACGATGCGTTGGAACTCAGCCCGTTGCGCCCGCTGGCGAGACTGGGTCTCTTCCTCCAGCACGGTCAGTCGCCCTCGCGCCGCCTCGAGGCGCTGCTGCTCGGCCACGAGCTCATCCTGCGCGGCCATGGTCTCCAGGCGGAGCTGGTCGGTGCCGTAGCGGGTGGCAACGGTGAGGCGGCGAAGCGAGTCGAGTCGGTCTTGATCGGCCTCGATCTCGCGGGCCAGCTCCACGTCCAGGTCGCCGAAGCGCAGGTGCGCATCCATGTCGGTGACGACGTCGGCAAAGGAGCTGGAGTCGAGGATCTGCTCCAGAAGGCTGGTCTGGCCAGTGCGATAGGCCTCCGCCAGGCGCTCGCCCAACACGCCCTTGCGAGTCTCCAGGTCCTGCTCGCCCTGAGCGATCTCCGACTCGAGCAGGTTCACCGTCCAGTCCAGCTCACGGAGCTCCGAGACCAGGGTGTCGTGTCGAGCCTGCACCCGGCTGAGGGCATCCGTGGCGGCTTCGATCTCCTGACGCACGGCGGCCTGGTCGGTATTGATCTCGTCCAGGTGCGTACTGCTCGCGGCCAGGGCTACGTCGGCCAGCTCCTCATCAGCCCTCAGCTGTGCCAGGGTCTCGCGGTTGCGCTCGATGGAGCGAAGGAGTTCCTGCTGGCGTTCGCGGGACGCAGCGATGCGGTCAGTGAGGTCATCGGCACGCACCGAGGAGGTGGGAAGGCCGGCCATCCCGGAGAGCAGCAGGGGCATCGCCAGGAGGAACATGAGCAGGACTCGGGCGACCCGTTGGCCACGGCGAGCACGCATCAGGTTGGCATCATCCGCAAGCCTGCTCCATGTCTGCGACCGTGGGACGCGGTCGCTATACCGACCGAGACGGCATTCGCGCTGGGGCACGACATCGCGACTCTGTCCGGCTGGGTTCGATGATAAGCCGGTCGCGAGGCCGCTGCACGGCAGCCATGCGGGCATCGGTGGAACGAACGGTCGGGTCGGCCGCGGGCCTGGCGCGGGCGGGCCGGGCGCGCCAGGCGTCAAGCAGGCAGGAGTGTCGCGATGATGCCTGCCGCGATGAGGATGGGACCGAAGGGTATGGCGCTGCGAAGGCCGATCCGGCGCGACGCGATGAGTAGCAGCAGAACCACCGACGAGAGCACCGAGGCGATCAAGAAGCCCGCGAAGAGCCCGCTGACGCCCGACATGAGACCAAGGCTGACGGCCAGCTTCAGGTCGCCCATGCCCAAGGCTCCCCCCAGCAGGCGGTCAGATATGAAGAGGAGCACCGGCGCTCCGATGCCCGCCACGACAGCACTGATCGTGCCCAGGCTCTTGCCATCCAGCACTGGATCCCAGCCCATGGTCAGCAGTGCCAGCGCATAGGCCATCAGCGGGAAAGTGATGAGATCCGGCAAGAGCTTCTGATCGAGATCCGTGGCGAGGAGCACCACCAGCGCGGCGAAGTAGATGCCCAGCACCAGCAGATCACGCGGCTCGTTCCAGCGCACCGCCAGGCCCGCGAAGGAGGCGATGCCGGCGACCACGACGAACGCGGTGCGCCAGTCAAGCCCGCGCCGGCCCTCGACCTCATGCACCGGCCAGCGCGCCGCCAGTCGATCGGCGGCGAATCCCACGATCGCACCCATCACACCGGCGACCACTGCGGCGATGGGCATCAGTCGGTTCCGGCTGGCCGGCAGGCGGACGGACGCCGGATCCTCCGAGGGCGCGCGACGCGACGGGTCATGTCTCTAAGTGTGCGGTCCGGTGCCGTGGCGGGTCCACCCGCCGGATGGTCCATCCCCGTCGGCTGCGGCCCACAGGTCCGGTTCATGGCTCACCCGGTCAGACGTTGGGCCGTCACGATGTTGGGGGCCCGGGCCTCGCTGCCAGCTGCGTGCCAGTGTGAGGTTGGATCTGTGGCGTCCTGGACCGCAAGTTCCCGAGAGTCGGTGATGCACGCGCGATAAGAGCCGGCAAAGCACCACGGCCGATGCTGCACGAGATGGATGGACGACGACTGGGTCTCGTGATCCGCGCATTGCGACGTCGACGCGGATGGCGTCAGCTTGATCTGGCTCGCGCCGCGGCCGTAAGTCAGTCGACCGTGTCGGCCGTGGAGCGAGGCCACCTGGACACCCTGTCACTCCGCACCATCAAGGCCGTCGTGGCTGCCCTGGACGGCCGTTTGGTTCATGAAGTGCGCTGGCGAGGCGGCCACATCGAGCGACTCATGGACGAGGGACATGCATCACCGCTCGGCGACTTCCGCCGCGCGTGACTCCTACCGGCCGGCGAGGGCCAGCTCGACGAGCGTGTCGTGCGCGACTCCCGTGGCGCCGCGTGCTGCCCAGGGCGTGTTCTTTCGCAGGTAAGCCGT
>JBBJNS010000084.1:0-9820 GCA_037720745.1 Candidatus Limnocylindrales bacterium
CGAAGCGGACTACCAGCGCGTCAGCAGGAGTCCGGGCAAGGAGGTCGAAGCAGGCGAGCAGGTCGGCCAGGTCGATGGTTCGCGGATCTCCGGCGGCCGGCGCGGGCAGCAGCTTCACCAGGTTCGAGGCCGTTCCGCCGACCATCACGCAACGGGGCGGTCCGTCGGTCGCGGGCGGCAGGTCCAACCCGTCGACCAGGCGGCGGCTCTCTGCGCGCAGCCCGTTGATCTCGAACCAGGTGGGCGGGTCGTGCTCCACCAGCGCCTTGGTCAGACGCGACGAACCGGTCGGCAACACGCCCACCACGGGATCGGCCGCGCCGCCAAGAACGGAGATGATCTCAGTCGAGCCACCGCCGATGTCGACCACCATCAGCGGGCCCCCTCCCGGCCTGCCGCCGGTCACGCCCAGAAGCGTCAGCCGCGCTTCCGCATCATGGCTCAGGACGTGCAGTGGCTTACCCGTGGCGCCCAGCACGCGCGCCAGCACCTCGGCGCGGTTCGTGGCCCGGCGAAGCGGCTCCGTGGCCACGAACGTGATGGCCTCTGCACCGTAGCCCGCGCTCGTCGCCGCGTAGCGCTCCAATGTTCGGACGATGGCCTCGCACGAGTCATCCGGGATGTGCCCCGCACGGTCGACCACATCGCCCAGGCCCAGCAGCTCGCTCTCATCGATGAGCGGCTGGACGCTTCCCGGACCCACCAAGCCCACCAGCAGGTGGATGCTGTTGGAACCGACGTCCACGGCCGCGCCGACGCGTGAGCTGCGAGTGGACGGCACGAGGTCAGTCAGGCAGGCGGCAGGCCGCGTTTGCCCTCGATCAGGAAGTGTCGGAACCAATCCGTGATGCGCTCGATGTTCTCCACGCGACGGAAAGGCGCGCCGCTGCGCGTCAATTCGTGCGACTCATGCGGGACGCGCATCAACCGCACCGTGCGCTTCAGGGAGCGAAGCACCGTGAACAGTTGCTCAGCCTGCGTGATGGGACAGCGCAGATCCTCTTCCGCGTGCTGGATGAGCAGCGGCGTGCGGATGTCCTCAGCGTAGGTCAGCGGGGAGTGCAGACGGTAGATGTCCGGGTCCTCCCAGGGGTTCTTCCCGTATTCGTACTTGCCGAACAAGGGGCCGGCGATGTCCCCGCTGAGCATCTCGCCGGCCATGTCGTTCACGGAGCGGCAGGTCACGGCCGCCTTGAAGCGATCGGTATGACCCACGATCCAGGACGTCAGATAGCCACCGTACGAGCCGCCGGTCACGCCCAGCCGGTCCGGGTCGGCCAGGCCATCGGCGATCAGCGAGTCCACGCCGCCCATCACGTCGCGCATCGGGCCGTCGCCCCAATCACGGAAGTTGGCGTGGTTGAAGTCCTGGCCGTAGCCCTGCGAGCCGCGCGGATTGCAGGCGTAGACGCTGATGCCCTGCCCGACCATGACCTGCCACTCCCAGAACATGGACCAGCCGTAGAGCGTGGAGGGACCGCCGTGGATCTCCACCACGAGCGGCGCGGGCTTCCTGTCACGGCGTGGCGCCTCCAGGAACCAGCCCTGGATCCGTCGACCATCGACCTCGTGCCAGCGCGTGACCGGCCGCACGATCCCGACCTCCCCCCAGGCCTCGGCCATCAGATCGGTCAGTTGCCGGGGCTCAGCCGGTGACGGACGGCGTGAACCCATCGCGCGCAGGTCGAGCACCACGACATCCGGCGCCTGATGCCCCGAGACGCGCACCGCAGCGACACGCATACCGTCCTTGACGGGCACCGCGTGGGGCCGCGAGATGGCGTGCGCGCCCTCCGTCAGCCGCTCGATGCGACGGTCCTCTACGCCCACGCGCCAAAGCTCGTAGCGGCCCTCTGTCGGCGCCGCGAACAGGATGGAGTCGCCGTCGCCGGCCCAGAAGAGGTGCGGGCTGGGCGTGCCCGCCAGATCGCTGCCCAGCGCCGCCGCGACGCCCAGGTCGCTCTCCCCGCTGAGGTTCTCGCCCTCCTGCTCAGCCTGCGGGCGGAAGCGCCACACGTCGTCCCGCGACCCGCCACCCACCGGCAGCCGAGTCCCGACACAGGCGATCCAGCGCCCATCCGGACTCCAGGCCTGCAGCCCGAAGTACCGGTCGCCCTTACCGCCGGTGACGCGCACGACGTCACCGCCATCGGCGCCGATCAGGTAAAGGTCTGAGCGCCAGGTGAGGTCGGCGTCGGCATGCCGGTCGGAGATGAAGCAGATGCGCTTGCCGTCCGGGCTCCACTGCGGCTCCTCGTCGCGGCTGGAGCCGGAGGTCAGTCGTCGCGCAGCGCCGTTCGCCACCTCCACGATCCACAGGTTGGGTGCCTTGTCGTAGATGAAGCCCTCGCCGTTCAGCATGTATTGGAGCCGGTCGATGATCCGCGTGTCCCGCTCCGGCGGGTCACCGGGCTTGCGACGCTTGGGCTTGGGCTCCGCTTCCGTGGCCGCCGAGACGATGCACAGCCTCTCCCCGTCTGGGCTCCAAGCCACTCCGCCGACGTCCTCCGGCAGCCGCGTGAGCTGGCGCGCCTCGCCACCGTCCATGGACAGCAGCCAGACCTGCGTGCCCCCGGGCCTCGACTTCTCGGTCTCGTCCACGGGCTTGGGTACGTCGCTCGCGCCGCCGGCATCCAGGACGGCGCTGCGATCGCTGAGGAAGGCGACCGTCCGACCATCCGGACTCCAGCGGGGCGAGGTGTCCTTCTTGCGCCCGAGCGTCAGCTGCCGGGGCGCCGCGGAGCCGTCGGCCGGGACCAGCCAGAGGGACTGGCGGTAGCCGTCCTTGTCCGGCGCGGTCTCCTTGAGGCAGTAGACGACCTGGCGACCGTCCGGGGAGAGCTGCACCTCGACCGGGACACGCAGGGCATACAGATCATCGGCGCGCGGCGCTCGGGACATGGGTGATCCTCGACATGGGCGGGTGGGCTGGTGCTGCGCCTGTGCCGGAACGCCACCAGGCTGGGGCCAAGTCTAGACCGTGAGAGCGGCTACGATGCACCCGCGCCATGAGTCACGGTCCGAAGTCCAGTTACACCGCCGGCGGGGAATACCTCACCCCCGTGCGCATCCACGCTGATCGTGCGGCCGCTGCCCTAGAGATCGACTGGGCCGATGGGCACGCCACGCGTTTCGACTTCGTGACGCTGCGGTGGCTTTGTCCCTGCGCTTTCTGTCGCGGCGAAGCGGGCCAGCCCGGCTGGCTGGATTCATCGCCCACGCTGACCGAGGCGCAGACGCAGCTCACCGACATGTCGCTGGTGGGCCAGTACGCCGTGGCACCCACGTGGGCGGATGGGCACCACACCGGCTTCTACACCTTCCAGCGGCTGCGCGAGGAGTGTCCCTGTCCGGAAGACACGGCGCGCCGCGGTTCTCAGCCCCACGCGACGCATCGTTTGGGCTGAGGAGCATGTCCCAGTGACCGCCATCCGTCAGTCGGTCGCGACGCGGCGCAGCAGGCCGCGGATCGCACGCGACCTGCCCTACGTCAATCGCGATCTGGCCTGGCTCGACTTCAACGCCCGCGTCCTCCACGAGGCACGCGATCAGCGCAACCCGCTCCTGGAGCGGACTCGCTTCATGGGCATCTTCGCTTCCAATCTGGATGAGTTCTTCCAGGTCCGCGTGGCGGGCCTCAAGCAGCAGGTGGCCGCCGGCCACTCCTCGCCCTCCCCGGACGGACTCTCCGCCACGGAAGTGCTGGAGCGCATCCGCACGCGTGTGCTGCCGCTCATCGAGCATCACTCTCGGACGTTCGCAGCGATCCGCGGCGAACTCAGCGACGAGGGCATCCGCATCGCGGCCTACGACGAGCGACCGGAGCGTCAGGGTGAGCTGCGCCAGCAGTTCCTCGACGAGATATTCCCGGTCCTGACGCCCCTGGCCGTAGACCCCGGGCACCCCTTTCCGTACATCAGCGACCTTTCTCTCTCGCTCGCGGTCACGGTGCGCGACCCGGAGACGGGTGAACGACGTTTCGCGCGTATCAAGGTGCCACCCGTCCTGCCCCGCCTCTGGGAGGTCGGCTCGCGGACGTACGTTCTCCTGGAGCAGATCATCGCGGCCAACCTGGACGCGCTGTTCCCGGGCATGGAGGTGCTGGAACACCATCTCTTCCGCGTCACCCGCAACGCCGACCTGTCCATCGAGGAAGACGAGGCCGACGATCTCCTGCTGGCCATCGAGGAGGAGCTGCGCAAGCGTCGCTTCGGCAAGGTCGTGCGGCTCGAGGTGGAGCGTTCCATGCCGCACGTCACGCGCGAACTGCTTCAGCGCGGGCTTGTTCTGGAAGCCACCGACGTGTACGAGATCAGCGGCATGCTGGACCTCAACGCGCTGACGGCCATCGCCGATCTGGACCTGCCGGCGCTACAGCCGCATCCCTGGCAAGCGGTCGTGCCGCCTCGTCTGGCCGCCCTGGACGATGACGAGGAGGCCGACGTCTTCTCTGCCATCCGCGCGGGCGACATCCTGTTGCACCATCCCTATGAGTCCTTCACCGGCTCCGTGCAGCGCTTCATCGAACAGGCCGCCGCCGATCCGGACGTGCTCACCATCAAGCAGACGCTTTACCGCACCAGCGGAGATTCGCCCATCGTCCGGGCACTCATCGAGGCCGCCGAGCAGGGCAAGCAGGTCGTGGTCATGGTGGAGATCAAAGCGCGCTTCGATGAGCGCGCCAACATCGTCTGGGCACGCGCCCTGGAGCGTGCCGGCGCGCACGTGGCCTACGGCCTGGTGGGCCTCAAGACGCACTGCAAGCTGGCCCTCGTCGTCCGGCGTGAGGGCCGCGGGCTGCGGCGCTACGTCCACATCGGCACCGGCAACTACAACCCCAAGACGGCGCGCATCTACGTCGACCTGGGCCTCCTCAGCGACGACCAAGAACTGGCCTCGGATGTGACCGACCTCTTCAACGTGCTGACCGGCGTGGCGCGCCAGCGCTCCTATCGCAAGCTGCTGGTGGCGCCCATGGCGCTGCGCGACGGGTTGCTGAAGCTCATCGATGAGGAGATCGCCCACCACCAGGAGACGGGCGAGGGGCGCATCGTCATCAAGGTCAACGCCATCGTGGATCCCGTCACCATCGCCGCGCTGTACCGCGCCTCGCAGGCCGGCGTGCCCATCGACCTCATCGTGCGTGGCATGTGCTCGCTGCAGCCGAGTGTCCCCGGCTGGAGCGAGACGATCCGCGTGCGCTCCGTGGTGGGCCGCTTCCTGGAGCATTCACGCATCTACTGGTTCGGGACCGGCGCTCGGGAGCGCGTCCTCATCGGTTCCGCTGACCTGATGGAGCGCAACCTGGACCGGCGCATCGAGGCGCTGGCTCCTGTGGAGGATGCGCCCCTCAAGCAGCGGCTGGGTGAGATCGTGCGCGTCATGCTGGCCGATGACCGACGATCCTGGCAGCTCTGCCCGGACGGGGAGTGGCGCCGCGTGGAGGAGCTGTTGGGCGACGCCGCCACCGGCCTGGACACGTTCGAGACGCTGATGGGCACGACCCGCGCCTCGCTCGAGGCGCCCGGATGAGCGACGAGGTCGAACTCAAGTACGCCATCACTGACCCAGAAACCCTGCAGGCGCAGCTCGACGCGGGGCTGCTCGACGATGTGGCGCGCTTCGGCGATGAGCCTTGGCGCACTGTGGAGATCGAGGATCGCTACGTAGATACCGAAGACGGGTCCCTGGAGGCAGCAGGCTACGGCGTCCGTCTGCGACGCATCGATGGCCTCCGGCTGGTGACCGTCAAGTCGATGGCGCGGGGCGCGCAGCAGGACGGCGCACCGGCGGCCCTGCACCGGCGGATGGAGCTGGAGGCTCCGGCGTCCGCTCGCCTCGATCCCGCGACCTGGCCAGAGAGTCCGGCACGTGAACGGGTGGAGAGCCTGACCGGCGGTCAGCGCCTGCGCACCCGCTTCACGCTCCTGCAGCGCCGCCTGGAACGGGAGCTCGTGGCCGATGCTGGTCGGGTCACGCTCAGCCTGGATGCTTCCGAGGTCAAGCGGCGCGGCCGGTCGCTGGGCACGATCGCGACACTGGAGGTCGAATCCTCCGATGCTTCGGACGGACTCCTTTGGCGGCTGGCCGGTCCGCTCGAGTCGACTGGTCTCATCAGCGCCGAGGCGCGCAGCAAGGAGCGCATCGCACAGGAGATGGTGGCCGCCGCTCTGGCGGCGGCAGCAGAGGCAGCCAAGCCGACGCGTACGCGTCCTGCCGTGCCCAAGCACGCCGGCGTCAGGATCGACGATCCGCTGGCGGAGGCCGGTCGCAAGGTGCTGGGGCTACACCTGGCGCGGATGCTGGCCGCGGAAGATGGCGCCCGGTCGGGAGATGACCCCGAGCATGTGCACAAGATGCGCGTCGCCACGCGCCGCATGCGCGCCGCCTGGCGCGTCTTTGACGGCGCCTACCGGCCCAAGGCACAGAAGCGTTACGTCAGGGAGCTGCGCGAGGTCGCCTCGACCCTTGGTGGCGTGCGCGACATGGACGTGCAGCTGGAGGATCTGGCGCGTTACGCGAAGGGACTCGACGCCGAAGCTGCGAGGGACCTGGAGCCGCTCGCGGATGCTTGGCGCGCCCGTCGCGATCGAGCCCGAGAGGACCTTCTGGGCCTGCTCGACTCCAAGGCGTACCGGCGCTTCGTGGACGAGTATCTGACCTTCGTCGCCACGCCGGGCGCCGACGCCGCTGACGCCGCGGAGGACGACGCGGCCCGATCGATGCGCGTGCGCGACACAGCCGCCGGGCGCATCTGGCAGGCCTACGAGCAAGTCCGCGCGCACGAAGCGGGGCTGCCCTGGGCGGACGTGCCGGCGCTTCACGCACTGCGCATCGACGGGAAGCGGCTGCGCTACACGTTGGAGTCTTTCCGGGAGGTGCTGCCCGCTCGCCAGATCGATGAGGCACTGGCCGTGGTCACGCGCATGCAGGACCACCTGGGTCTGCTCAACGACGCCGACGTGGCCGCTACGGCCACGCGCGAGTGGTTGATGAGTGCCGCTTCCGGGCTGGCGCCGGCCGCGCGGGAGGCGGCGGGTGCGTATCTCATCGCTCGTGAGGCAGAGATGCCCCGGCTGCGGCGAAGCTTCCCCGTCGTCTGGCGCCGCGTCGCGGGACCGACGTTCCGGCGCCGCCTGGCGCTGGCCATCAGCGCCCTCTGACGGCTCCCCCATGACACCACGACACGTGCCCAGCTGGTTCGATCGCCTCGATCGGCGGGTGACAGAGATCATGGCGAGCTTCGGGGTGCCATTCCTGCGCGTGTCGCTGGGCATCGTCTTCTTCTGGTTCGGCGTCCTCAAGTTCTTCCCCGGCCTGAGTCCGGCCGATCAGCTCGCCGCGCGGACGATCAGCGCCCTGACGCTGGGCATCGTGCCCGGGGACATCGCGCTGCTCGTGCTGGCGGTCTGGGAGTGTGCCATCGGCCTGGGGCTCATCCTGGGCGTCTTCCTGCGCCTGACGCTGCTGCTGCTGTTCCTTCAGATGTTGGGCACCTTCACGCCGTTGCTGCTCTTCCCGGACGAGACGTTCACCAGATTCCCGTACGCACCGACCCTCGAAGGGCAATACATCATCAAGAACCTGGTGCTCATCGCGGCGGGCATCATCATCGGGGCCACGGTGCGTGGCGGCCACGTGGAGCCGGACCCGGACCCGCGCCGGTCGCTCCACCTGCCGCCCACCCCTTAACGAAGCGTTAACCGCCGGGCAACGGCCCGTTCACTGCGCCCCTCGACCGTTGGGCCCGTGGCTACACCACGAGCCGTCGATCCCTCCGACCCGGATGAGAGCGAGCCTCCGCTGACCGTGGCGCCCGGGCGCAGCGCCGCGCTCCGGGCTGATCTGCTGGTGCTGACCGACCGACCCGCGATGCCCGGTCTCGAGCCGGCGCGACCGGGGATGCAGCTGCGCATCACGGGCGAGGTCAGTGCCTTCCGCGCCGCGCTGCTCACCGAACGTCCGCGGGTCGTGGTCGTCTGCGTGCCACCAGGTTCCGCCGCGGAGATCGATCTGGTGGCTTCCGAGCGACGCCGGCGTCCTCGTCTCCGCGTGGTCCTCCTGGATGAGTGGGATCGCGTGGGCGAACGACTTGATGCGCTGAGGCTCGGCTTCGACGCGGCGCTGCCCCTCGACCTCGATGCCGGCGAGCTGCGCGGCCGTCTGGCGCTTCTGGCGGAGCAGACGCGCGAGCCGCGCAACGGCCACCGGCTGCGCGTGGCGGACGGCATCGAACTCGACCTCGAATCGCGAGAGCTGCGGCGCGACGGCCGTCTATCGCACCTGCGCCCGAAGGAGTTCGGGCTGCTTGACTTCCTGGCGCGGCACCCCGGCCGGACCTTCACTCGACGCCAGTTGCTCGATCGCGTCTGGCACCAGGACCGTGACGGTGATCACCGGACCGTGGATGTCCATGTGCGCTGGCTGCGCGAGAAGTTGGAGGTCGACCCGGAGCATCCCAGCCTGCTCCTGACGGTGCGCGGCGTCGGCTACCGGCTGGACCCCGGCGACCGCTGAGGCGCCGCGGCGGCAGCCACCAGCGCTCGCACCATTCCGGGATGGTCGGTGGTCAGGCCGCTCGCACCGAGGTCGATGAGGTCACGCACTCGAGCCGCAGAGTTGACCGTCCAGGGCAGGACAGCCAGACCTGCGTTCGCCGACGCGGTCATGAACTCCCTATCGACCAGGGCGTCAGCCGGCGCCACTGCGACCGCGCCGATGTAGCTAGCCGCACTGGTCACGGCGGCGGCCCATCGTCCGTGGCGGAACGGCACGAAACGCATCCAGGATGAGCCGCTGGTAGCCGTGTCGACCCGCACCAGCGCGACCGTCGGGAGTTCCGGGAACAGCCGCCGGGAAGCCACCAACACGCGCCAGTCGAACGAGCGGAGACGCGATCGTGAAGCCAAGCCATGGCGGCGCACGACCGCCCCGATGGTACGTGCCAGGAGGACCGGATCCGGCGCTGGGGCACGAGCGGTGGGATCGCTCTTGGCCTCGATCTCGAAACGCAGGCCATGGGCATCGAGCCGGCGCGCCAGGCGGAAGACCGCGCCCAGGGTCGGCACGCGCGCGCCCTCGACCCGTCGACGCGTGTCAGCGAACGGGTCCCGCCCCGCGCCGAGCCAGCCAGGTGAGCCGGCATCCAGCAGGCCGATACGCTCCACGCTCAGCTGGGACCAGGGGCGACCCAGGACTCCTCGAGCACGATGGCTGGATGCTAGAGCGCCATAGCCGGATGGCTTGTCCGTTTCGCGGTGGCGATACATCGCAGGATCCGCGATCGGCTCATGAGAAACGATGACGACGCCGTCCGCGGAGAGTGCGACGTCGAGCTCCAGGGCGGTGGCACCCAACGCGATGGCCAGCTCGAAGCCCTCCAGCGTGTTCTCGGGCATCAGGGAGGGCACGCCGCGGTGACCGTGGATCTCGAACGGCCTCATGGGACCACCGTGCGGCCGCTGCATGGTCGCCTCGTGAGCGGCCGGTCAACAGCCCGTTAACGGTCGGCGGCCGGCGCTGGGCCGGGCTCCGGCGTGTGCTCGGGCGTCGCCGCTATTAACCGAGCCTTAACACAGCGGCAACGGACCGTTCACGGCCCAGGGCGACGCTCGTGCCGGACCCAGCCATCCCGATGTCGCCTGCGAGGACCCGGCGACCCAAAGAGGAGAATCGATCGCGTGAACATCGACAAGCGCTTCATCTCGATCGCGCTCGCCAGCGCCTTCATCGTCGCGGCGTGCAGTGGCGCGGGCACGACGCCCGTACCCAGCCAGGCCACCCCCAGCCAACCGACCACCAGTGCCGACGCCCCCAGCGA
>JBBJNS010000221.1:0-2534 GCA_037720745.1 Candidatus Limnocylindrales bacterium
CATGTTGTGGCTGACGCCGGCGCCGGCCTGGAAGGGATCGACCCGGAAGGCGTCCAGGAGCCGCGCCTGGAGCTCAGCGGCTTCGCCCGTGCCGCTCCCGCTCGCCTCGGTCAGACCCAGGATCTCATCGGCGGCGCCGATGATGGCCTCGGCCAGCTGGTCGGGCAGGCGGCCCGTGGCGCGGTTGGCGCGGGCGGCGGCCTTCTTGACCTGGACCGCGGCGCGCACCAGCGAAGGGTCGGGCCGGCGACCGCTGATGGGAAAGTTGGCGATGGCACGGGCCGTCTGCACACCGTAGTAGGCGTCGCTGGGGACCTCGAGCTCGCCCAGAGGATCGCGCTCGATGCGCGTGCCTGACGCTGGCTCAGCTGCCGGCTGGGCGGCGGTGGTGTCCAAGGATCTGGCGCCTTTCTGCGTCACGGGTCGGATGCTCCGCAGTCTACGACCAGCACCGAGCCACTGCGCGGCCATGCCTGCTCCGCTACGATCGATGCGATGCGCGATCTAGTGCCGGTCGATCCGTCCGTCCGTCCGCCGCTGCCGGCTGTGGTGGCACTCGGTCCGGACGCGCCGCGACCCATCGAGCTGTTCGACTTCATGGCCGAGGCGGAGCTGCGTTTCAGCAGCCTGCGCATGCGCATCGTGCAGCGGCTGTGGAACGCCCGCGGCGAGGATATCGAGATCATCGAGGTGGCCATCCGTCATCCTGGTCTGGCACGAGTCGTCCGACGACGCGCGGCGGCGGGCGTGAACCGCGACTACGACGTGTGGGTCACGGATGGACAGATCGTCAAGACCCTGGACGCAAGGAGCGGCACGGCCAGCGTGCGACCCGTAACCTCGCGCGTGGCAGGCGCCACTGATCCGGGTTTGCCCGATTTCGCGCAGGTGCGAGTGGCTCGAACGCCATTGCCGCCCGACACCGTGGCCGAGACCTTCGTGCATCCCCGTGGCTTCTGTCGCAACGTGTTGGCCACGGGCCTGGTGACGATGATGGGCAGCCTCACGCTGGTCCGGGACCGCGAGGCCATCCTGCTGCGCTGCGACCATCCGCGCACCAGCCATCTGCTGAACGACCGACCCGATCGCTGGTTGGACGTCAGTGTCGATCGCGCCACGGGGCTCATCCTGCTCCTCGCCGACCACATCGGCGGTCGACTGACTCGACACGCGGAAGTGGACGACCTGGAGCTGGACCCCAGCCTGCCTGACGAGACCTTCACCGTCCACCTGTCGACCGACGTCCGGATGATCTACTAACCGGCCGGACGACCCCGTGACGCCGCTGCGCAGCTGGGCGGCACAGCGCCCCACCATCGCCCGGGACGGCGCAGTGTGGTTGGCGCTGCTGGTCGCCGCGCTGCTCCTGGCGGGAGTGGGCACGCCGCGCACCACGCAGGTGTTCTGCCTCCTGCTAGTGGTCGCGACACTCTTCGTCTCTCTGCGTTTTCGCATCGGGCCCGCTGTCGTCGTGGTGCTCCTCGCGGTAGGGGTGCTGATGCGCTCCGCGTTCATCGGTTTCGGCCAGTCCGATGTGCTTGCGGTCACGGACATGGCCATCGACCACATGCTGGCCGGAGGCAACCCCTACGGCGTGGGCTATCCCGGCCCATCGTCCACCGGCGCACCCTTCGCCTACGGACCGCTGGCGCTGCTTTGGTACCTGCCATCGACCGACCCGCTCGTGGTGGAGATGGGTGTTTCGCTGCTGATCCTGCTCGTGCTGGCCATCCGCGGACATCTGCTGGGGCTGGCTGCGTACGCCGCCTCCGCCGTCCTCCTGGTCACGGCCTCGGACGGTTCCAACGACACGAGTGCGGGACTGTTCGTGCTGGTCGCACTACTGGCGGCGCAGCGATCGGCGCTGGCGGGCGGCGCGCTGCTGGGGCTGGCCGTCGCCTTCAAGCCATACGCCCTGGCCTGGCTGCCGCCGCTCCTCGTGTTCTGGGGACCGGGCGCGGCGCTGCTCGGCTTCGGGGCAGCGGCTCTCGCCACGTGGGGTCCGGTCCTCCTCATCTGGGGGCCTGCTTCTGTGCTCACCAGCCTGCGCATGGCCGAGGCCGTCCACCAGCGGGCCTACTACTCGCTGGCCTATGGCCTGAGCACGGACCCTGCGCTACGAGGGCTGCTGGAGTCACTGCGCCTCGTGGCCGGCGGCCTGCTCGCCGCGGCGAGCTGGCTGGTGGTGCGCTCGCCGGCGTCGATGATCGTGTGGGGCAGCGCCATCTTCCTGGTCACGCTCTTCACTGGTTACTGGTCGACGTTCGCCTATTTCGCCGCGCTGGCGCCGGTGCTCTGCTGGCACCTCGATGAGTGGCTGGGACTGGGTGAAGGGCGCGTCCGCTGGCCGACCGACCCGGTCGGACGGCTGAGCGCCTGGGTCGACGCGCGCTGGCCCATCCGAGGCGCCGTCACGGGTCGGTCTATCATCGGCCGATGACGACAGAACCACGTACTTCAGACGCCGCGACCACACCCCAGACACCCAGCCAGCTTCAGATGCTCATCGGTGGTGAGCACGTCGACGCGGCCGA
>JBBJNS010000085.1:0-9774 GCA_037720745.1 Candidatus Limnocylindrales bacterium
GGTTCCACGCCGAGGATAGAGCCATCATCGCGCCGCTGGTCGAGGCGGCCCAAGCAGCTGGGCGCACCGACGCGTTGGCGCACGGCGAGACGCGGCCTATCGAGGCGGAGGTGGCCGCCATCGCGCATGCCTGTCGGCTGGCGGCTGATGCTCGCGCCGCGATCCACGTCCACCACCTCTCGTCGATGGCAGGCCTGTCCGCCGTGGAGGCGGGGCGCGCTCAAGGCGTGGACATCACGGCCGAGGTGACACCTCATCACCTGTTGCTCTCGACCGATGACGTGGACCGGCTGGGGGGCATCACGCGCGTGAATCCGCCGCTCCGCCCGCCGGGGGAGGGGGCAGCGCTCGTGGCAGCCCTTGCGGCGGGCGACATCGAGATGGTGGCCAGCGACCACGCGCCACACACTCGGGCAGAGAAGTCTGGGCGTGACGTGTGGCAGGTGTCGCCCGGCTTCAGCGGCGTGGAGATCCTGCTGCCGCTCCTGCTCACGGCCGTCAAGGAGGGGCGGCTCACGTTGAGTGATGTGGTTCGTCTCACCTCTGACGGGCCGGCGCGGGCGTGGGGGATCTACCACAGGAAGGGCGTTATCGCCGTCGGGTCGGACGCGGATCTGACGTTGGTCGATCTGTCGCGCGACGGGGTGATCGACCAGGATCGACTCCACGGCAAGGAGCCGGTCACGCCCTTCCACGGCCGCCCGACGGTCGGCGCTGCCGTCTCCACCATCGTTCGCGGCCGCGTGGTCATGCAGGGCGGTCGACTCGTAGGCGGTCCATCCGGTCGCATGGTCCGGCCCTAGCCCTGGACTCGCTCGGCGCCACTCAAGCGGGCGACGGTTGCTCCAGTCCGGCTCGCCAGCCTTCCGGGATCGACTCGTAGCGGATCTCCTTCGCTCGCAGGAAGGTTCCCAACTCGCGGATGGCGTCTCCCACGGCGCGGCCGACCTCGGGGTCATCGACCGGTGCGTCCGGCTCGACGTGGACGGCACGGACATGCAAGACACGCTCCCGGCGGTCCATCTTGGGATCCACCCGCCCGATGAGCCGGTCGCCGTGCAGGATGGGCAATACGAAGTAGCCGAACTTGCGCAGGTCCTTGGGGACGTACATCTCCAGGCGGAAGTGAAAGCCGAAGATTCGCTCGGTGCGTTCCCGGTCGCGGATGAGCGGGTCGAACGGCGACAGCAAGGTGGTGCGGGGACGCCAGCCCCTGCCCACCACGGTTTCCATGAGCGGGAGGTCGTCGGCCAGCATGTAGCTCTCGGCGGCCGGATCAGCTTGCATCGTCACCTTTCGAAGTGTGCCGCCGGCGACGAGGCGCTCGATCGCGGCGCGCACATCCGCCGAGGGCAGTATCGGCACCCGGTCGCGGATCTCTCGTGGGTCCGCGAGACCCAGACGACTGACGGCCGACCGGATGCGCCGCTCGGCGAATCCCTCGGGCGTGACCACATCGCGCGGCATGGCTCTCCCGACGACCCGTTCCGCCAGGTCCCACAGCCGCTGACCGCCTTCACGTCCGGCCACCAGGATCTCCCCGCGCCGGCTCATGAACTCGAACATCTGAGGCACGTTGCGCCCGCCAGTCCAGCCCGACGACTTCCAGTCGGTGGTCCCCGGCGGTGCCACGAAAAGTCGGGACGGCAGCGGCCCTTCGGCCTTCAACCGCGCCAGGATCGATTGGCGGAGTGCGTCGTTCTCCGCCATCCAGTCCCTGACGCGCCGCTCCCACGCCCCGTCGCGTGTGGCGAAGCGCTCCATGGCGAAGGCCTGCTCGGGGTACGACTCGGTGGGCATGATGAAAGCCGCGTACTCGAAGAGCAGCTGATCCTCGAACCGCAGCCGGTCCAGATCCCGCGCGTCGTACGGACCGAGGCGGCTCCAGAGCACCAGCAGGTGCGTGCGCTCGACGGCTCGCGTAGGGTCGATCTGGAGCGAACCAAGCCCGCGCACGACCTCCAGGATGCCGTCCCTATCGGGCGTGGGGCGAGGTCCTTCGAGCAGTGCCGCGCGGACCGCCAACCGGCGGGCGACCTGCGGGGAGAGTGACGAAGTTTCCACTCCGCGATTGTGGTCGATGCGGGCATGGGCGGCCGGATCGGAGGGCCGCCTGTTCTAGTTCGACGCTCCACGAAGGCTTCATCGATGGCGTCGAGCAGATGGTCCTTGGCGGAGGTCATCTCCAGACGCCTTGGTGCATCAGGCGCGAGTCGCCAAAGGATGTGCTGAAACTGACTCACGACATCGTAAGCATCGTCGTGAACACCGCCCAGATCGCGTTCGCCCCCAGTGAGCCGGATCTGCATCTTCTCGGACTCTTGCAGCGCAGCATCCATTTCCGCCTCAGAGACGGGAGTCCGATCCGCCGCACTGCTGTAGAGCCAGAGAGGCGCGATAAGCACCGCTGATGCGACGATCGAGACCACGAACCCTGCCGGACCGTCGAACCCGAAGTACGCCACGCCAGCACAGGCCAGCACGGTGGCGAACACCATGTAGGCCACGCCCGAGACGACGGAACGCAGGGCAACGCCACCGATCCAGCCCGCGAGCGATCCGGCTACCAGGGCGAACGCGACCCAAGGGGCAACGTCAAACCAGTCGATGGATGCCACCTTCGTATGCTCCTGCTGCGGATCGACCGCCCATGGTCGTCCCTGCCGAACGCGAGTCCGAAGTGGACGCTCGAGGATGAAGGATGCGTGCCGGCCGGGGAAGCGACCGCGAGGCACTGACGCTCCACTCAGTTTCCCGTCAGGCGGGAGCTACTCGGAAACCGTCGATCTTGCGCTCACTCTGGGGCGACCTCGGGAGCCGGATCGAGCGTGGGATCGAGGTCCGACAGCCTTCATCCGGCGAGACGTTGCCTGCGCTCCCGCGTAGCGCCCGCTCCACGGGCATATGACGGGAAAGTGACGCCCGAGCGACCGTAGTGACCGCTCCACGGGCATATGACGGGAAGTGGCCGCCGGGCGCCGCCAGTCGGCCCGCCGGCTCCGGCCGCTCGCCTGACCGGGCCGCTCGCCCGCCGCTCGCCGGCCGCTCAGTCGCCCTCGTAGTTCTTGAAGATGACCGCGCCGTTGTGGCCGCCCAGGCCGATGTTGTCGGAGAGGGCGTAGCGCAGTCGCGACGGGCGCGAGGCGCCATGCACGATGTCCAGGTCGATCTCCGGGTCTGGGTCGCGATAGTTGATGGTCGCCGGCACACACTGGTTGTAGAGCGAGAGGATGGTGGCGATCGCCTCGAACGCGCCAGATGCGCCCATCAGGTGTCCGGTCATCGACTTCGTGGCGCTGATGGCGATCTCCGGCGTCCGCTCCCCGAAGACCGCCCAGATCCCCTGTGCCTCGCGCAGGTCGCCCAGCGGTGTGGAGGTCCCGTGCGGGTTGATCATGTCGATCTCATCGGCGGGCACCTCGTGACGGGCCAGCGCCTGGAGCATGGCGCGCCGCACGCCATCGCCCTTCTCCACGGGTTGGATGAGATCCCAGGCATCCGACGCCGAGCCGTAGCCGACGACCTCCGCGTAGACCGACGCGCCACGAGCCTTCGCGTGCTCCATGTCCTCCACGATGAGCGCCCCCGCGCCCTCGCCGAGGACGAAGCCGTTGCGCGTCAGGTCGAACGGCCGCGAGACGGTCTCCAAGCCCTCGCCCGGTCGCGGCTGCCCGATGCCTCGCATGTTGGCGAAGCCGATCATGGCCAGCTCGTGGATGGAGTTCTCCGTGGCGCCGGTCACGGCGGCCACGTAGTCGCCGCGTCGGATGCCCTCGGCCGCCTCGCCGATGTTGTGCGTCCCCGTGGAGCAGGCCGTGATGACCGCCATGTTGGATCCGCGGATGCCGGTCTCGATGGCGATCTGCCCCGAAGCCGTGTCATTGAGCATGTTGGCGATGAAGAAGGGGCTGACCAGGCGATGGCCTTTGGTCTCCCAGATCTTCTGGTTCTCCATCATCAGGTGCGGCCCCCCGCCGCCGGAGCCGAAGATGACGCCCAGGTCATCGCGGTTGGCATCGGTGACCTCCAGGCCGGAGTGAGTAAGGGCCATCTTGGCCACCGCCACGCCCATCACCACGTTGCGGTCCGTTCGGCGAGCGGCCTTGAAGTCCATCCACGGCGAGGCGTCGAAGTCGACCTCGCCGGCGATCTGCGCCTCGTAGGGCGTGGGGTCCCAGCGCGTTATGCGCCGCAGTCCGCTGACGCCGTTCACCAGGTTGGTCCAGACCGTGTCCAGGTCCTGGCCGATGGGGCTGATGACACCCATGCCGGTGACAGCGACTCGGCGCGTGAAATCGGGGCGGCGCATGGTGTGGGCGGGACCCTCCGGGTTGGTGGCCGTTCAGGCCGTGACGGGACTCGGGTCGAGAGAGGGCACGGTCATGCCCGAGCCGGCGGCCGGATCGTCCAGCGCGACGACCCGGATGCCCGGCGCGATCCGCTTCAGCAGACCAGTGAGCACTTTGCCCGGTCCGACCTCAACGGCCATGTCCACACCGGCCGCCTCGAGGCTGTGCCCGATGCGCACCCAGTCGACGCCGCGTGTCAGATGCTCGATGAGCTCCGCCCGACATTCGGCGCCAGTCTTCAGCGGCCGCGCGTCAGCGTTGGCCAAGAGGGGCGCCGCCGGGTCACGGAAAGCGACCGAGGCAAGGACCGCGCGCATGCCCTCCGCCGCGCGTTCCATGAGCGGAGAGTGTGCCGCCACGCTGACCGGAAGCATGATGGCGCGCTTTGCGCCGAGGGACCTGGCGGCGTCGGCGGCGGCCTCCACGGCCGCTCGCTCGCCACTCACCACCATCTGCCCCGGCGCGTTGCGGTTGGCGATGGTCAGCACGCCAGCTGCTGAAGCGGCCGCTTCCAGGTCCGGGATCCGCTCCTCATCGAGGCCGATCACGGCGGCCATCGCGCCGTCCGGCGACGAGGCCTGCATCTGCCGGCCGCGCTCACGCACGAGGCGCACGGCATCGGACAGGTCCAGGACGCCAGCCGCGACCATGGCGCTGTATTGGCCCATCGAGTGTCCGGCGTAGAAGCGAGGTCGGGGCAGCGATCGTCCCTCCTGGCTCAGCCTCTCCTCCAGGGCGCGCAGGTAGGCGATCGAGACGGTGAGAAGTGCCGGCTGTGCGTTCTCCGTCTGGTCCAGGTCCTCCGCAGGACCCTCCCAGGCGACATGCGAGATGTCCTCGCCCAGCGCCTGGCCTGCGGTGCGGAAGACGTCACTCGCCGCCGCCGAGCCGCTGACCAGCGCGCGGCCCATGCCCACCGTTTGTGAGCCCTGGCCCGGGAAGAGGAGCGCGATCTCCGTCAAGTGTCCCTCAGCATCGTCGCGCTCTGACGCCCTGGCGCGCCATGCGCTGGGCGCGGCACGGCCCGACGCCCTCCTGCCAACCGTAGCAGGGCGGCTGCCGTCTGGCGGCCCGATGGGTGCAAGCGTGCAGTGAATGGCACGCGCGGCTAGGCTCGGACGATGAAGGCGCATTCCTCCCGGCCGCTCAGCGAGACGGTGCAGGCTGCCGGCGCCGAGCTCCAGAACCCGCGCCTGCTGTCCGACCGCATCGCCGTGGGTCGCGCGGTCTGGCGCGACCTCGTCATCGGCTTCGCGGCGCAACTGTCCGAGCTTGACCTGGGCTTCACGCAGCTCGCGGCGCTCTACGCCGTGTCGGGCAGCGAGACGCTGACCGTGGCGGATCTGGCCGAGAGGATCGGACGTTCGCCCTCAGCCACGAGCAGGGTGGCGTCAGGACTGGTGGCTCGCGGCCTGCTTACGAGGAGCGAGGAGGTGGCCGATCGGCGCCAGCGCACGCTGTCCATGACGAGCGAAGGAACGGCCGTGCTGGCCGCCATCGACAAGGCTCGCGCCGATCAGTTCATGGCCGTCGTCCGCCAGCTGCCCTTCGAGGAGCGAGCGCTCGTGGCCATGGCCGTGGCGGCACTGGCCGACCGCGCTCTCACGCGTCGCGGAAGCTTGCGCCGGGCGACCCGCCAGGACCGACGCTAGACGCCCATCCCTGCTCTTGACACCAGGTGTTTCATTCGCGGTAGGCTCAGACCTCTCAGCGCGCGCTGTCCACTCGATCCCCTTGGAGGTTCCGCCATGCGCAGCCCGGTTCGGCGCTCCATCGTCCTCACGACGCTGATAGCCCTCCTCCTCGGGGTCTCGGGCACCGCCGCGCAGGCGGGATACCTCGACCCGCCGACTGACACCCGGGTCGCCGGCATCGACGTCGATACGACGACGATCCCCCAGCTCCAGTCGCTGATGAACCGCCACCGCCTGAAGTCCGTCCAGCTCGTCCGGTTCTATCTCCAGCGGATCACGAAGCTGGACCCGAGGCTCGATGCCGTCATCACGGTGAACCCGCGGGCATACGCGGAAGCTCGAGCGGCTGACGCGGCACGCCGGGGCGGCGATCGTCGCCCGCTCCTGGGTATCCCGGTGATCGTCAAGGACAACGTGAACACGACCGGCATGGCCACGACCGCGGGCTCGTGGGCGCTCGATGGCAGCACGCCCTCGGACGCCTTCATCATCCAGCGGATGCGTGCCGCGGGGGCCATCATCATCGCCAAGGCCAACCTCTCGGAGTGGGCCAACTTCCGGTCCGCGCCGTCCTCCAGCGGTTGGAGCGGTATCGAGGGCCAGACGAACATGGCTTATGTCCTCGATCGCAACCCGTGCGGCTCGAGCTCCGGGAGCGCGGTCGCCGTCTCGGCCGACCTGGCCACGGTCGGCGTGGGCACCGAGACGGACGGCTCCATCGTCTGCCCGGCGGGCGCTAATGGGCTGGCCGGCATCAAGCCGACCCTCGGGCTCGTCAGCCGATCGGGGATCATCCCCATCTCGGCCGAGCAGGACACGGCCGGACCGATGGCTCGCAACGTCACCGACGCCGCCGTGCTCCTCGGCGCGATGACCGGCATCGACCCGGCCGATCCAGCCACCGCCTCCCAGGCAGGACACGCGTTCACGGACTACACCCCGTTCCTGGACGCCGATGCACTGGATGGCGCTCGCATCGGCGTCTGGCGCGACGGTACCTATGACCCCACCGTCAGCCCGGAGATCGACGAGATCATGAACGCGACGGTAGAAGCGCTGGAGGCCCAGGGCGCCACGATCGTGGAGACGGATATCCCCATCGAGGCGGCCTACGACCCCGAGTTCACGGCGCTGCTGTGCGAGTTCAAGGATGACATCGCGGACTACCTCGAGACGTACACGGCCGCCGGCTACCCCAAGACGCTCCAGGACCTGATCGACTTCAACGAGGCCAACCCGGAGCTGGAAGGGCCCTGGAATTCGCTCATCTTCGAGATCGCCCAGGAGACCGGTGGCCGAGCGGACCCTGACTGCACCGAGGCGCGCGAGACTGCCAACGCGATCGCCAGGGCAGCCATCAGGGACACCCTGGCGGCGGACGACCTCGACGCCATCATCGCCCCCTCCAACGGCCCGGCCTGGCTGACCGATCCGGTGAACGGCGATCTGGGGGGCGACTTCTCCACTTTCGTCGGCTCATCAAGTCCGTCCGCGATCGCCGGCTGGGCGAACATCACGGTGCCGGCCGGCTACGTCGGACCGCTGCCGGTGGGCGTCTCGTTCATCGGCGGCCGCTGGGACGAGCCGAAGCTCATCGGCTTTGCCTACGACTTCGAGCAGGCGACGCAGGTCCGGGTGCCGCCGGAGTTCCTCGCATCGACGTCTGCCGCTGCGGCGCGAGGGGGCGAGGCACGGAGCGAGCGGTGGGCGGTCGTGCCCGGCCGTCACGGACGCTGGGCGATGCCGCCCCTGCGCTAGCGAAGTCGGCGACCCAGCACCTCGGCTAGCGCCCCCGTTTGGCGGCCGGTCAGCAGTCGCTGTCGCCCGGCTGGGACGCAGCACTCCAGGAGATCACACGCCTCAGCGTGAGGCGGATGAGCGGACGCGTCTCCAGGTCGTGCTCGCGGTATTGCGGATAGCGCTCGCGAAGGGCGGCCACGGCGGCAGCATGCTCGGCGCCCCCGGAAGCCGGCTCCAGGAGCGATGCCACGCACTCCAGCCGTAACCAGCCCAACGCTGTCCAGTCCTCCGACCAGCGATCGACCAGGAGGGTCACGCGCGGGTCGGCCACGATGTCACGCACCCGCGCCAGCGATCGCGGGTCCGAAGCTCGCTTCGGCTTCTGATCGAGCGGGCTGTATATCCGGATCCCGTGCTCGGCATCGGGGTACGCGAGGGCCGCGAAACAGACCGGCACCAGTCGGGGCAGGCCGCTGGGCGAGATGGTGGCCAACGTGGCGGTGCGGGCCGTAGCGAGCAGCCTCCCGTGCGGATCCACGTTCTTGATGACGATGGTGTCCGTCGGTGACTTCATGACGGCCTCGTATCACGTCGCGTAGAGACGGGTCAGGGTCCGGGAGCCTAGCAGAGGGGTCGCCGTGGGCCCCGCGCTGCTACGATCGGGCTCCGTGTCCGCCTCCTCCTTTCCGCCTGACGGTGTCGCCCAGCCGCTCCGCGTGGGTTTGCTCGGCCTGGGCACGGTCGGAAGGGCGGTCGCAGAAGCCCTGCTGGACGACCGGTGGCGTACCCGGGTGCGTGCCCGCGGCGGTCCCGAGCTGGAGCTGGTGGCCGTCGGCGTCCGGGAGCCGGGCCGCTCGCGCGGCCTTGTCCTGCCGGCCTCGGTCGACGCCTCGGACGACCTGGAAGCCCTGGTGGCTCGACCCGACCTCGATGTGGTGGTCGAGTTGCTGGGGGGACTTGACCCGGCCGAGCGGCTGGTACGTTCTGCGCTCGAGCACGGCCGCGCGGTCGTCACCGCGAACAAGGCCCTCCTTGCCGCGCGGGGCCTTTCACTGGAGCAGCTCTCGCGCCGGACCGGTGCGGCCCTGCGCTTCGAAGCCGCGGTCGGCGGCGGCATGCCCGTCCTGACAGCACTCGTTCGGGATCTGGCAGCGACGCGCATCGAGTCGGTCGCGGGCATCGTCAACGGGACGACGAACCACATCCTCACGGCCATGGCGCACGACGGCGTGGCCTATGCGGACGCCTTGGCGGAGGCTCAGCGGATGGGCTATGCGGAGGCGGATCCCACGGCCGATGTGGAGGGTCTGGACGCCGCTGCCAAGCTGGCCATCCTGGCGCGCCTGGCCTTTGGGGTCTGGCTGGATCCGGAGTCGATCCCGCGGGCATCGCCGAACGGGGAGGACGGCTCCGCTCCGGGCATCACCGGCGTCACGGCGGCGGCCATCGCGGCGGCCGGCGCGCGCGACCTCGTCATCAAGCTGGTGGCGCGTGCCAAGCGAGGTGCGGACGAAGCCGTGCATGCCTGGGTGTGGCCGGTCGCTGTGGCCCGCGCCTCGCCCATCGGCGCCACCGACGGGGTCACCAATATCATCGAGATCGAGGCCGAGCCAGTAGGGCGGGTCTCGTTCCGGGGTCCCGGCGCCGGCGGGCCCGCGACCTCGAGTGCCGTGCTGGCGGACCTGCTCGCACTGGCTCGCGACGAGGGGTCGACCTGGGGGACCCTGCCCGAAGCGCGAGCGACAGCGACAGCGACAGTCGGAGCTGTCGGCGGCTCGGCCGGTCTGGCGCGATGGACCGGCCCGTGGCTGGACGTGGCAACTACTTCCGGCCTCTCACGCTACCCGCTCCTGGAAGGCCCGTCCCCCTGAGGGGCCGCCGCGTTCCGCTTCACCCCCAGTGGCATAAGCCGGGAACAGGACCTCCGGATGCCACCGGACGGCACGCCGCCACCACCGTCGGACGGCACGCCGCGGCCCCTTGCCGCCGCT
>JBBJNS010000222.1:0-2513 GCA_037720745.1 Candidatus Limnocylindrales bacterium
TCACGGAACTTCACGATCTCCGTACCGTGGACGGAGATGCGCTTCCCGGTCGCTGCCATGCCTTGAAAGTCGCCCTGGTGCGTCCCCTCGATGGTGTAGGCCATGGCGACGTGCTCTTCGTCGGCGACGACGGTGACAGGCGCTAGCGTGAGGTCGGGGAAGGCTGCGCGCAGCATGCCGAAGAAGTCCTTGAACCCCTCCGGGCCGGGCTTCTGGTCGGGCATCGGGTCGTGGTCCACGGCATCCTGGCCCACCACCTCGTCGAGACCGTCGAGGTCGCCGGTGTTGATCAGCTCCGCCATACGCTCGAGCGCGGCGACGTTCGTCTCACTGGTCATCTAGATGCTCCCTTTCGTAGAGATCGGGCTGCGGTTAGACTACGGCGGCAACTGTACTACTTGGTCCACTACGGCGTGGTAGTGGAACGGGCGGTCGGAAGCCTCACGGGGTCATGACGGAGCCGACGACAAGGCGCGGGAGAGAGCGCAAGAGCGCAATAGTCAGCGCCGCCGCGGCATTGATGTATGAGCGCGGGGTACGTGCGACTGGCCTGGATGAGGTGCTGGCCGCCGCGGGGTGCGGGAAGAGCCAGCTCTACCACTACTTCTCGAGCAAGGATGAGCTGGGCGCAGCGGTGCTCGAGCATCAGCTGGCCCTCGTCCTCGGCGAGCTGAGCCACTTTCGTCTAAATACGTGGAGCGGTATACGTGCCTGGTTCGACGCATTGGTGGAGGGCCAGGCAGAGCGCGGATTCAGGGGTTGCCTGGTAGGTGCCCTGGCGGTGGAGATGAGTGCGGCTGGCGGCAAGTCCCAGCAGCGTGTGGCCGAAGCGTTCGCGCGCTGGGAGACGACGCTCGCGGAGGGTCTCGAGCACATGAGGCAACAGGGCAAGCTGACCAGCTCCGCGCGTCCCGCGGCCCTCGCCCAGGCCACGCTGGCGTCGATTCAGGGCGGATACCTGCTCTCGACGGCCCACCACGACATCGGGCCCATGCGAGCAGCACTCACCGCCGCCTACGCGCGACTTCGCTCGTTTGCCTGAAGCCGGCAGCTCGACGACGGAGCTACTCCGCCTCCCGCGGTCGCTCCCCGGAGCCCCGGAAGAGGACGGTCGCTTCGGTGGGCAGCCGGGAGGGATCGAAGGCGGCGACCAGGTCCGCGGCGTTCGGCCGCTCGTCCTTCGAGGCCAGCCCCAGGCTGGCTGCCATCCAGGCCACCGCGTCGGCAGCCGTCCACTCCGCCAGCGTCACCGCGCCGTGGCGCTTGGCCAGGCGGTCGCCGTCGGGGCCCAGGATCAGCGGCACGTGGGCGTAGGAGGGCGCGCGCAGGCCAAGCAGGCCCGCCAGCAGTATCTGGCGGGGGGTGGTGTCGAGCAGGTCGTCGCCGCGCACGACCTCGCCGATGCCCTGGTCCGCGTCGTCGACGACCACCGCCAGGTTGTAGGCGGGCGTGTCGTCGCCACGCCAGAGGACCATGTCGTCCACGGTCCCCTCCGTGTGCCCGTGGAGGCGATCGCAGAAGACGGCGCGCTCGGCGCGGGCGTCCAGCCGCAGCGCCGGTGGCCGGCCGGTCCGGCGCGCCCGCTCGGCGCGCTGGGCCGGGCGCAGATTCCGGCAGGTCCCCGGATAGGCGCCGTCGGGCAGGTCGCCGTGGGGTGCCTGCGTGGCGTCGCGGATCTCCGCCCGCGAGCAGAAGCAGGGGTAGACGCGCCCCGCCTGCTCGAGCCGCCCGAGCGCTTCACGGTAGAGCGGCGTGCGCTGGGACTGGCGGACGGTCTCGCCGTCCCAGTCGAGTCCGATCGCGCGCAGGTCGGCGAGCTGCCGCGCTTCGTGCTCGGGACGCGACCGCTGCGGATCGAGATCCTCGACTCGCAGCGTGAACGGCGCCCCCTGTGACCGGGCGAACAGCCAGGCCAGGAGTGCGGTGCGCAGGTTGCCCAGGTGCAGCCGGCCCGTGGGACTGGGAGCGAAGCGACCGTGCGCCACGGCCCCAGTTTGCCTACAGCCCCGGAGGGTGCCTCACCACGTAGCCGCCGGTGGAACGCTGCTCGGAGGTCCACCGCGAGCCGCTCTGGCGGCGTGCGCTGGTGTCGAAGCGCCTGCCGTCCACGGTCATGTACATGTGACCCGAGTTGGCGTAGATGGTGATGTGCTTGCCCGGCCCCGGAGCCCCGTAGCTCGTAAAGCCCCCCGAGGCCAGGGGCGCGTCCAGCAGGCCACCGCCGTGCAGGGCGTAGGACACCGAGCCCGAGCAGTCGTAGCCCGAGTCGTCGAAGGAGCCGTGGCCGCCTCCGTACCTGTACGGGGTCGTGGCGATCCGGTTGGCCGCCGCGATCACGCGCTGCACGACCGCGGACCGGCCGTCGCCGCCGCTCCCCGCTGCGCGAGCACGCTTTCGCTTGAGCACCGGCCCCGGTCCCAAGCCCATCTTGCCCCGGGTCTGGGGGCCGAAGACACCGTCGGCCTCGAGACCGTGCGAGCCCTGCCAGCGCTTGACGGCGCCTTCGGTCTGGG
>JBBJNS010000223.1:0-2508 GCA_037720745.1 Candidatus Limnocylindrales bacterium
TTTGCCCGGACTCCTGCTGACGCGCTGGTAGTCCGTTTCGCGGTCAATAGGCGGCGCGCCGGACAACTGACGGCCGGTGCCGCGCTGGTGGAGGCGCTGATGGAGCGCTACGGCGTGGCACGAGCGGAGATCTCGAGCGCGAGTCTTCGGGAGGGAGCCATCCTCGCGGTCGCCGAGGCCGGCGATTCGTGGCCGGCCTGGCTTGGATGAGACCGTGCCTCGTGGCCGAGCGGGGCATGGCGTGCGATCGGGCGCGGTAGCGCCCACGGCTGGCCGCGGCGCATTGACAGTCCGGATCCCACCCACACTGGCATCCGGGCCGCTTGCTAGGCACAAGGGCTCCTTACGGACGCCGAAAGAACGCTGATCTGACGGCGCGTCCGTCTCCAGGACTTGATTCGAGCGTGATCCTGGACGGCTCCCGCGTGGTTGCGGACTGCGCCGACCATCCTTGTGGCTCGCTAGACCTTGATATGTCAGCCTGGCTGGAATCGATCGGGAGAAGCATCGCGGCGGCTACCAGATCCAAAGGCACGCGGGGACGTTCGTCGCATCAGCCCGCCTCGGCCGCGGCCAGCCAGCCCTGAAGGTTGCGCAAGGCGCCGGGGACTCGGTAGTGGCGACGATGTCGGCCCTCCGGCAGCGTCTGGATCAAGCCCGCCTCGCGAAGCACGGTGAGATGCTTCATGACCGCCCAGCGGGTCATGCGTGGAGCGGCGCGCGCCAGGTCCGTGGTCGTGGTCCCGGGGCTGCGCGCCAAGGTCGCCAGGACGAGGCGGCGCGTCGGGTCGGCCAGGGCGTGGCAAATGGCGCTTAACTGATCGACGTCGGAGCGACTCATCGTGACCGGATGGTCACATGTCGCACTTCACGAAGTCAAGGGGCTGACCTCATCGGAGCGGAGCGTCTAGGATGTCCGGGTGAGCACCATCCTCGAGCGCACGGACCGCGGCGCTAACGACACCGCACGCGCCGAGGCATCGGCGCTCGTCACCGCCTGGGCGGGCAGGGGCGAGCCCATCGGTGCCCTGGTGGACCGAGCGGGCGGGGTCGATCAGGTCGGCGTGGTCGAGCGGGTCGATAGCCTCAAGAAGCGCTCGATCAAGCGCGAGTCCAAGCTCTGGGCGCTTGACCTGGCCATCCGGATGATGGATCTGACCACGCTCGAGGGGAAGGACACGGAGGGCAAGGTCCGCGCGCTGTGTGCCAAGGGCATGCGGCCGGACCCCAGCGATCCGTCCATCCCGCACGTGGCCGCCATCTGCATCTATCCCTCGCTCATCACCGTGGCCAAGACCGCGCTCAAGGGCAGCGGCGTCAAGGTCGCCAGCGTGGCGACCGGTTTCCCGTCGGGTCAGACCTTCGCGGACATCAAGATCGCCGAGACGCGCCAGGCCGTGGAGGCCGGCGCGGACGAGATCGACATGGTCATCGACCGGGGCGCCTTCCTTCAGGGCGACTACGCGGCCGTCTTCGAGGAGATCGTGGCGGTCAAGGCGGCCTGCGGGCCGGCGCACCTCAAGGTCATCCTGGAGACCGGCGAGCTGGAGACGTTCGACAACATCCGCCGCGCCAGCATCCTGGCCATGGCCGCCGGCGCCGACTTCATCAAGACCTCCACGGGCAAGGTGCCCATCGCCGCCACGCTGCCCGGCACGCTGGTGATGTTCGAGGCCATCCGTGACTTCCACCGACGGACCGGCCGCATCGTGGGCATGAAGCCGGCCGGCGGCATCCGCACGGCCAAGGAAGCTGTCCAGTACCTGGTCGTGCTGTACGAGACGCTCGGGCCGCGCTGGATGACGCCGGATCTCTTCCGCTTCGGCGCCAGTAGCCTCCTCAACGACGTGCTGATGCAGATCCGCAAGGAACGCACCGGCCGCTACCAGGGGCCTGACTACTTCACGGTCGACTGAACCGCCCGTGGCTCGCCGGCCCTCGCCGGGCCGCCGGCTCTCGATTCATGGGCTGTTGACGGTCCGTTCACACGTCGGAAACGAGCCCGGCGCACTATGCAAGCAGGACACCACCCCGGGATCACCCCTCCCGGGTTCTCCTCCTCCTTCACGGGACCTCGGCTCTCTCCAGCCGGGGTCTCGTGGCGTTCGGGTCGTCGACGGCACCGCCCCCGACAGCGAGCAGGGACCCAAGGCAACTCTTGACGCCACTGTCGTCGCGGAGTGGCTAAACGCTCGCGCGGCTCGCCTTCTTGGCATAGCACCGACGTCGAACGGGCCATATCCGTCGGCCCTGAGCGTGGAGTGTCCGTTCGATCCTTCCAGGAAGACTGCCCGCCCCTCGTTGGGCTCGATCTGCGGCGCCACTGGTCAGGAAGTAGCTCCGGCGACGATAGTGCCGTCAACCGAGACGATCCGCCGCGGCACGCGCCGGCCCCGCCCCGGAGCGGGGCTCAAGACGTTCGCGGCTGGCTGAAGGCGAGTGCCGCATTGAGTCCGCCGAAGCCGAAGGAGGTCGAGAGCACGACCCGGAAGTCGCCTTCGACGGGGT
>JBBJNS010000010.1:0-30609 GCA_037720745.1 Candidatus Limnocylindrales bacterium
CCAGCGCGACATAGATCCATGACGTCCCCGCGCCGATCCGTCGCAACACCACCATCGCTCCAAGCAGCGCGACACCGGCCACCAGGGCCAGCGGCTGCACGTTCGTGCTGTGGACCACGGCGATGACACTGATGGCCGCCACGTCGTCGACGATGACGAGCGTCAGCAGGAAGATGCGCAGACGCAGAGAGCTCCTGCGACCGACCAGCGCGAGCACGCCCACGTCGAAGGCGGTATCGGTGGCCATCACCATGGCCCAACCACGGGCCGCCTCGCCAGCCGGCGTGATGGCCAGGAAGATGGCCACCGGCAGGAGCATGCCGCCCAGCGCGACGATGACCGGCACCTGGACCCTTCGTCGCTCGCGGAACTCGCCCATGTCGAATTCGCGCCGTAGCTCCATACCGACCAGCAGGAAGAAGAGCGTCATCAGCCCGTCGTTCACCCAGTGGCCCAGGTCATAGCTCAGCCGGAAGTCGCCGGCGGCCAGAGTGATGTCGGTCGCCCACAGCTGCACGTAACTGTCGCGCCAGGGCGAGTTGGCCCAGACGAGGGCCGTCAGCGTCGCGGCCAGGAGGACGATCGCGCCGCCCGCTTCGGTCGTGAGGAAGTCGCGCAGGGTCCCCAGGCGCGGACCGGCTGCCGTTCGATCCTCGCGTCGTGCCCGGGAGGTGTCAGTCCCCGCGCGGCTACAGGTCCTCGGTGTAGGGGCGGAGTCGGAGACCGAACTCGGAGCCGCCGCCCGGTCGAGCCACGGCCCATGCTGTGCCGCCCAGCGCCTCAACGAGCTGCTTGGTGACGAAGAGGCCGATGCCCGCCCCCGTCGCCCTCTGCGCGGTACGGGCCGAGCGATAGAAGAGCTCGAATAGCCGCTCGGCCTCCTCGGGCGGGAAGCCCGGTCCCTCGTCAAGCACTCGTACGACGACGTCACCGTCCTGTGACTCGGCATGGACCTGCACCTGGCTGCCGACCGGGCTGTACTTGGCCGCGTTGCCGATCAGGTTGCGTAGTGCCTGGCTGAGGTAGGTCTCGTCGCCGACCACGGGTGGCAGCTGCTGCGCGATATCGAAGTGGAAGCGTGTGGCCGGCCAACGCGCCTCCTCGGCCGAGACCAGGCGTGGGATGAGCCGTTGCATGAGGATGGGCTCGGGAACGACCTCGATGCGGCCCAGCTCGGCACGGCTGAGCACCAGCAGGTCCTCGACCAGCCGCTGGAGGCGATCGGCCTCGGCCAGCATGTCGCGGATGAGCTCGTCGCGCACATCGTCATCGAGACGACCCGCTCTGGTGAGGAGATTGGCCGTGCCATACAACGTCGTCACCGGCGTGCGCAGCTCGTGCGAGAGCACGCCGATGAACGCGTCGCGCGTGACACTAGCTTGCCGCTGCTCCGTCACGTCACGCAGCACCACCATGGTCGCCGCCCCGCCGGTCCCGGACGACGCGTCTTGCCCCACCGCGGTCGTGTCGGGCGGCACCTCCACGGGGTGGCTGCTCCATTCCACCCATCGGCCGCGCGGCGCCAAACGCGCCTCCAGGGGTCCCATCCGCTGGCCAAGGCTGATGGCCGGCGGCGTATCTTCGCCGGTATCGAGTCGCCCCACCAGGCCCGCGAAGTGCAGCGGCGAACCGGTGGCCGTCAGCTCGAGTGCAGCCGGGTTGGCGATCACCATGCGGCCCTCGGCGTCGAAGAGGAAGACGGCCTCGGGCATGGCCTCCGTAAGCGTGCGCAGCCGTGCCTCACTCTCGCGAATGGCGCGCTCGGCTTCACGCCGGTCGCTGATGTCACGGATGTGACCGGCGAAGATGACCTCGTCAGCGAGGTCCACGCGCGTGACGATCAGCTCGCAGGGGAACTCCGAGCCGTCCGCCCGGCGCGCATGCAGCTCCAGCCGCTGCCCCAGGATCCCCGGGATCCCGGTCCGTATGTGTTGAGCGAAGGCGCGTTGGTGAGCCCCGCGGTAGCGCGGCGGGATGACGGTGTCCTGGAGCATCCGGCCCACGAGGTCCGAACGCAGCCAGCCCAGGATCCGCTCGGCGGCCAGGTTCGACTCGGTGATGCGCCCCTCCGCGTCGATGACGATGATGGCGTCGAGGGCGGCCTCGAGGATGCCCCGAGCGCGCGCGTCGTTGACCCGCTCAAGCGCATGTGTGCCGTGACTCATGCGCTCATCCCGTCCGGTTTCGAGGATGTCGTGCGGCGAGGCGCTCGTTACCGCGGCGGTAGTTGCCGGTGAGGCGCGCCATCAGGGCCATGCGTGTCTCCGCGTCGGCGCCGCGGACCGAGGCCAGGAACTGCTGCGCGCGCACCCCACGCAGCACCGTAGCCAGCCGGCCGTGATGGGTGATCGCCACCTCGCCACCGGAGCGGGCCCTGAACGCGAAGCCGTTGGGCCTTTGACCATCCGCGGTCGACCAGCCCTCGTCCCGGGTCAGCCGACGATCACGATGGTGCCGTCGGGCGGATCGCCCGGCGAGCGGCCGACCAGCGTGATGCCGTCGATGGCGGCATAGTTCGAGTAGTACGTGTCTCGATGGACGATCTTGCCCGACGCATCCTTGACCGTGCGCGTGATCCACGAGCGGAAACCCTCCGTGGGGTACTCGGTCCTCGAACGCACTCCGGGGGCCAGGTCGTCGGTGTACTCCAGGGTGTCGCTGGCCGTGCGACGGTCCTCGACGCGCGGCTCCGAGAACGTCACCGTCCGGCCCGTGGGCACCGTCCATATCTCGAAACGGACCTGGCCGTGGCTGTTGATGCCCTTGATGAGGACGGGGTGCTCCGTGTCGTTGCGGAAGCGCATGCTCTGCGTCGACCCAGACGAGGAGCGGAAGACCGTGGCGTCCAGGCCGAGCGGGTAACGGTCGATGTAATAGTAGTGGTTGCGCCGAGCGCCCATCTCCAGGCCCGCCCGCAGCGCGGCGTTGAAGATCGTCGTAGAGCACGTGCAGATGCCACCCCCGACGGCGCCGGTGGGCTCGGTCCGCCCGTTGATGATGACCCCACCGGGACCGTAGCCCTCGGCGCGGCTGATCGTGCCGATGGCCCGCCAAAAATCGAACTGGCGCCCCGGCGCCACGGACTGGCCGTGGATCCTGCTGGTCGGGATGGTGATGTTGTTGCCGTTGAAGTTGCGCTCGTTGACCGTGTAGTCCGTAGTCCAGTTCGAAACGCGCACCACTTGGGGTGCGGCCGTCTCCGCTTGAGCGGTCGTGTACCGAGGAGCGACCGGCGAGATGGCCAGCTCGACCGGAGCGTCAGGGGCACCGTCCGCTCGTGCTTCCAGCGCGGCCACGATGCGTTCCGCGGTGGCCGCGGTGTCGAGCGCGCGCCCGTCAGTCCCGGCCACCACGATGACCGATCCATCGTCAGCGAAGCCCAGCCCGGCATCGACCGCGCGAGCGGCCACCGTCTCGGCCAAGCCGGCCAGGTCCGCCTCCACAGAGCTGCTAGACAGCTCGATGGTGTAGTCGCCATCAGCGTCGGGCTTGACCCGCAGCCAAGATCGGACCGTCTCGACCGGGATGGTGTGGCGGGTGGACCCGTCGACCAGGGAGACGGCCGCGGCCACGATGATGTTGGCCCGATGGGCGGCCGCCTCGGCGATCTCCGTGCGACTGGTAGGCTCGGTGATGAGAGGCTCCGCGCTGACGGCGGTAGACGCTGCGGCGGTGCCCAGGTCCGCCAGCGCAGCGTGAGCGGCGGCGCGCAGGGAAGCCTCATCGACCTCGACGCCGGGCGACGACGGATGGGCCACATAGAGGCCTGCCCGCGAGCGCAGGCGCGCGTCGACGAGGGGCTGCTCGATCCTGCTGACCAGTTCCGCTACGGCGCGCTCCACGGCCGCTGCTTCGTAGCTGATGCTCACCTCGAACGACGTGCCGCGCCACAGCGTGCGGAGGTGGTCGCCAGCCCGCTCCAGCGGTCCCCCGTCGCGGCCGAGGCCGAGCGCCTCATCGAGGGCGGGAGCCAGCTCATAGCGGCGCCCGATCTGGACATATGACAAGCTGCGGCTCTGGTCCCCCACGCTCAGCGTCAGCTGGCCGGCTGTCGGATCCGGCAGGCCGGCCAGCAGGCGCTCTTCGGCGGCCCCGCGGTCCAGGCCATCGAGCGCCACGCCGCCGACGGTCACGCCCGGCAGGACGCGCCCATCGAGGGAACGCTCATACGCCATCGCCGAGCCAGCCACCAGGACGAGCAGCGCAAACAAGGTCAGCACGAAGGCGACGAGCGCCAGGCGCCAGCGCGAGCGGCTCTTGCGAGCCGGCTCGAGCGGCGAGGTCTGCGGGAGAGCGGTCACGAGAGCCCCATCCTACGCCCCACCGCCAGGAACGCCAGCCTCCATCCGTACCGCTAAGGCGACCGTCAGTCGCGGCGGAGGATCACCACGCGACGCTGCGGTTCCTCACCGATGGACTGGGTGAAGACGCGCTCGTCGGCCTTGAGGGCGATGTGGATCCAGCGTCGTTCCAGGGCGGGCATGGGCTCGAGCTGCAGCATGGCGCCGCTCTCCGCGACCTTCTCGGCCGCGCGCTGGGCGATCTCCTGGAGTTGACGCTCGCGTCGGCCGCGGTAGTCCTCCACGTCGACCAGGACGCGTGTCCAGCTGCCCATCCGCCGTGAAAGCATCAAGTTGAGCAGGTGCTGGAGGGCTGAGAGCCGCTCCCCCTTGCGCCCGATAAGGGCTCCCAGCGCTTCCTTCTCATCGCCCTCGCCCGCGACATCCAGCTTGGAGGTGTCACCGGCGACGATGGAGACCGTGGCCTGGTAGCCCATGTGGCGGAGTAGCGTCTCGAGGATCTCCTGGCCGGCGGCGAGAGCCTCCGGGCTCGCCTCGGCGGCCTGGATCTCTTCGCGCTCCTGGGAGAGTGAGGCGCGGGCTGATGCCAGTTCGTCCTGGTCGTTCTGGGAAAGCGAAGCCCCACGTCGCTCCTGCGGACCCTCGCGTCGGGGAGCAGGCCCACGGTCGCGCTGGCCCTGGCGGGGGGCGCCACCTCTGCCGCTCGGCGCCGGCCGGCCGCCACTCGGCTCTCGGCGGGGAGCCGACGCGTCGCGCTGTTCGGGGAACGGGCGCGGCTCCGAGACGGCCTCCACGTTGGAAGGCGCTGCACCGGATGGCCGCTCCCGGCCGCCCGACACACCTTCGTGCGGGCGCCCGCGATCGCGCTCTCGGCCCCGCGAACGGTCCCGGTCGTCCCGGTCGCCCCGGTCGCCCCGGTCCTCGCGCATGGGGGGAGAGGGTGGCAGCGGGGTGGCGGCAGCGGCTTCGCGGCGGGGCGCCGCTCCGCCCAGCGCTGCTCGCGGCGCGGCAAGGATGCGCGCGGGCTCAGCGCCCATGCCCAGCACTCCGCGACTGCCGGGCGTCAGGATCTCGAAGTCGAGATCATCCAGACCGGTCGCTCCGAAGGACTCGCGCGCGTTGCGCAGGGCCTCCTCGACCGTCTTGCCCGTGAACTCCTGGTACTCGCTCATCGGCGTCTCCCTCGCCGGCTGGTCCGTGACTTGGACCGGGCCGGCCTGATGGTGCCAGCCGCTCGATCGGTCGGGCTCCGGCGGGTCGACGGCGACTCCGGACCGGGACCGTTCTCCACGGGCGGCGTATAGGACGGAACGGGGAAGCGCGGCTGATGGTCAACCGCGAAACGGGGCGTCCAGCCGAACAGGGGGAAGAGTCCACCCCAACCTGCGATGAGGTACTGCTGGACGATGGAGAAGACGGTCGTCGTGATCCAGTAGAGGAAGAGACCCGCCGGCAGGATCCAGCCGTAGAACAGCGAGAAGAGCGGCAGGATCAGGAAGATGCGCTGCTGCATCCGGATCTGCGGGTCGTTGGTGGTGTTGACCGGGATCATCATGCGCGTCTGGATCAGCTGGAGGACGGCGGAGATGAGGGCCAGCACGCTCAGCCCGAAGAGGCCCGGGATGACCGTGACCAGGACCTCCGGGACGTGGGCGTCAAGACCACCCGCCGCTGGCGTCAGCCAGTCGAGCCAGGGGATGGTCGGGTCGACGCAGGGGATGGTCGTGTTGCCGGGGTCCTGGCAGGTCACGCTGAGCACGGGGTTGCCGGCGATCTGCAGCATGGAGCTGATGTCCGGTGCCGCCAGGCCCTGGGAGATGACCTGGTACATGGGGATGAGCAGGACCAGCTGGAGCAGCGCCGGCAAGCAGCCCGCGGCGGGGTTGATGCCTCGCTCGCGGTAGAGGCGCATCTGCTCTTCGCTGATCTTCGCGCGGTTGCCCTTGTACTTGGCCTGGATGGCGCGCAGCTCGGGCTGGAGCATCTGCGTGCGTCGCTGCGAGACGATCTGCTTTCGAAACACGGGGATCAGCAAGACTCGCAGCAGGATGGTCAACGTGATGATGGCGAGGCCGATGTCCCCGAAGATGTTGTACAGCAGCGCCATGAGCATGAAGATGGCCTGGAAGATGGGCGTGAATATCCAGGCCAGGAGGCTCAGCGGGTCCGCGCCGTTGAGGACCGCGGGACAGAGATTGTTGGGCAGGGGACTCTGGCCCGGTTGTGCCGTGGGCAGCGGGTTGGGCAGGGGACACGGCGCGGCGGAGGACGGGCCATCCCCGGACGGTGCCGGCGACGCCACGCCCGAGGCGTCGGGCGAAGCCACCGCCGAGGGAGCGGGCGAGACCCCTGCCGACGGGTCCGCGCCCAGCACCGGCGAGGCGATGGCCAGGAAGGCCACCAGCGCTAGAAGCACCGCCAGCATCAGATCGAGGCGGGCCATGCCCGCTCCCGTGGCCCGCGCTGCGCCGCTGGAGGATCTACCGGACGGGGTCATACCCACCCGGGTTCCAGGGATGACAGCGCGCGATGCGGCGCATGCCCAGCCAGCTGCCGCGGAAGAGTCCGTAGCGCACGATGGCCTGCTCCGCGTAGTGGGAGCAGGTCGGCTCGAAGCGGCAGCTCGGCGGCAGCCACGCGAAGACGATGCGATAGAGATGGATCATGCCCACCCCGAGTCTCCTCACGTCTTCTTCATGCCTCCTTCGTCCTTGCCTACCCGCTCCAGGAGCTGGTCCAAAGCACTCGTCAGATCCGCGTAGCCCGCCGCGGCACTAGCCGGTCGACAGATGACTAGGATGTCCCATCCCCCTGCCGGCCGGTGGCCGGTCGCCCGGAGCGACTCTCTAAGCCGCCTGCGGAGCCGATTGCGAACCACCGCGTTACCGACTTTGCGACTGGTCGAGAACCCGAAGCGGAGGCGTTCCCCCCCGTTCCGTCGCCAGCGAAGGATGAGCAACGGATGTGCGCGGCTTCGACCGCCACTCTGAAGCGCCGCAAAGTCCTTCACCGAACGCAGCATCTCCAGCGGCTCGCTGGCCGGTGACTGGTCAGCGGTGGTCAGGCGGAGAGCTTCTTGCGCCCTCTGGCACGACGGGCGGCCAGGATGCGCCGACCTCCCTGGGTCTTCATCCGCGCGCGGAAGCCGTGCTCCTTGGCCCGGTGCCGCTTCTTGGGCTGAAACGTTCGCTTGCTCATGGTGGGCCTCGAAGGCTCCTCTTGGAGGGATCCGGCGGCGCGGCCGGTGATCCGCTGCCGGGGAAGGAAAACGCGCCGGGCGCAGGTCAACGACGGTCGGTCGCGTACTTGCGCCGTGGCGCGCCACGTCCGGCGGATGATAGCCCATGGTTCGCACCAGTGTGTATGGGTCGGGCATGTCCGTTACACCCGGTCCGGCGGGAAGCCGTGAGCGGCAAGCTGCCACCGAGATCTTCAGGGATACCCGCAAGGAGACTTAGAGCTATGACCGAGACAGTGACCACCCACCCGGGCCTCCCCCCGGGCAGTGCCACCATCGACGACTTCCACAAGCTGGACATCCGCGTCGGGCGGGTCGTCGATGTCGTGCCCTTCCCCGCGGCGCGCCGGCCCGCCTACCAGTTGACCATCGACTTCGGGCCGCTCGGCTTGCGGCGCTCTTCCGCACAGCTGCCCGCCACGTACCCGGATCCGACCGTGCTCGACGGGCGGCTGGTGATCGGCGTGGTCAACTTCCCGCCGCGCCGCATCGCCGGCTTCGAGAGCCAGGTCTTGGTGCTAGGTGCGCTCCCCGCGGACGGGCGGATCCCGCTCCTCAGCGTGGACGAGGGAGCACTGCCGGGCGACTCCATCGGCTGACCCAGCTGCCGAAGTCGATACCCCCACGGAGTATCAAGGAAAGCCGTTGCGGGGTCCACCGAAGCGCGCTAACGTATGCCGCCCGGCACCCAGATGGGTACCGTGGGCGGCCCGCACCGGAGCCCTCCGGGCTGGAGTCACCCAGCCCGATCGGCACCGTAAGGTGGGGTCGCGGGTCTGCGCTCCGAGTGGTCGAGAGGACCCGCGAGGCGCCGTGCTTGCTGTGGGATCCGTAGCTTGGGGCTGACCATATCGATGGACGCGAAGCAGGTCTGGCGCGCTGCCCTGGGCGAGCTGCAGGTCTCACTTTCCCCCGCCAATTTCGAGACCTGGCTGAAGGACACCGCCCTGGTGTCGGTCGATGACAGCCGCTTCCGCGTGGCCGTCCCCAACGGCTTCGCCAAGGACTGGCTGGAGACCCGCTACCGCTCACTGATCTGTCAGACGCTGGCCCGCGTGGTGGGCTACAGCGTAAACGTCGATTTCGAGGTCCAAGAGGGCCTCACGGCCGCCGCGGAGGAGACCCCCAGCCAGGCACCCGCGCCGGTGCGGCTCGAGCCTGGCCGGGTCGGTGGTGAAGGCGGATCGGTCAGCCTCAATGCGCGGTACACCTTCCGCAACTTCATCGTCGGCTCCGCCAATCGCCTGGCCCACGCCGCCAGCCTGTCAGTGGCGGAACGACCCGGCCACGCCTACAACCCACTCTTCCTGTACGGCGGCGTGGGACTGGGCAAGACACACCTGATGCATGCCATCGGCAACCAGGTCATGGCCCGCTTCCCGCGCAAGAAGGTGGTCTACGCCACCAGCGAAAAGTTCACCAACGAGTTCATCACCGGCATCCAACAAGGCAAGATCGACGAGTTCCGCGCGCGTTACCGGCGCATCGACCTCCTGCTCATCGACGACATCCAGTTCATCGCCGACAAGGAGCGCACGCAAGAGGAGTTCTTCCATACCTTCAACGCCATCCACGACGACGGGAAGCAGATCGTCCTCTCCAGCGACCGGCCGCCCAAGGGCATCGTGACCCTGGAAGAGCGCCTGCGCAGCCGCTTCGAGTGGGGGCTCATCGCGGACCTCACGGCTCCCGACCTGGAGACGCGCATCGCCATCCTGCGAGCCAAGGCCGAGGAGCAAGCGGTGCCCATCTCGTCGGAGGCGTTGGAGTTCATCGCCCGCAAGGTGGCTTCTAACATCCGTGAGCTGGAGGGGGCGCTCATCCGTATCGTGGCCTACGCCAACATGAACGGCCGGCCACTCACCGCGGACCTGGCGCAGGCAGTCCTCTCCAACGTGCTCTACCAGCCCAAGCGGCACGTGGTCACGCCGGAACGCATCGCGCAGGCGGTGTCCGACTACTACGGTGTGGCTCTGGAGCAGCTCAAGGGCCAGAAGCGAGACCGCGCCATCGTCATGCCGCGCCAGATCGCGATGTACCTGATGCGTGCCGAGACGGACGTCTCGCTCCTGCGCATCGGCGCCGAACTGGGCAATCGCGATCACTCGACGGTCCTGCACGCCTGCGACAAGATCGACCGGGAGAGCACCGCGAACGAGGAGTTGCGCCGCGAGCTGGCCGCCGTTCGGGAGCTCATCTACTCCGACTGACCCGGGCCGCTGCCGGGACCCCTCCGTCGGACATGGGTGGTCCTCCGTAGACTTGTCGAGCCCGCCAAGGAGCCGCGACCATGACCGACCGGCAGACGAACAGCTGGGACGCTCGGGATCCCGGTGTGCGCCACGACGTGCATGCTCCTGCCGCCAGTGAGATGCTGCTTGTGGTGGATCGTTCCGGTGGCACCACCCCTTAGGAGGTGCTGCCACCAAGGAACCCGAATGGGCCGAGCCGATCGGTCGCGGCCACCCGACCTCGGCCGCACGCCGGCTGTGGACGATGTGCTCACCGTCGAGGTGGATGGTAGGTGGAGTAGCGGCCGTCGATGACCACCGTTGTGGAAACGCAGCGAGATCGTCCACCTGGAGTGCACCGGCCATCCCCGCCCAGAGGCCCTTCACCCACCCCGCGAATGGGGTCGGACAGAGCTGGCCGCCAGCGTGGCCCCGGTCGCCTGGCCCCACCGTCCACACCAGGCTGATGATGGTGGGATGCGAAGATAGAGACCGATAGGGAGAACGACCGGGGGTCTGGGATGTGGACCGACCGACCCGGCTCAGCAAGGGAGCCACGTCCGTGAAGCTATCGGTCATGCAGGAGAACCTGGCGCGCGGCTTGTCCGTAGTGAGCCGTGCCGTCAGTACTCGGTCCACCTTGCCGGTCCTGGCTAACGTGCTGCTGCGCACGGAGGATGCCGGCCTCAAGCTGACAGCCACCAATCTGGAGATCGGCATCACTTCCTGGGTCCCCGGTCGGATCGATACTGACGGTGCCCTGACCGTCCCCGCCCGACTCATCACCGATGTCGTAGCTGGTCTGCCCGCCGGCGAACGGGTCGACCTGGCGGTGGAGGGCACCACGCTGCGGCTCAAGGCCGGCCGCTACCAGACGCATCTGCGGGGCATCGATGCCGAGGAGTTTCCGGTCATCCCGGCCGCCGGCGATCGCCCCACCACACGCGTCTCTCAACGGCTGCTGCGCCAGGCACTCTCGGAGGTGGCCTTCGCCGCCGCCTCCGATGAAGCACGACCCATCCTGACCGGTGTCCTGACCAAGCTGGTGGGCGACCGGCTGACGCTGGCGGCAGCCGACAACTACCGCATCGCCGTCAAGGACCTGCCCATCCTCGATCCGGTCGAGGAGACCATACTGGTGGTGCCGGCCCGCTCGTACCAGGAGCTCATGCGCATCCTCAACGACACGGACGATCCGGTCGAGATCATGCTGGCCTCGTCCAAGAGCCAGGTCCTCTTCCACGTCGAAGGCACGGAGCTCGTCTCGCGCCTCATCGACGGGCAGTTCCCCAACTACCAGCAGGTGCTGCCCACCTCGCACTCGTCGCGCGCCGTGGTCGATCGTGACGAGCTGCTCAAGGCCGTGCGGCTGTCGGCACTCATCGCTTCTTCGGCCGCCAACGTGGTGCGTCTCAAGGTCGGTGACGCGGCCAGTGGTGCCATCACCATCGCCGCCGCGGCCGACGTGGGCGACGCCGAGGGCGAGGTCGAGGCGGCCATCGAGGGCGACGCCGTGGCCATCGCCTTCAACGCTCGGTACCTCACCGAAGCACTGCAGAACATCGACGGGGCGCAGCTCGCGCTGGAGTTCTCCGGACCCCTCTCGCCGGGCGTCATCAAACCGGTCGACGATCCCGACTACGTCCACGTCATCATGCCCGTCCGTACCCCGTCCTGACGCATCGGGCGAGCGCCACGCCTCCGCTGTGCGTGTCGAGCGCCTGAACCTGCTCGGATTCCGCTCGTACGCGACGCTGGACGTGCGCTTCCCGGCCGGACCGCAGGTCATCGTGGGCAGGAACGCGGCGGGCAAGACGAACTTGCTGGAGGCCCTCGTGGTGATGTCCCTGGGCCACTCCCATCGCACGTCGACGGACCTCGAGATGATCGCCTGGGACGCTCCTTTGGCCCGACTGGAGGCACACGTCGGGACCGGCGGCCCGGGCACGGACGACCTGGAGCTGGTGCTTGCCCGGCCGAGCGCGGCCACGACCCGCAAGCGGGTCAGGATCAACGGCGTGCCGCGCCGCGGGGCCGCTCTCTCAGCGGCGCTGCGCACCGTGGTCTTCGCTCCCGAGGACATGCTGCTGGTGGCCGGCTCACCCTCGCTCCGCCGCTCGCTGCTCGACACGCTCGTCGCGCAGCAGGTCATCGAGGGCTCGGCCACGCTGAGTACGTACGCCCGCGCCCTCCAGCAGCGCAACACCCTCCTGCGCCGTATCCGGGAGGGTGAGGCGTCCCCGGATGAGCTGCGCTATTGGGATGGCGTGGTGGTGGAGCAGGGCGGACGCATCGTGACCTGGCGGTTGACGGCCCTGGCGGCCTTGGCCGGCCCCCTCGCCGAGGCGCACGCGGAGATCGCCCCGAACGAGGGTCGCCTCACTCTCCGCTACCTGACCAATGCCCCGCTGTCCGCTGGCGAGAGCCCAGAGGAAGCCCTGGCGCGCCGCCTGGTCGAGACCTCGGAGAAGGAACTCTGGAACGGGTCGACGCTGATCGGCCCACACCGCGATGACCTGGCCTTCGAGCTCGACGGCCGCGAGCTGAGCAGCTTCGCATCGCGTGGTCAGCAGCGAACGGCGATCCTGGCCGTGAAGCTGGCGCAGGTGGACCTCCTCAAGGAGCGCGACGGGAGGCCGCCACTGCTGCTGCTGGACGATGTCTTCAGCGAGCTCGACCCGCAACGGCGTGCGCACTTGGTACGACGCATCGGTGAGCTACCCCAGGCCTTCGTGACGACCACCACGCTAGACGACCTTGACCCGGGCTTGGTAGCCGCCTCGACCGCCTGGCTCGTGGAGCCGGGTCGCCTGGAGCCGGCGCGATGAGCGAGCGACGTCGACCGCTGCGCCGCCTGGCGGACCTGCTGCCTGATCTAGCGAGCAGCCTGGGCCTCGAGGATGAGTTACGGGTCTCTCGGGCGATGGCCTCCTGGCAACGTCTCCTCGCCGAGCACGTTCCCGCGGCCTCCGGGTCGTCCAGCCTGTTGGCCGTCCGACCGCCCTCCCTGATCGTCAGTGCCGACAGCCCCATCGTGGCCCAGGAGCTGCACCTCCGGTCCGATGAGCTGCTCGCGGCGTTCGCCAGCGCACCGGGCGGCACGCGCCTGCTGGAGCTGCGCGTCAGTCTCCGGCCGCGCACGCCCGCTCCGCCGCGGAGGGGCGGGCCGGCCGGGCTCGGGGATCGGTCCCCGAGCGGTGGCGTGTAGACTGGGCCGCCGATGCCGACCCGCCTCCACCTCAAGTACGGCCTGGTCGCCGAGCAGGATCGCCTTTCCTCGTCAGCGGACACGCTCTCCGTCACCGAGCCGGCGACGGGCTCGAAATCCAGGACCAAGGGCAACCTCTATCTCATCGTCTCCTCAGCGACGATGGGTGGACGAGCACGTGACGCGACGGTGGTGGTCGCCGACACCATCCGACGCGAGTATTACTACGACGAGTCGGCGGGCATCCCGAACTGCCTGGAGAAGGCTTTCCGGAGCGCGGAACGAAAGCTGCGCAACAGCCGCGAGGGGCACGGCATCGCGGTCGGCTCCATCGGCGTGGCCCTGGCCATCATCCGCGGCCACGAGCTGTATGTGGCCACCACCGGCCCTGCCGAGGCCTATCTGGTGCGCGCCGCCCGGCTGCTCATGCCGGAACACTCGTCAGGCCCGGGACTGCCCACGGGCGAGGGCCTGCGACTGGACGTCTGGCGCGGCGAGTTCGCCATCGGCGATTCGCTGCTACTGGTCTCGCGCGACCTGACGGAAGTGGTGGGCACCGAGGAACTAAAGAATTCCGTGGTGACGCTCCACCCACAATCGGCCGTGGAGCACCTGCACCACCTCTTCGTGGCAGCGGGCGGAGAAGGATCGGACGCGGTGCTGGCCATCGAAGCCAGTGAGACGGCCACGCCGCGGGCGGAGAACCGACTTGTGCCGGTAGCCTCCGCCGAGGACGGATCGGGTGGCCGAGCGGCCCTCGGGGGCGCCGCTGGCGGTTCCCTCATCAGCGCTCGTGCCATCGGCGCCCGGGACGCCATGGGCAACGCCCTGGGAGGGCTGACCGACCGGCTGGCCGATCTCGTCCCGGGACGGCGGCGCCAGTACCGACGCATCGCCCCGCGGGTCTCGCAGCGCGAGTCGCAACGACGGGCGGCCGTCGCCTTTTTGGGCTTCCTGGGCGTGATCCTGGTGCTGGGCCTGCTGGTCTTCATCGCACCGCGCGGCACAGAGACACCGATCGCCCGCGTCAACGCCGGCGAGGAGGCCCTCCTCTCCGCTCAGCAGCTGACCGATCAGGTGACCGACGACAGCCTCATCACTGACGATCCGCCGCGGGCGCTGACCCTCTTGCAGGACGCCTGGGAGGCGTTGGAAAGGGCAGAGGAGACGGGCGTGCCGCTCTCCGACGTCAGTCCCATCCGCGAGCGAGTGGCGGCCGGCCTCGACGAGCTGTACGGCACGAACCACATGGCCGCTACCCTGGTCGCGCGCATCAGCGGCGGCGGCGTGCAGGACCCGCAGGACCTGGTCCTCGGGCCGGACGGTGCCGCCTACGTGCTCGACCAGCAAGCGCGCACGGTCAGCCGAGTAGACCCTGAAACGGGCGCCACGGCGGTCATCGTCACGGCCGGCGACGGCTCGGGTGAGGGCATCGGCACGCCAATGATGTTGAGTGTGGGTGGCCCGGACCTGCTCATCTCCGACATCCGCTCCAACCTTTGGCGCTGGCGACCGTCGGACGACACCGGCCGCGGCACGCTGGGTCCCGTCGTCGTCAGCGATGACGTGGCGTGGGGCGACGACATCATCGACATCAACACGTTCCTGCTTCCCGATCAGGCCGAGGACGGCCTCTACCGGCTCTACGTCACCGATCCCAGCTCCGATCAGATCCTAAGCTACCAACCCACGGCCGACGGCAGCGGCTTCTCCACGCCGAGCGACTACCTGGCCGCCGCCAACGAGGATCTTGATGAGTTCCGCCAGATGCTCATCGACGGGAACCTCTACGGGCTCACGGAGGACGATGTCGTCAAGCACCTCAGCGGCCGCGTGCAGGACTTCTCTCTGGGGGTGCCACCCGACGGGGGAGACCTGAGGCCGGGGCGTGACTACCGGCTCTTCGCCGGCCCAGGGGGCATCGGGGAGGGCTCCCTCTACGTGTGGGATGCGGAGCACAGCCGACTGCTGGTCTTCCGCAAGTCGGACGGCGGCTTCGTGGAGCAGTGGTTCACCGGCGCTCGGATGCCGCTGCTGGAGGACCTCCGCGGTCTGTACGTGCTGCAACCTGCGGCCCCCACCGTGGCCGAGGGGGAGGATCCGCTTCCCGCCGAGCCGGCCACCGCTTACTGGCTCACGGCCGACGCCCTGTACCGCAGCCCACTGGTCGACGTGCCCCAAGGCCCGACCGCCTCGCCCAGCCCGGGCGCTTCGCCCTCCGGCTCCATCGGCCCATCGGCCAGCGGCGATGAGCCCTCACCGGGCCGGTCGCGGCGACCGCGTGGCTCGGCCTCGCCGGCTCCCTGAAGCCAGCCGGTCTAGAATCGGCCCATGACGGTGGGTCTGACCCAGATGGTCGTGGAGAGCGTTCGTGTGCACATGCTTTCCTCTCAGCACGTGGTCATCCTCAAGGAGTCCGAGCGCGACCGCTACCTGCCCATCTGGATCGGACCCTGGGAGGCGAACGCCATCGCCATGAAGCTCCAGGGCGTCTCGCCCGAGCGTCCGCTCACGCATGACCTGTTCATGCAGACGCTCGCCGCGCTGGGCGCCTCGGTGCAGCGCGTCGTGGTCAGTGACCTGGCCGACGAGACGTACCGTGCGCGACTCGTGCTCGAGATCGACGGGCGGATGGTGGAGATGGACGCGCGCCCCAGCGACGCCATCGCCCTCGCGGTGCGCAGCGCGACTCCCATCTACGCCACCGACGAGGTCCTCGAGCGGGCCGGCGTGACTCCCGAAGCGGATGAGGACGAGAAGCTGTCAGTCTTCCGCGAGTTCATCAACTCCCTGGACATCGACCTGGAGGCTGGCGCGGGAGAGGGTCCCAGCGAGCCGCCGCGCGAGCCCGGCAGCGGCGAACGCCGCCTCGACTGAGCGGTCCTCAGGCGCCGAGGACCGGCTCTCCGCGCCGGAGGGCAGCCTTGCGGTCCGCCCACAATCGCAGCCGCAGCGCCCAGAAGTCGCGCACCGCTCGAAAGACGACGCGGGGGTCGGCGCCCGATGCCTGGCCCGCCGTGCGCGGGTGATGGGGCACCCCGACCTCCACCACTGAGCGGCCCAGCTCGCGCAGTTTGATGAGCAGCTCCGCAGAGAGGAACGCGCCGCGTGACTCCAGGCGGATGCCCTCGAGCGCGCCTCGTCGCACCAATTTGCAGGCGCAGTCGACATCGAGCAGCCGCAGCCCGAAGAAGAGCCGCAGGCAGGCGCGATAGACGCGCGCATAGGCCAGGCGGATGGCGGGGTCGGCCCGCTTGAGCCGGTACCCGGCCACGACGTCCGGTGCTCGACCCTCGAGCGCTCCCGCCGCCAGGCGGTCCGCCAGCAGCGCCAGGTCCGCCACACGAAACTGGCGGTCGCCGTCGGTGAAGCAGACCAGGTCGAAGCGCGCTGCGCGGAACCCGCTGCGCAGGGCCGCCCCGTAGCCACGATTGGTGGCATGGTGGACGACTCGGACCAGGTCAGGATGACCGGCCGCCAGCCGGTCGGCGATGTCACCGGTGCCGTCGCGGCTGCCATCGTCGACGCAGATGATCTCGAATCGATGAGCAAGGAGTGGCAATCCTTCAAGCGCCTCGGCCACCAGCGCGGCTACGTTCGCTGCTTCATCGTGCGCCGGGAAGAAGTAGGACAAGGCGGGTACGCGCGTACGCGCGGACGGTTCGCTCAGCTGCGCGGCAGGGGAGGGTGCACCCTGTGGCCGGTTCGCCATCAGGGTCGGAGGGGTCGGGCGGATACGGTGCCGCGGTCATTGGACACGACTCGATCGTAACCGACCTCTGCGGGCATGACCCGCCAGACATCGCCGCCGCGGAGGCCTTGCACCAGCGAGAGTCGGTGGCGTGACGCGATGGCCTCGATGTCACGCGGCAGCCGGATGAGATATACGGGTCGCTCGCCCAGGTAGCGCTCGATGGCGCCGTGGACGTCGACCAGCCCCGCGTCGAGGATGGTCCGGTCATCCATGACCAGCACGTCCGGGCGCAGGCCCTCCACGTACTGGCCGTACCACATCGGCGTCGAGTAACTCCACCAGGAGATGATCACCGCGTCCGGCGCCAACGCCTGGAACGTGGCGTTCAACCAGACCCGCGCGTCGCGGTCGTGTGATGCGTCGACGCGTTCGTAGGTGGCAGGAAACGAGATGAGTGCGTGGGCCACGAGCGCGAGTGCCGCCAGGCCGGGCACCATCCACCGGAGCAGCGCCGCGCGGATGGCGACCCCGCGCGGCAGGCGTCGCTCCACGGGGCAGTCCTCGCGTCGTCGCTCGGCGAAGCGCTCGAGCATCTCCAGGGCGAAGGTCGCCAGCATCGCGGCAAAGACCACCGCCACCAGCAGCGGCACCAGGTAGTACCGCTCGATGCTGGCGTTCTGGTAGCCCAGGGCGAAGACCCAGGTGACTACGAACCAGAGGCCCAGCAGTGCGAGCTCCCGGGGCCAGCGCAGGGCCGCCACAGCGACGCCGCCCAGCGAGAGGACGGCGATGGGTCCCAGCTCCAGCCACATCTGGTGCCAGATGATGCCGATGCCATCGGTCAGCGAGGGGAGCGGCGAGAACGTGCCCCGGAACTGTTCACCCAGGACCAGGTACCGAAAGCCGCCGATCACGTTTCCCGCGGCATCCAGGTGGACCCAGGCCTGGGGGTCGGCATAGTCCAGGAGCGGGTCCATGGCTGAGCGGAGGGGCAGGTAGAGGTACAGCGCCACGGTGGTCAAAACGAGCGCTGCGACACAGCCCAGCACGAGGCGCCAGCGTCGCAGCAGCCCCGGCTCCACGAGCAGCAGATACGCCGCGATACCCGGCGCCAGCAACAGAGTCAGAGCGTGATTGCCCAGGGCCACGCCATAGATGACGGCCGAAACCACCAGCCAGCGGCCTGCTCGGGCATCGCCGCGACGCTGCCGGTCGGCCCAGACCAGCAGCACGACCACCAGCAACGCCACCAGCGCCAGGTGGAGCGCGTGAGCATCGGCGCGCACGGCGTTGGCCCAGACGGTCGGCGCCAGCCCGAGCAGCAGACCCGCCGCCAGAGCCAGGGAGCGGCGCCGGGTCAGCAGCGTCACCGCCAGTGCCAGCAAGCCCGCCGCGGAGGCCATGAGCAGGGCGTTGAGAAGGTTCGCTCGGAAGGCCTCCGTGCCGAGTGGCTGGAGCAGCACGGAGGCAAGCCAGGCCAGCAGCGTGTAAGAGGGGTAGCCGGTGGGGTGAGCGATGCCCAGCACGGGGCCGATGGCCTGGAACTCGGCGGTGTCCCAGAACCCGATGTCAGGCATCAGTGTGGGCACGTAGACGGCCAGCGAGGTGAGTGCCGCCGCGAAGGCAGGCCACGCCACGCCGAGGAGATCGGCCGCCCGGCTGCGGAGGGAGCGACTGGTCAAGCGGCTCGCGGAGAGCCGGCCGGACGAGAGTCGATCGGGCGAGATGCGCCGCGAGGGGGGCTCGCTCACCATCCCAAGGCCACGCCCCAGTACACACCCCAGGCGTTGATGAGGACCGAGAGCGCGACGAGGGCCACGGTCGCCGGACGCACGCCGTAGCGTGCGATGCCCAGCGACACGGCGACCATCGCGAACGGCGCGAAGTCGTTGCTGAAGCGGTAGCCGAACTGCACCCAGCCCTGGCTGAAGTGCATCAGGTTGAGGAGCGCGATGGCACCCACCGCGAGGCCCACGCCCGCCACCCATCGGCGCCGGTCGCCACGCCACATGGCCAACAGGCCAGGGATGCCCAGCAGGTACGCCGGGCTGCTCAGGATGAGGCTCATGCCCAGCGGGTCGGGGCGGACGAGCGGGCAGTCGGGGTCGAAGAGAAGGCCCCAGCCCTGGGGCAGAGGGCGGAAGTCGGGATGGCTGCGATCAGCGCAGATGTCCGCCGAGAGGGCCGGCGTGGTGGGCGGCCAGGCCAACATGATGATCGCGTTCTGAGGCACGTAGCGGGGATCCTCGATGGCCCACTCGCCGTAGCGGATGAGCTCCGGCCGCGGTGAGTATTCGGTGTCGTAGAGGTACTCGTAGGCGGGATGGAACACGTGACCTGTGGCGGTCAGGTTGTAGAGCAGCAGCATGGCCACCGGGATGACAGCCCCCAGACCGGCCGAGAAGGCGCGACGGAAGGCAGTCCCGCCGCCGCCTGCGAAGACCAGGAAGGGCGCCCCGAGGATGGCTGGGAGGCGCGCCAGTGCGGCGACACCCAGCAGGACGCCCGCCAGGAACTGCCGCGGCTCGACCGCGCCGAGCACCAGCCGGACGCTGCCTGCCACGCGTTCGCGACGCTCCGCCTCCAACGCGACGCTGATGGACAGGAAGAGGAACGTGGAGGCCAGCACGTGGGCCAGGAACCAGGTGCTGCCCAGCATCGCCGCGTACCAGGCCACGGTGCCGAAGCCGTAGAAGATGGTGGCCAGGACGGCCGCGTCGCGTTGCTCCGTGACGCGCAGGGCCATCCGCCAGCACAGTCCCACGTTGATGGCGCCGACGAGCGCCGCCACGAGCGCCGCGTTGGTGGCCAGCCCGAAGAGCGCCACGAACGGTAGGAGCAAGATGGCCGGCAGCGGGGGGAAGGGGATGAGAGCGAAGCCCGGCTGATCGTCCAGGGGCAGCACGTCCTGGAAGTAGTCGTTGCGGAAGGGCTCGACCACGGGATAGGTGATGGCCACGCGGCCGTGCAGCCAGGCATCGGCCTGCCACACGAAGTGGTTGTAGAAGTCGCGCCGCTCCGGGTTGGACCAGACATAGATGGCCAGCGCGGCGATGACGAACGCGCCGCCGATCCAGACCGGATCGACCCTCTCCAGCGCTGGGCGCCAGCCGGCGGCCCGAGGGGTCTTGGTTATACTGCCGGTCACCTCGTCGCAATTCCCCTTGGAGGCCGGTCGACGTTGACTGCGACCCCGGCGGATAGGGTCGACCGCGTCACCCGGGCATCGGATCGCCGGCCCCGAGCGCTCTCGGCGCTCTCCGCGCTGGCGATCCTGCTGCTCGCCGGTCTGGCCCTCCGCTTCACTATCGCATACATCCTCTTCCCCGGGTCCGGATTCGAGAGTGACCTGAACTCATTCTCGAGCTGGGCGCGGACGCTGGCGGACTTCGGCCCGGGCGGCTTCTACGCGAACGCCGGATTCGCGGATTACCCGCCCGGCTATCTGTACGTGCTGTGGGCCGTGGGCCTCCTCGGCGACCTATTCGCGCCGCTGGCCGGCAGCGCACCCGAGGCGATCATCGGCACGCTCATCAAGCTGCCGCCGATGTTGGCCGATGTGGCGGTGGCGGCGGTCCTCTATCGCATGGTCAGCCGCTGGTCCAGCGAGCCCGGTCAGAACGCCTCTCGACTGGGGCTGCTGGCGGCGGGCGCCTACCTCTTCAACCCGGTGACCTGGTACGACTCGGCCCTGTGGGGCCAGGCCGATGCTGTGGGTGCCCTCGTGATGCTGCTGGGCGTGGCGGCCCTGCTGCGCGGCAACCCGGAAGGCTCAGCGGCGCTGGCCGTGCTGGCCGGGCTCATCAAGCCGCAATTCGGCGTGGTCCTGGCGCCCATCGTGGGTGTCGTGCTGCTGCGAAGGCACCTTTTGGCGCAGGGCTCGGGCCCGGTCCGCCGCCCGTGGCTGCCTGCCGTCCTCGCGGATCGCGCGCGGCTGACCCAGGGACCGATCCGCCTCGTGACGAGCGCCGTGGCGGGGATCGTGGTCCTGATGGTGGCCATCACGCCATTCGGTCTGGACATCCCGGCTTACCTCCAGCTGATGGCCGACACGGCCGGCGGGTACGAGGGGCTCAGCGTGAATGCCTACAACCCCTGGGCGCTGGTCGGCGCAGGCGGCACGCCGCCGCTGGCGTCCAGCGGGTTGTGGTCGGAGGACACCGTGTCGTTCCTGGGGCCACTGCCCGGCGTCTTCATCGGCGCGCTGCTGCTGGGGGGCGGCTACCTGCTGGGGCTGGGCCGGCTTCTGCGCCGCGCGGACCGCTGGTCGATCGTGCTGGTCACGGTCTTCCTGTCGCTGTGCTTCTTCATCCTGCCTACGCGCGTACACGAGCGCTACCTCTTCCCGGCCTTCGCGTTCCTGCCTCTCCTGGCCGCGGCGCAGGGCAAGTGGCGTTGGGCCACGGTGGCACTGGCGGCAGGCTCGTTCATGAACCTCCACGCCATCCTGACCATCGACCTCTACGCTACGGACAACGTGGCGGGCCTGCCGCTGGGCGACCTCTTCCGCTCGTATCCCGGCGTGCTCGTCAGCGTCCTGCTCCAGACCGCGACCTTCGCTTTCGTCGCCTGGCAGCTCCGCCCGTCGGCGGTGCAGCAGCCCGATGCGCTGACGCGCGCCACCAGCGAGGGGAGTGTCGGTCCCTGGCGGCCCGCTTCACGACGCGACCCGACGCCCGCCTCCGAGGCGTCCACTGGACTCACTTTCAGCTCGCCACCCGGGACCTTGGCAGCTTCTGGCACCGGCCCCGAAGTGGAGCCCCTGCCAGCCCCGATCCCGTCATGGGAGAACGGGCCACCGAGTGTGCTGGACCGCCTCGGAGACCGCCTCAGCGTGCGATCACTGCGGGCCGACCGCTCGCGCGAGCTCCACGGCGAGGCGGCGGGCCGTTTCGACCGCCTTGACCTCCTGCTGGTCGCGCTGCTCGTGTTGGGCACGCTGTCGGTGCGCACCTACCGGCTCGACGAGCCCTACGACATGCACTTCGACGAGGTCTATCACGCGCGGACGGCCGCGGAGTTCCTGCAGGACTGGCGCTACGGCATCGGTCACTCCATCTATGAGTACACCCACCCGCACCTGGCCAAGTACGGCATCGCGTTGGGCTTGATGGCCTTCGGGAATGATCGCGTCACGGCCACCGCCGAGCTGGGTGCCGCGACGCTGGACGCTGCCGTCGAGCCGCGCTGGAGTCCCTCCGGGCTGCCCGCCGAGCGCAACGGCGATCGCCTCTACGTGGCCACCGAGTCCGAGCTTCGGGTCTATGACCTGCGCGACCGGTCACTGGCCGCCACTCTGCCGGTGGCGGTGCGACACCTGGCCATCGATGACACCTCGCACACGCTCTATCTGGTGGGCGAGGGCGGTGGCGTCTCGTACGTGGCCACCGGCGACCTGGACCTCACGCGCCGCGATCCAGCGCGCCCGGTGCCCGTGCCGAACTCCTTCGCTTCTCTCGACGGACTGCCCAGCCAGGTCGAGGGACTGGCGGCCGTCGACGGGCGCCTCATCGTCAGCTTCGCCGGCGGGACGCTGCTGAGCCTCGATGGGGTGACCGGTGAGGAGACCGGTCAGGGAGTCGTGGACGGCGCTACGGATGTGCTGGGCGTGCCCGCCGCGGAGCGGGTCGTGGCGGATCCTGCCCTGGTGGTCGATCCGAGCGCGGTATCCCAGCGCCTGGCCGAGATCCTGGGCGATGACGCGGCGACCACCGAGGCGGACCTGGCTGCGGCGACGGGGACGGTGATCCTGGCGGCGTACCCCGACGAAGACACGCGCACGGACCTCCAGGCTGCCATCGATGAGGGCGAGCTGCCCGGCGTGAGCATCGAGTCCGGACCGGCCGTGGTCGTGGGCGGCACGGAGGGGGTCACGTTCCTTGACGCCCTCAGCCTGGAACCACTCGAGACGGTCACGCTCGATGGCCCCGTCAGCAGCATGGTCCTGGTCGACCGGCTGGACGAGCCGACCCTTTATGCGGCGGACGGGGAGCGGCTCAAGACGGTCCTTATGGCCGATGGCGGGCCGCGCCTGGGATCGGACGTGCCCATGCCCGGACGGATCTCCGACGTGCTCTACGACGACGCCACGAACCTGGTCCACGCCGTGGGCCTGGCGCCGGACGGGAAGGGCTACACGGCCTACGTCGTCGAACCACACGGCAATGCCGTGTTCGCCGATGCGCGCTTGCCCTTCGAGCCGGCGGCCACGGTGATGGACGTCCAGGCGGACCGCCCCGCGGACGACCGGCAGGCCCTCCTGGCGCTTTCGGCGGACGGCTCGATGGTCAGCGTGGACGTGGGTTCACACGCCTTCGCCTGGCGCCTGCCCGGCGTGCTCATGGGAGCCCTCATGGCGGCCGCGTTGTACGTCCTGGCCAGGACGCTCTTCCGACGGCGCAGCGTGGCCGTGCTGGCCGCCGCGCTGGTCATGGTGGAGGGCATGTTCTTCGCCAACGCGCGCATCGCCATGAACGACACCTATGTGACCGGCTTCATCGTGGCAGCGCTGGCCATATTCGCGCCGCTCTACCTGGGCATGTGGCGAGGACGCCTGGCGGTCCTGCTGGGTCTGCCCGCCGTGGGACTCCTGCTGGGCCTGGCCCTCGCCTCCAAATGGGTCGGCGCGTACGCCGTCGGCCTGGTGGTGCTGCTCATCCTGCTGCGCTCGGCGATGGGCCGGATCATCGCGCTGCTGGGCATGATCGGCCTGACCGGACTCCTGGGATTTCTGGCCATCCGACCACCGGAAGACGTGGTGGACCCAGGGCTCAACTTCATGTTCCTGATCCTCATGGTGGCGCTCACTGCGCTGCTCGCCATGGCCATGGTCCGCCGCCCCGTGCGCTTCACGCTGGACGAGCTGCGCTTCGCGGTGATCGCGCCGGGCGTGATGGGCGCGCTGCTCGTGCTGGGCGGCTTGGTGGCCGGTCCCGCCACGCCGTCCGACGGAGCGAACAGCTTGTTGGCGCCGAACGCTTGGTTGTCTGCCGGGGCCGCGATGCTCTTCCTGGGAGCAGCGGCGTACGCATCCTCTTGGCTCGGCGGGCGACTGGGCGTGGGCCCGCTGGCTCCGCCGCGGCCGAGAGACCGTCTGGAGCCCGTGCCCTCAGCGGCGCCCACCGGCTGGCTGCGCCCGGGTTGGTTCGGGGGCATCCCCTGGCTCTTCGCGCTGGGGTCGGTGGTCGCCCTGCCGTTCCTCGTGTACATCGCCAGTTACGTGCCGTGGGCTCTGCTGAACGACCCCATCAGCAACCGCCTGATCGACTCGTGGCCGCCCGGACACACCGGCCAGACACTGGTCGAACTCACGGGCAACATGTATGAGTACCACGACGACCTGCGCGCCTCGCACGCCGCGTCCTCGCCCTTCTGGGCCTGGCCCTTCGATCTCAAGCCGGTCTGGTTCTACCAGCAGGGCTTCGCCGACTCGACCACGGGCGTCATCTACGACACCGGCAACCTGATCATCTTCTGGCTGGGCGTGCCTGCCGTGGCCTTCTGCGCCTGGCAGGCCTGGGCGCGTCGCAGTCTGCCGCTCACGCTCGTGGTGCTCTCCATCGCCTGCCTCTGGCTGCCCTGGGCGCGCATCGACCGGGCGACCTTCCAGTACCACGTGTTCACGAGCCTGCCCTTCACGGTCATCGCGCTGGCCTACTTCCTGGCCGAGCTGTGGCACGGAGCGTCGTCGCGAACATTCCTGCTGGCACGAGCCGCCGGCGCCCTGGCTATCCTCGGTCCTCCGTTGCTGTGGCTTTTCCGCATGCCGCTGTGCGCGGCGGCGGGCACCCGCGAGATCCACCCGGACGGCGTGGCCTGCGGCCCGCTGACTCGCTCGGTGACCGTGGCCGACTCAGTGGTGGTGACGTTGCTCGTGCTCGTCGCCGGTGCCGCGGCCATCGCCTGGGTGGCGCGGATCCAGATGCGCCACCCGGCGCGACGCGCGCTGACGGAGCTGTCCATCCGCGGACGCTTGCTCCCAGTCTCGTCGCTGGGATCGATGATGGCCATCGCCCTCTTGGCCGCGGCCGGTGCGGCTCTGGCGCAGCTGCTCTTCCGCGGTGCGCCGCTGACTACGCTGACCTTCCAGGCGGAGGAGCTGGCGCTGCTCGCCCTGGTGCTGCTGGCGGCCCCTGCCTACATGGCGCTGCGCGCGCGCGACCCGCGGCGCTGGGTCGTCGGTGCTGTCGCGGTGGCGACCATCTTCTTCATCCTCTGGTACCCCAACATCAGCGGCCTGCCGCTGCCGAACGCCATCGCACAGGCGTACCTGGGACTGCTGCCCACCTGGAACTACGACTTCCAGTTCGCGGTCAATCTCGATCCCGCCGCCACCGGCGAGCTCTACGGTCTGGGCACCCTGCTCATCGCCGGTGCCACGGCCACGTTGAGCCTGGCCGTGATGGTGGCAGCCCGCTTGTGGCGCGGCGAGCCCGCGCGTGAGGCCCAAGAGGCGGCACTCGGCGAGACCGGCGGGGGCGCGTGAGCCATGGTGCGGCTTGAGATGCCCTCGCAGCAGTCACCCTGTCCGGCGGTCGTCGATCTCTGCGCCGGATGATACTGGTGCCTCGGCGAGCGAGTGGAGGCGCGGATCGGCCGGGATCTCCGCGGTGAAGCCGCTCGGCAGCGCTCCCTGAGCTGCCAGGCGGCGGATCACGAAGCCGTAGTAATCATCGACCTTGGCCGTGATGTTCTCCCAGCTGAACTGGACGGCTCGTTGGCGGCCCGAGGCTCCCATCCGGGCGCGCATCTCGGGATCACGCAGCAACCGGGCGATGGCCTGGGCCAGCGCCAGATGGTCGCGCGGCGGCACTAGCAGCGCCTGTTCACCACGGCGTACCACGCCCTTGTAGCCGTGGATATCGCTGCAGACGATGGCCGTGCCGGCGGCCATCGCCTCGAGCAGCACGATGCCGAACGACTCCTGTCCCGTGGCTGGTGAGATGTACACGTCGGCGGTGGCGAAGTAGCGCGCCTTGTCCTCGTCGCTGACGCGGCCCAGGAACTCGACGCCCTGGAGACGCCGCGTGGCGACGTAGCGCTGCGCCTCGCGCAGCTGGGGACCGGAGCCGACCAGCAGGAGCCGGCAATCGAAGCCTTCCTTGCGCAGCAAGCGATAGGCCTTGAGCAGGTAGAGCAGCCCCTTGCGATTCTCGAAGCGCCCGACGTACAGGAGGTTGGCCGCGCCATCGCGCCAGCGAGCGAAGGGCTGGGCGCCCTCGAAGCGGCGCAGGTCGACGCCGTTGGGGATGACCTTGTAGTCGCCCGGGAAGTAGCGGTCGATGAAGTGGCGCGCCGCGGCAGAGACCGTGATGCGGCCATGCAGCCGCCGGGCGAAGCGCTGGAGCGCCCGCTTGCCGAACTCGTAGGACGGGCTCCAGCCGGCGTAGGCATGGAAGGTGGCCACGTTCACGCTGGTCGAGAAGCGGAGCAGCTCTAGCGACAGGAAGGGCACGAACGGCTCGTGGAAGTGGAGCACGTCGAATCTCTCCCGCTCCAGGACCTCCTTCACCAGGGAGCCATAGCGATGGGAGAACGTGAGCGTGCCCACGGAGCCGTTGGTGGGCACACTGAACCCATAGCCCAGGCGGATGACGTCGCCCTCGGTGTGCTTCTGCGGACCGTGTGTAGAACTCAGGATGCGTACGTCGTGACCGCGCGCGATGAGGTTCTCGTAGAGGTAGGCCACGTGCGCGTTGACGCCGCCCGGCAGCGGGTAGATGTAGGGCGTCACGAGGCCGATCTTCATGGCTCCCCCTCGGCGTCGAAGTGAGCCGGCCGCCGGCGTCCGCCGGGATAGCCCAGGTCCCGGCCCGTGCCGTCTCGACGGACCTTGCCGCCGAGATCGTCGCGCACGGCACGCGCGTTCTTGCGGAGCTGTTGGCGGAACATGGAGATCTGCGAGCGCCACGGATAGAACGTTCCCTCCCAGCCCGTCTGTCGCGCCTCGATGGCCGCGCGCAGCTCCTCGGGCGTGGCACCCTCGAACGTGGTGAAGGCCTGGCCCACATCGGCGGCGCGGTGCGCGTCGCTGGAGCCGATGGCTGCGCGACCGGTCTCGGCCACGAACCTAGGCACGCGTCTGGTCCAGCGCATGCCCGCTGTGGTGGGATTGAAGGCCTCGATGCCATCGGGGTGGAAGATCGCATCCTGCTCCTCGAGCAGGGAGCGGATGGCGCCGGCCCTGGCGCACAGTGGATAGGGCACGAGCGGATGGGCCACGATGGCGATGCCACCCTGCTCGTGGACGCGCGCCACGCTGGCCTTGAGTGAGCCCCAGGGCTTGATGGGCTCCGTCAGGAAGAGGCCCAGGAGGTGTCCGCCCCGGGTGCTGATCTCCTCGCCCACGATGACCTGCACGTGCCGTCCCGCGTCCTGTGCCATCTGCTGTGCCGCCATGCCCGCGTCGATGCGTTCATGGTCGGTGATGGCGATGACGTCCAGTTCCCGCTTCTCAGCCGCGTCCAGGATCTCGACCACGCTTGACACACCGTCGGAGGCCAACGAGTGGATGTGCAGGTCGGCGCGACCCATCAGGCGGCGGCCTCCAAGGTCGGTGCCGGTCGAGCCAGGACTGCTCCGGCGGTCCAGATGGGGAAGTGCGTCGTCCACCACTGGTCGGGAGCCAGCGCGACCATCCGCTCGAAAGCACGAGCCTGCGCGTCAAGGAGTGCCGTGATCCGCTCGCGGAGCGTGCCCGAGGTCGGCGTCTCCAGCAGCTCCACGTACGGTGTCCAGCGACCCCAGCCGATGCGACGCATGCCCACCACGAAGCAGGGTGCACCCGACTCAAGTGCCAGCACCGCGGGGCCGAGAGGCAGCCGTGTGATGGCGCCCAGGAGCCGCACGGGCATCCCCGAGCCAGCGATGACTCGGTCGGCCACAAGGGCGATGGCCTCGCCCTTGTGAAGCGCCCCTCTCAGCGGCACGGAGGCACCGCGGATGGGTACCAGCGAGATGCCGCGCGCGCCACGGGTCTGCTCGAAGTAGGCCTGCAGTGCCGGGTCGGCGACCGTCTCCATGGGCGCGGAGAGGCGCATGCCGGCCACGCCCACGGCGTAGAAGCCGGCCAGCTCCACGGTACCGAAGTGGGCGCTGATGAAGATCCTGCCGGGCGGTCCCGGCGCCAGTGGCGAAAGTGCCGCCTCAAGGGCAGCATCGTGGGGAGCAGCGATGCGGCTGCGCATCTCGTCCGCCGAATAGGCCGGGATGACCGCCGACTCGGCGTAACCCTGCACCCAGTTCCCGAAGGAGCGGAGGACCATGCGCTCCAGCGCGCGGTCGTCCGTGGCCGCCCGCCGAACGCGCGTGGAGGCGAGACCGGCATCGACCAGGCCGAGACAGACCTGGCGAAGGTTCGAGCGCACCACGGCGCGCCGTTCGGCCATCACGAGCGACAGGCCCGTGCCGGCGGTATAGGCGGCCTGGAAGACGAGGCGGTCGGGCAAGGCGCGCAGCAGCGAGACGCCCGCGCGCAGCCCGACGGCGGTGACGCGCTGGCGAAGGTCAGGCATGGGATGGATCCTCGCCCGCCGCCATCGTGCGCGCCCGCGCCTCGAGACGCGCCTCTTCTACCTGGGTCGCGGGCCAGACCGGTTTGAACGTGTACCACTGCTCCGGTGCCGCCGCGACCATGCGTTCCAGCGCATCGGCCACGGCCTGCGTGGCGCGCTGGATGTCCGCAGGAGAGGAGCTACCGACCTCGATGGGCTCGGCATGTGAGGCGATGTACGTGCCGTCCGGCTGTCGCCGGTTGACCACCGGCACGATGACCGCGCCCGTACGGGCGGCGAGCAGGGCGGGTCCGGCCGGCAGCGTGGTCCACCTGTCGAAGAGCGTCACCGGGATGTCGTCCCGCCGGTAGCCCCAATCGACCACCAGGCCGAGGACGGCCGGCAGACGCAGGACCCGGAACGTCTCGCGAAGATTGCGCCAGGGGATGATGCCCACCTTCCAGCGGGCACGCGAGCGGTTGAGCAACGCGAACAGCTCGGGGTAGGCCGTGTCGTCGGCGAGGCCATAGGCGGGCAGGCCCTGCGCCGCGAAGGCTCCGGCGAGCACCTCGATGCTGCCGATGTGGCCGGTCACCCCGACGATCCCGCGACCCTCGGCCCGGTATCGCTCCCAGAGCGCGAGGAACGGCGACCCATCCTCCGCACCGGCCTCCCGCACCAGCTCCCTGGGTGCGTCCGCCGAGAGCCCGGGCAGGCGCATCAGTTCGACCACGAACTCGGCGTAGGTCCGATACATCCGGCGGGCCAGTCGCTTGACGTCGGGATGATCGTCGGGCAGGCGCAACACCCGGGCCGCGTTGGCCTCGATGATGTGGCGTTTCTGCGGCCAGGCCCAGTAGCCGCCCAGGAGGAGACTCCGGGCGACCGGCAGGGACAGCTTCGTAGGGATGTGCTGGAGCGCGCCGGACGTGGCGCGATAGCCGGTCACCACCGTGCGCTCGCGTGCACGCTGGACCGCCCTTCGGATGCGTCCGCCCGCGGCTCGCCGGTGGGGTGAGTAGCGGACGCCGGTCTCGGCCGGGATCGGCCCGGTCGATGTCGACATCCGCCCCTGCTCCCGGATCAGCGGCCCTTGCTCGCCGCAGCGGGCGCCGCGGCCGGAGTGGGCGTGCCGCTCACCTCGCCGGCAGCGGCCGAGGCTATGATTCGGGTCCGCGGCGCGGCCATCTTGCGCATCTTGCGCGGCTTGGCCTTCTCCGTGCCCACCAGCGTCTCGTTATCCTCGCCCCGGATGAACGCCTCCACCCGGTTGAAGGCGATATCGTCGTGGATCTGCTCCGGCGGGCTCTTCATGAAGTAGCTCGAGGCGGCCACGAGGGTCCCGGCCAGGCCGCGGTCCAAGCCGAGCTTCAGACAGCGGATGGCATCGGTGATGACACCGGCGCTGTTGGGGCTGTCCCAGACCTCGAGCTTCAGCTCCGCGTTGAGCGGCACGTCACCGAAGGTCGTGCCCTCCATGCGGATGTAGCACCACTTGCGATCCTCCAGCCAGGGCACGTGATCCGAGGGCCCCACGTGGACGTCGTTCGGATCCAGCTCATAGTCGAGCATGGAGGTGACGGCGTTGGTCTTGGAGATCTTCTTGGACTCCAGGCGCTCGCGCTCCAGCATGTTCAGGAAGTCCGTGTTGCCGCCGAAGTTCAGCTGGTAGGTGCGGTCGAGGCGGACGCCGCGATCCATGAAGAGGCGGGTCAGCACGCGATGGCTGATGGTCGCCCCGACCTGGCTCTTGATGTCGTCGCCGATGATGGGCAGCCCTTCCTCGGCGAAGCGGCGCTGCCAATAGGGCTCACGGCCGATGAAGACGGGGATGGCGTTGATGAAGCCGACGCCCGCCTGGAGAGCCTGCTCCACATACCACTTGGTGGCCTGCTCGCTGCCCACGGGCAGGTAGGAGACCATCACGTCGACCTCGCGCTCCTTCAGGATGTTCACGATGTCGGCGGTCGGGCCGGGGGCCTTCTCGATGATCTGGCTGAGGTACTTGCCCAGGCCGTCGTGGGTCATGCCCCGCTCCACGGGCACGCCCATGTTGGCGACCTTCTGGAACTTGTAGGTGTTGTTGGGCTTCTCGAAGATAGCCTCCGACAGATCCTTGCCGACCTTGTTCTTGTCGATGTCGAAGGCCGCCACGAACTCGATGTCGCGGACGTGGTAGCCGCCCAGCTCGACGTGCATGAGGCCCGGCACGAAGTCGTCCTTCTTGGCGTCCTCGTAGTAGTAGCGGCCCTGTACCAGGCTCGAGGCGCAGTTGCCCACGCCCACGATGGCCACACGGATCTTGCCGTCCTTGCGCTTCGGGCTGCGGCCGTTGCTGCTGCTTCCGTTGGTGCTGTTGCTGGCGTTCTTCTGCTTCATGTGCTTACTGCTGCTCCTGCTTCTTGGCTTCCCGATACACGTGGAAGATGCGTTGGATGGTGGTGA
>JBBJNS010000086.1:0-9041 GCA_037720745.1 Candidatus Limnocylindrales bacterium
TCTCGGACGGGCCGCGCCAAGTCTCGGGTCATGGACCGATTGTAGGCGAGCCGCCGAAGCGGCCCGCCTGGCGGTGGATCAGCGCGTCAAGCCCATGAAGACTGCGGCGCCTTCACACTCCGGAAGGTTCGAGTCTCTCGGACATGGCGGGCCGCCATAGCTGCTGGGGATGGTGGGCAGCTGGTAGTACTCGACGAACCGACCCCTGAGGTTGTCCACCGCCTGCTGGTCGTAGTCGAGCAGAACGAAGGCAGCGATGCCGGTCAGATGGTATTCGACGTTGTTGCCGGTACCCCGAACCTCGTCCCACAGCGGGATGAGCTTCGTGGTCCCTTCCGCGATCCACTTGTCGACGCAGGCCCGCACGCCCGAAGAATTGGACTTGCCCGGGTCACCGTCCATCCAGTAGGGCAGGGTGAAAGCGTTGTTGTCAGGGTTACAGAGGCTATATGCGAGCGCGCCGGCGCTGTTATCTCCATCCCATGACAGCCACGAGAAGTTGCCCGGCGCATCCAGGCCTTCCTGCGTCAGGTCGTAGACGCCGCCCGGCACGAAGGCGATGTTCGGAGGGTCGATGCCGATGGGCAGCAACTGACCAGGCGGCACCTGGTCGACGACGCGCGCCACCAGCGCGACCGCTTCTGCGTTTACATCCCAGCTGTCCTGATCGATCAGATTAAGGAGGAACGTGTCGGGCTGGCGATCGGCGTCACCATGGTGAAGGTGCTGGTGACCGTGACCTGGTAGTAATCGTCCGCTTCACAGTCGGCCGGCGAACCTGAGCTGCAGGTGACGGTGATGCCCACGTCCGGGATGCCGATCGATTCGGTCTCCACGTGCCAGCGCACGTTGTTGGGGTCCGAGCATTCATCCGACGGCCCGTCGCAAGCCGGATTGTTCGCGCCGTACAGGGCGCCCTCTTTGGCTGCGTTCTCGATCGCGACGTGGGCATAGAAAAGCCGCCCTAGATCCAGTGCCGCTCCGAAGATGAGCAGCAGAACCGGGAGCATGATCGCGAACTCGACGAGGCTCTGACCCTTCGAGTTGGCGGTTCGTTCTGTGTGATGGGTGCTACGCCTGGGCATCCGGACTCCCGCAGGTGAAGCGCGCGACTGAGCGGCAAGATCGTCCCGGGTGACGACCGGGCACACACCACCATGGCGGCGTGGCCGAGGGGCAGCCAGAGGCTGGAGGTACAAATCGCTGTGCGCAGTCGCCGGGGCGTGACGGTCATCCACCGTCCGGGTCAGAAGGTGGCCATGCTCCACAGTGCTGGAGCGACAGCGAACCGCTCACGTGCGTCCGCCTCGCCGCTCGCGGCCAAACGCTCCAGACCCTCCACCACGGTACGGAGCCCCAGCGTGCCGGCGCGTTCGAAAGGACCATACGGGTGCGCCGCCCCCATCTTCAGGGCGGTGTCCACATCCTCCGGTGAGCAGACGCCCTCACCTATGGCGTGGTACGCCTCGTTGGTGATGGCCAGCTCGATGCGGCGAACGATGTCCTGGTCAGAGAGTGGGTGGTCAACAGCCCGATCGGCGGCCGGTGAACGCTCATCGATCGCGTCGGGCGGGTGGCGGTAGAAGCCGCTCCCTGTCTTGCGGCCCAAGGTGCCCGCTGCCACGAGCTCCTCCTGCAGCGGTGATGGCCGGAAGCGCGGCGCATGGTCGAACGCCTCGTACAGCGCCCGCGCCACGGCGAGATTGACGTCGATGCCGACCAGGTCCATGAGCCGGAACGGGCCCATGGGGTAGCCCGCCGCCTCCACGGCCCGGTCGACGGCCTCGATGGTGGCCTGCTCCGCGTCCACCATCCGCAAGGCCTCAAGCGTGAAGGGGCGGTTCACGCGGTTGACGATAAAGCCGGGCGCATCCCTACAGGCGACGGCGGTCTTGCCCAGTCCGCGCGTGAAGTCGAGGCCCGCCTGTAGCGTCGGACCAGAGGTCTGTTCGCCCTGCACCACCTCGACCAGAGCCATGACCGGGGCCGGATTGAAGAAGTGCAGTCCCAGCACGCGCTCAGGATGCTCGACCACTTCCGCGATCTCCGAAACGGATAGCGCGCTGGTGTTGGTGGCCAGCAGGGTGGTCACCGGGGCAGCTGAGTCGAGCGCCCGGAAGATGGTGCGCTTCATATCGAGATCTTCCAGAGCCGCCTCGATGACGATGTCCGCCTCTGCGGCGAGGGTGTCCAGGCCGTGGCCATCGCGGAGGCGCTCCGCGAGCGCGGCACCGGCTTCGTCGGCGTCCATGCGCCCCTTGGCCACTAGCCGGTCCAGGCCATTGGCGATCCGGTCGCGGCCGCGAGCGATGGCCGCCTCGTCCACGTCGTTCAGCAGCACCTCGTGACCGGCCTGGAGTGCCAGCTGGGCGATGCCAGCACCCATCGTGCCCGCCCCCACGATCCCGACGATCCGCCGATCGCCGCTCAGGCGGGTCATTCGCCTTTGAAGGTCGGCGGGCGCTTGCCCACGAACGCGGCAACACCCTCGGCGTAGTCAGCGGACGCTCCGGCGACGGCCTGGAGCTGCGCCTCGTAGTCGAGCTGCGATGCCAGGTCAGCGCCCATCGCGCGGTTCAGGGCACGCTTGGTGAGCGCCAGAGCAAGCGGTGCGGCTCCGGCCAGGCGCTCGGCCAGCGCGCGGGCCTCGTCCATGAGGCGATCGCCGGGGACGACGCGGTTGACCAGGCCTAGTCGTTCCGCCGTGGCGGCGTCCATGGGCTCCGCCAGGAAGGTCATCTCGGCCGCTCGGGCGTAGCCCATGAGACGGGGTAGGAACCACGTGGAGCCGCTGTCCGGCACCAGCCCCACCCGGCTGAAGGCCTGTATGAAACGCGCCTGCTCCGAGGCGATTACCAGGTCACAGGCCAGTGCCAGCGAGCAGCCAGCGCCCGCCGCCACGCCATTGACCGCTGCGATGATCGGCTTCTCCAGACGGCGCATGGCCAGGATCAGCGGGTTGTAGCGCGTGCGCAGCTCGGTGATGAGATCGGCCGCACCCGGGTCCTGGCGCTCCTTGAGGTCTTGTCCCGCACTGAAGGCGCGTCCGGCGCCGGTGATGATGAGCACACGCACAGCGCGGTCCCGGTCCGCTGCCTTGAGCGCGGCGAGCAACTCATCCTTCATCGCCCGGTCGAAGGCGTTAAGCGCGTCGGCCCGATCGAGCGTGATGGTCAGGACGGCGTCGGTCGTTTCCGTGCGGATGGCGGGCATCGACCTCAGCGCCCCTTCCAGTCGGGCGCGCGCTTCTCCACGAAGGCGCGCATGCCCTCCTTCTGGTCCTCGCTGCTGAAGAGAAGGAAGAAGTTGCGGCGCTCGAACTCCAGGCCGGCCTCCAGCGACAGCTCGAAGGCCCGGTTGACCGACTCCTTGGCGGCCCGGACCGCGAGCGGCGGCAGCGCGGCGATCTCGGCAGCCAGGCGCAGGGCCTCCGGCAGCGTCTGTTCCCGAGTCACGAGCCGCGTGATGAGGCCATGCTCGGCGGCCTCAAGCGCGGGAAGGTTGCGGCCCGTGAGGATGACCTCCATGGCCTTGGCCTTGCCCAGGGCGCGCGTGAGGCGTTGCGTGCCTCCGGCCCCGGGGATGACCCCGATGCGGATCTCCGGTTGACCGAACACCGCGTCGTCCGCGGCCACGATCATGTCGCAGGCCATGGCCAGCTCGCAGCCGCCACCCAGCGCGAATCCGCGCACGGCCGCGATGATGGGGACGCGCACTCGTCGGATGCGCTCCCAGCGCGCGAAGCTGTTGGCCACGGTCAGGCTGACCGGCGTGGCCTCAGCCATCTCCTTGATGTCCGCGCCAGCCGCGAAGGCGCGCTCCCCCGCTCCTGTGATGACGACGCAGCGGCAGGTCTCGTCTGTGTCCAGCCCCTCCAGCGCCTCGACCAGCTCCAGCATGGTCTGCATGTCGAGCGCGTTGAGGGCCTCCGGACGGTCCAGGGTGAGCAGCGCGACGCCGTCGATCGCTTGGCCGGTGCGAGGGTCGGCGGCCGGGTGCTCGGCCCGGATGCGCGGTCGCTCGGCGGCGGGCGCCTCCCCGGCGGCCGGAGGCTCGGGGCGGCCATCAGGCATCGTGGATCTCCTGGGTCACCGGCGCGTCGTCGGTGTCCGGGGGTGGGCCGCTCAGCGCCGCCTGCGATCCAGCGGATGGCTCGATCTCGGCAGCGGCCCGTGTGTTCGAGCCCATCGACTGGCGCAAGGCCCGGTAGTCGACCGGCCGCTTCTCCTCGAACGAGGCCAGGCCCTCCGCCACCTCCGTCGACCCGGCATGGACGGTCAGCCACTCGCGGGCCATGCGGATGGTCATCGACCAGGACAGGTCCTTCCAGTAGTCGAGCTGGACCTTGGTGGCCCGCGTGATCTCGGGCATCTTGTCGAGCAGCGCCTCGCAGTAGTCGTCCACTGCGGCGTCCAGCTCCGCGCGCGGCACCACTCGGTTGAGCCATCCCCAATCGAGTGCCTGCTGCGCCGCGACGGGCCGGTTGAGAAGCAGCACCTCACGGGCGCGCCGATCCCCCACGAGCAGCGACATCCACTGCGTGGCGCCACCGGCCGGCAGGCTGCCGCGCGACGGTCCCACGTGCCGCAGCACGACGTCATCGGCGGCCACGGCGAGGTCGCAGGCCAGGTTCAGCTCATTGCCGCCACCCACGGCCATGCCGTTCAGCCGTGCCACGACCGGCTTGGAGCAGCCCTTGACCGCCTCGATGGCATCGATGAAGCGGCTCATCCAGTCCCAGTAGTCGTTGGGGCGATCGAGGAACGCCTTCTGCTCGTCGAGATCGGCGCCGGTGCAGAAAGCTCGCTCTCCGGTCCCGGTCAATACGACCACACCCACGCTGTGGTCGGCGGACGCCTCCTGGAACCGATCGCGCAGGGCCTCCAAGGTCGGTCGATCAAGCGCGTTGAGGACTTCTGGGCGATCCAGTCGGACGGTCGCCCGCCCTCCCTCGACCGTGTAGTGGACGGTCATGCCTGGTGCTCGTCCGCCACGGGTACGGAAAGCCCTTCCGGCGGATCGTCCGCCTCCAGCACGACCAGGGTCATCATGCCCGGCGCGACCTCGCGCAGGTTCCGACCGGCCACGCGCATCTCGTCGGAGGCCATGGCTGCGTCCAGGCTGGCGCGATCATCGAAGGTCATCTCCGTGACCATCACCAGGTCCGCTTCGTTGTAATAGGCGTGCGCGATGCGCTGGACCTTCGTGGAACGAAGGCCGGGGACCTTGGCGATGAGCGGCAGGTGCTCCTCGTGGTAGCGGCGTCGGAACGTCTGGAGCACCTCGTCGCCGCCCTCCGGGTTGCGGTACAGGGCCAGCAGGGTCGCGGGCATGGGCAGTGCCTCCGTCTTGGTCGTCGCGTTGTCGGTCGCGGGTGGTAAGCCTACTATCGGCTCGTGCTGAGCCCCGTGATCGACTGGCTGCTCGACTCGGCGGAGCCGCTGGTGCGCTATCGCGCGCTGGTCGAGCTGGCCGGTGCGTCGGCGCGGGAACGGCGCGTGGCGGAGGCTCGACGGGGTATCGCCGATGGTCCGATCGTCCGTACGCTGCTGAACGGCCGCCAGGACGCCGGCGCCCCCCGTCATCCTTACGCCAAGTGGGGCGGAGCGCATTGGCGGCTGACCTCGCTGATGGACCTTGGCGCGCCGACGGACCTTCCCGGCGTTGGCGAGGCGCTGGAACCGGTGCTCTCCTGGCTCACGAGCAGGGCCCACAGCAGGAACGTCCCGATCATCCGTGGCCTCGCTCGTCGATGCGCCTCGATCGAAGGGAACGCGCTGGCGGTCGCGGTGCACTTCGGTCTGGCGCGCGACCCCCGGTCGAAGGTGATGGCCGCCGGCCTGATCGCCTGGCAGTGGCCCGACGGCGGCTGGAACTGCGACCGGCGCGAGGAGGCGCACCACTCCAGCTTCCACGAGACCCATCCGGCCCTGCGCGGCTTGGCGGCGTACGCGCGGGCGCTCGATGATTCGCCGGCCAGCGAAGCCGCCGATCGAGCGGCCGAGTTCATCCTCCGCCATCGCGTCTGCTTCAGCGAGCGGACCGGCGAGCCGCTCAGTCCCAAGGTCACGAAGCTCCACTACCCGCCGTACTGGCGCTACGACTTCTTCGCCGGCCTGCGCGTGCTCGTCGAGTCGGGGCACATCCGGGACCCGCGCGCCGTGGATGCCCTCGACCTGCTCGAGAAGAAGCGCCAGCCGGACGGCCGGTGGGCCATCGAGGCGGTCCACTACCGCAAGCCCGGCAGCGGGGGTCCGACGCCGGAGATCGTCGACTGGGGTCTGGGCCAGCCGAGCGAGCCGGTCACCCTGGCAGCAGTGGCCGTACTGCGGGTGGCCGGCAGGATCCCCTGATCGTCAGCGCCCAAGCTGACTTTGACAGTCAGCGCCAGGCGTCCCACCACTCGGGATCGTCGGCATGGGGTTCGGGGCCCCCTGGCGGTCCAGATGCAGCTTCCGACGCGGATGCCTCTGCCATCACGAGCGACGGGTCCAGCACCGCGGCGCCGTCGGAGCTGGGCTCGGGGCCTGGTGGGGCGGAGGCGCCCGCTCGCTCGCGAGCGAGGCGTTCGGTCGAGCGGTAGAACGTGCCGGCCGCCTGGTTGAAGAGGGCGGGCTGACTGACCATCACCTGGTGTGGGCAGTCGGGCGCGACCAGCAGGCGAGCAGAGGGCAGCTGCCGGTGGAGCGCGGCAGCGTGGTCGACGGGCACGAAGATGTCGCGATCGCCGTAGACGAGCAGCGTCGGGACTCGCGCCTCGCGCAGCTCCGCCGGTGATAGGAGTTCCTGGTCGGCCACGTCGGCGGCGATGGCCGGCAGCAGCCGCTTCCAGGCCCCGGGCCCCTGCACCGGCGCGTGGCGGCGCTCCAGTTGCACCGCCCAGGCCGGCTCTTCGTGCTCGATGCGCGCGGGGTCCATGAGCCGGGCCGCGACGCGGGCACGGGGCTCGCGTTGGACGTCGATGCCGCAGATGAGGGCCGTGCGTAGCCGCTCCGCGTGGCGCGTGGCGAAGGTCAGCGCGGTCATCGCTCCCATGCTGAAACCGGCCAGGTGGAAGGTGCCCAACTCCAGGGCGTCGACGAAGCCGAGCAGGTCGGCCACCAGCATGTCCTTGTCCAAGCCATCGGCGGCGTCCCAGCGCGTTCCGGCGTGACCCCGCGCGTCGACCAGGTAGAGACGGAAGGCGCGGCGGAAGAGCGGACGCTGTGCGGACCAGTCCTCCACGGCGCTGGACGTCGCGCCGTGCAACATGACCAACGGCGGACCGGCTCCCTCGACGGTGTAGCTGATGTCGATCCCGTTGGCGCGTACGGTCTTGGTGGCGATCTGACTGCCTCCTTCAAGCGGTCTCGAGTCTAGCCCGCGCGGCTCGGCGGTCGCTCGGCCGAGGCTGTTGCGCGTCAGGCATCAAACTGCGAATGTGCCCTGGCGTCCTGCGCGGCGGTGACCCCTCAGACGTCATTTGGTGCACCGGGCGCACCGGTACGAGGAGGGACGCCGTCACCCGTCCGATGAACGGGCCGTGGAGTCGGCACGCGCGCCTTCCTCCGCTACTTGGCACGCCCCCCGCACCACCACGGCGACCTGGTTACGAAGACGAGCGTTGACACGAAAGCGCGTAGGCAGAGTCCAGTCCAAGGGCCAGCGGCCGCAAAGCTGGTCCCCGAGACCTCCGCTGTTGAGTCATCGTGACGAATCGCCCCTTTCGGTTGGGCTCTCGCGGCGGGATGCTGCGATCGGATCGACCCTACGTCTTCAACGCCTGGCTGGACGAATGGCTCGACCGCCGCGACCGGCGGACGCTCGAAGCACCGGCGCGACCTGGACGAGCAGCACGCCGCACAGTGCCAGACCCAGGCCAGCGATCTGTCGGAGGTCCAGCGCCTCGCCCAGGAAGATCCAGGCGAGGATGGCGATCTGGACCAGCATCGCGGTGTTCAGGACGCTCGACTCGACGGCCGTCAGCCGGCGCATGGTGTGGTTCCAGATGGTGAACGCGAAGGCCGTGTTGACGAGGGCCAGCCAGCCACAGATGAGCCAAGCCGTGGCCGACAGCTGGGGGACACCCTCGAGTGCCACACCGCCCGTGAGGAGCACGGCGGCGCCGATGGCCATGGTCACGCCGGTCAACGCCACAGCACCGCCGAAGCGGTCCATCGCGTCGCGGGCCAGCGTCCGGCCCATCTGCGCGCCCACGGCCGTGGCCAGCATCCCCACCAGCGCGATGCCCACGCCGAGCAGCGCTGCAGCCGGGACCGCCTCAAGCCCGAAGTAGAGCAGCACGCCGGCCACCAGCACGCCGATGCCCAGCAGCTGGATGCGTGTCGCGCCTTCCGTGGCGTGCCGTCGGCTGAGCAGCGCCACCACCACCGGCGTGGTGGAGAGGACCAGTCCCACCGTCGCTGCCGGCAACAGGTCCAGAGCGGCGAACGCCGCTCCTTGCGCCACGGCGTAGAGCAGTAGCCCCAAGCCGGCTGCGCGCAGCATCAACCCGCGCCCGGCGGTCCACGGTCGCGCACGTCTCAGGGCCGGCAGGCCGAGCGGCAGGAGGATGAGTGCCGCCAGCGCGTAGCGCAGCCCGGCGAAGCTGAGCGGCTCCAGATCCTCGCTCTGAAGCCCGACCTTGATCAAGATCCAGGAAGTCGACCACAGGAATGTGACGAAGATCGCCAGCGCGATGGCGGACCCGCGCGACGGCACACCGGGCCCGACCCTCAACGAGTGCGATGACCAGGGACGTGCCGCGCCAGCGAGTCGACCAGGTCGGCGAATTGATCCCAGCTCTCCACGTCCACGGTGCCCGGCACCGGCACGTTCCAGGGCCGCACCATCCGGCAGACCGTGGCGTCGGGCCGCTTATCCACGAGGGCCTGGAGATGGTACGGGGCGTCCTCCAGGTAGACGTCGCAGGCCACGGCCGTCTTGTCATGCACGAAGTGGATCTCGCGCGCCGTGACGCGGTGCTCGGCCAGCCACTCCAGCGTGTCCGGGATGGCCCAGTCGAACTTGGAGGAGACGATGACCACGCGGTGGGCGCGGGC
>JBBJNS010000087.1:0-8877 GCA_037720745.1 Candidatus Limnocylindrales bacterium
GACGAGGCCTCTCGCCCCGCTCCCAGCCTCAGCTCCGCCACGCCGAAGGCGCGAGCATCGTTGATGAGCTGGCAGGGGAGGCCGAGTGCCTGCGCCACGGGCGCCGCCACGGGCCGGTCTGCCCACGCTCCCGGCACGTTCACCAGGAAGCGCGTCGTACCCGCCGCGGGGTCGTAGAGCCCGGGGACGCCGATGCCCACGGTTCCCATCCCCGGCCAGGCCCTCTGCCGGCCCCGTCCGATGTCCGTCAGCCGCCCGATGACCGCGCCGGGTCCCTCCGCCGCCGCCGTGGGCACCTGCCCGCGGTCGACGGTGCGCCAGTCGGCTCCCGTGCGTTCGACCAGCGCCCATTTGAGGTTGGTGGCGCCCAGGTCGATGCCCAGATGATGGCTCGAGGCCCGATCTGCTGACCCGCTGGTCACGTCTCGCCAGTGACGCGTGCGTATGCCGCGGCCACCGCCAGGATGATCAGGCCGTAGATGATCTGGCGGATCGGTTGCGGCGCGCTCAGCACCGTCAGCAAGCTGTTCAACACGGTCAGGATCAGCGCCCCGACGATCGCGCCCGAATAGCCGCCCCTGCCACCGAATATCGACGTCCCGCCGATGACCGCCGCCGCCACGCTCGGGAGTAGATACGAGTCCGCGGTGGTGGGAGCCGCCGTGTTCGTGACGCCGGCCAGCACCACTCCCGCCACGCCGGCGAGGAGGCCAGAGATCACGTACAGCGCGACGTGCACCTGCCATGTGCGCACGCCGGCCAATCGGGCCGCGATCGGGTTGTCGCCCACTGCGTACAAGAGACGCCCGAATCCGGTCCGGTGCAGACTGACGATGATGAGCGTGGCAAGTGGCACGAGGATGAGCAGGCCATTGGGGAAGAAGCCGAAGGACGTGCCGCCAGCCACGGTAGCCACGACCTCCGGCACGCGCGCGCCGGCAGTGATCACGAATCGCTGGTAGACGACGAGCAACCCTCCGGCCACCAGTCCGGTGCCCAGCGTCATGATCAGCGGCTGGACGCGGAACACCCCGATGCCGATCCCGTTCATGAGTCCGACCAGCCCGGCCACCGTCAATGCCAGGAGGATCGCCGGGAGCGCACCCTGGCTGGGTGCCTGGGACGCCACGATGAAGCCGGCCGCCGAGGCCACGGTCGCCACGGACAGGTCGATGCCCCCGGTCAGCATCGTGAGTGACTGGCAGGCTGCCAGGATGGCGAGCGGTATGGCGAACCGGATGGTGGAGCTCAGCCAGGCCTGTGGCCGACCAAGGAGGCCGGGTTGGATGACGAAGAGCAACACGACGAGCGCGACCAGCAGCAGCAGGAGCGGCACGAGGGGACGCTCGCGAAACTGGCGGAGCCAGCCCTCGACCGAGAGGACCGCCGGTCGCTCACGGGCTGCTGGCCGGCTGGTCACGCGCGCCGCCTGGACCTGCGGATCGCCACCAAACCGCCGATCATCACCACGACCACCAGCACGATCCCCTGGATGACGGTGCTGTAGTTGGCATCCACGCCCAGGAAGAACAGGTCGTATCGAACGAGAGCGAGGACGAAGGCGGCGATCAACGGGCCGAGCATCCCTCCGCGACCGCCGACCAGACTCACGCCGCCGAGCACGATGGCCGCCACACTGGCGAGTGTGTACGGACCGGGCACCGGCGTGCCGATGCCCGTGTTCATGGTCAGCGCGAGGCCGCCCATCGCGCAGAATAACCCGGTCACGGCGTACGCGGCGACCTTGGTCCGGCGCACATCCACGCCGCTGCGCAGGGCGGCGACATGGTCACTGCCGATGGCGTAGATGGACAAGCCCAGCCGCGATCGGCGCAGGGGGATCCAGACGACGCCGACCGCGATGGCCAGCAGCATCAGCGCACGCGGGACCCACTCGGTGCCCCACGATCCGACTGACAACGACTTGAACCAGTCTGCTACGCCGCCGCCGGGTGTATTGAGCACGAGCAGCGCACAGCCGGCCCACACGAATGACATCGCCAGCGTGACCACGATATCGGGCACACGCGACACGACGATGAGCAAGCCGTTGATGGCGCCGATGGACAGCCCGAGCAGCAGCACGAGGATGACCGCCACGAGCGCGAATTCGTCGCTGCGATCCTTCATGAGCACGGCCGCCGTGACGGTCGTGAAGGCCATCATCGAACCGACCGACAGGTCCACCCCGCCGGCGATGACGCAGACCGCCTGGGCCGCCGCGGCAAAGGCGATGGGCAACACCTCGGTCGCCAGCGACTGGAGGTCCGAGGCGCCGTACTCCGGGCGAAGTAGGCGGGCGATGACCAGCAGCCCGCCCATCAGGGCGAACAGCGCCAGGTTCCAGCCGTTGCGTCGCAGCGACTGCTCGGCTGCTGTCCGCGGTCGTGGTTCGAGCGTCGCCGTGACCGGCGTAGCGCTCATGGAGCGGTCCCCGAAGTGACTGCCGCGGCCGCCTCCTCCTCCGGTATCGGGACGCCGGGCGGCAGCGCATAGGCCGCGCGCAGGAGAGCCGCCTCGTCAGCATCGGACGCGCGCATCTCTTCGACCACGTGTCCTCCGAAGATGACCACCGCCCGGTCGCAGGCGAGCTGGACCTCCTCGAGCTCTGACGTGTACAGCAGGACGGCGGCCCCGGCCGCGGCCAGCTCGCGCAGCAGCTGATAGATCTGATGCTTGGTGCGAATGTCGATGCCGCGCGTGGGGTCGAAGCACAGGAGCGTCCGGACGCCAGTGGCGATCCAGCGCGCCACGGTGACCTTCTGCTGGTTGCCGCCGGACAGCCGCCTTACCTCGGACTGAGCACGGGTGTCGATCTGGAGACGGTCGATCGCCTCGCTGACGGTCCGACGCTCCGCGCGCATGTCGATGAGACCCCACGATCGGGCGGGTGCCGAGAACGGCAGGGCGATGTTCTCGCGCACCGACCGTTGCGGCAGGAGACCCTCCAGCCGATCGGCCGGGACGTAGACCAGCCCGGCACCGATGGCGTCGGCGGGGTGTCCGAAGCGCACCGATCGGCCGTCGACGAGGATCTCTCCGCCATCCGCGCGACGGGATCCGGCTAGCGTCTCGAACAGCTCCTCCTGGCCCTGACCCTCGAGCGCGACGATGCCCAGCACCTCCCCGGCGCGGAGCTCGAAGGACACGTCCGACAGGGCCGTGCCCGCGCGTAGGTTGCGCACCACGAGACGCGGCACGTCCGTCGTGCCGGTCGCTACCCCCGTCCGGTCCACGACATCATCCATCGGCTTGGAGAGCGACTCGTCGCCTGTCGGCGCTGGGCCAAGCATCAGCTCCACGATGCGATCCTCTGCGCCGGGCGCCATCTCGACGACGCCAACGGTCTCGCCGTCGCGCAGCACGGTCGCGCGATCGCACAGACGCGAGATCTCGATAAGGCGGTGGGAGATGAAGATCACGGAGCGACCCGTTTCGCGCTGCCGTCCGACCACCTCCAGCACGCGCTCGGTCAGGTCGGCCGGCAGGGCGGCCGTCATCTCGTCCAGCAACAGCACGGCCGGGTCGACAGCCAGTGCTCGCGCGAGATCGAGCACCCGAAGGGTCGGCAGCGGGAGATCCCGGACGTACGCCTCGAGATCGAGCTTCGCGATGCCGAGCTCCTCGAGCCATGTGCGCAGCGCTCGGACCGGGATCTCGGTGAGCCGCAGGTTCTCCGCGATGGTCAGGTCAGGAACCAGCGATGGATCCTGGTAGACGGAGACGATGCCGGCCCGGCGCGCCTCTACCGCGGACCGGATGACATGCTCGCGGCCGCGCAGCGTGATGGTGCCGGCGTCGGGCCGCACGGTACCCGTAAGGATCTTGACGAGAGTGCTCTTGCCGGCCCCGTTCGCGCCCATCAGGGCGTGCACTTCGCCGGGCCCCACCGAGAGCGAAGCATCTCGAAGCGCCGCCACAGCGCCGTAGCGCTTGGCGACGCCTCGAGCCTCGAGCAGCTGATCGGTCATGGGCGTAGATGATGACGCCAAGGGTGCCGTAGGTCCGGCACCCTTGGACGTCGTTGCCTTCTGCGGGTTACGCCTCGCCTGGGCCCTTGCAGGCGAGGAGCTGCTCCTTGGTGTACGTGGTCCAGCCCTCGATCGACAGGCCGAGGGGCCAGATCGGGTTGAGGGACGGGTCGTTGGCTGCCTCGAGGCTGGCCCGGCCTTCTTCACTGACGTTGTCCCAGAGACTTGGCTCGAGAAGGACCGTATTCGACTCCGGCTCGTCGCCGTTGAGGATCTGGAGCGCCAGCGTGACGCCGGCGCCACCGACGGAACCGGGGTTGGTCACGGCCGCACCAGTGAGTCCTTCGAAGCCCTCCGAATCGAGAAGCTGGGCGACGAAGCCGACGTTGTCCGCGCCGACCACCGGAACGTACGGCGCGTCGTTCTGCTCGAACGCCTCGACCACCACGTTGTCGATGCCCGACGTCCATACGCCATCGATGTTCGTGCCGGCGTTGATCAGCGTGGTGATCTGCTCGATCGCCTTCGGCTGGGTCCAGTCGGTGAACGTCTCGCTGATGATGTTGATGCCCTCGTTCTCCGCGGCAGCGCGCTTGAACCCGACATCTCGGGCCGTGTCTGCCGGATGGCCGGCGAACCCGCGCATGTACACCACGTCGCCTTCGCCGCCCATCTGCTCGAAGAGCCAGGTGGCGCCCAGGTAGGCATAGGTCTCCTGGTCATTGGACAGGTTGTAGGCGGACGGTTCGGTGACTGCCGCGTCGATGGCGATGACGACGATGCCCGCGTCGGTCGCTTCCTTGATGGCCGGATTGAGTGCCTCAGGGTCCGACGGATTCACGATGATCGCGTCGACGTCATCGGCGATGAGCGTTCGGATGTCCGCGAGCTGCCCCGCTGGATCCGTTTCGCGATTGAGGATCCTGATCTCGCTTACTTCGCCTGAGGCGACGCCCTGGGCCTGTGCCGAGCAGAGCATCTCCTCGCGCCAGCCGTTCCCGACGCTGCCGGGGTTGGAGACGCCGATGCGGTACATGCCCTCACCGGCGGGCGCGCTTGCCTCGCCGTCCGTGGGGGCCGCCCCGGTCTGCCCTGCACCGGTCGGTGCGGCGCCCGTGGCCGCGGGCGTACCCGTGGCGCCTGGCGTTGATGAGCACGCGCCGGCGATCATGAAGACCGCCATGAGTGACGCGAGTGACCTCGCAGTCGTGGTCTTGTTCATAGACTCTTGCTCCTCCTGATGTCACCGCCCACCTGGTGGGTCGTCGGTCGATCGTAGAACGTCTGATGGCTGCGGAGCGAATGTCGATCCGTCATGCCTCTCCGTGGCTTCGTCATCCACCTCCTCGTTGCTGGTCGATGGCACGGGCGATCCGCCGAGCGTGCTCTCGATAGGCCTGGTCGAACAGCGTCCGCGAGCGCTCCGCACCCACCACCGACGCGCGGGTGATGACGGGGGGCATGGCGCCGCGCTCCACGAGGAGTTCGGCCACGCGGACCTTGATGGCGTTTACGATGGCCACAGCGGCCAGTGTGGATCCCGGCCCCACCGGTGTGTCCAGCCCGTCGATGTCAGACAGTGCGTCGGCCGGCGGGGTGCACAGGTCGATGACCAGATCGGCCTCATCGAGAAGCCGAGCACCGGCCGCCTCGTCCGCCTCCGCGGACATCGACTGCGCCACCGACGTAACGGCGATGACGCGCAGCCCGCGGGCACGCGCCCCGCGCGCCATCTCCACGGGCACAGCCGTCAAGCCGCTAGCGGAGAAGACCATCATCACATCGCTGGGGCCGTAGCCGAAGTTGGAGAGGATCACCTCGGCGAGGCCCGGCATGCGCTCGATGTACATGGCCTGACGCTGGCCGTTGGCACCCACCACCTGGGTATGGAAGGTCATGGAGAGCTCGACCATGGGGTTGAAGCCGGGATACGAGCCGTAGCGCGGGAACATCTCCTCTACGGGAATGCGCGAGTGGCCGGTGCCGAAGAGATGGACCAGCCCGTCGGCCGCGATGGCCTCGGCGCACCAGCTGCTGGCTTCCTCGATGGCCTCCGCCTGGCTCGTTGCGACCTTCTCCAGCAGGGCCGCGCCCTCGCTGATCCAGGCCACGGAGCGCGTGCCGCTGGCCGTCATGGCGCCAGCGCCCCGGCGTCGAGGTCCAGCGGCTCCCAGCGTCCGCTCCGCATGGAGCGATACGCCGCGTCGAGCACACTGTTGACGACATAGCCGTCCCGGAACGTTTCGCGCGGCTCTGAGCCGGCGCGGAAGGCCTCCACCATGTGCCGCATCATCGCGTCGTGGCCATGAGCGTACGTCTCGTCGGGCACCGGAAAGACCCAGCCGGTCTCGGCATCGGCCTTCTCGCCGATATAGCCGGCCGGCTGGCCGATGAACGCCCGCAGCGGGGTGGCCGACATGTCGGAGACGGCCCGGCCCTCCGTCCCGAAGACCTCGAAACGGCCTTCCAGGCCGCCCTTCGATGACCACGAGTTCTCGATGGTCGCCACCCGGCCGTCCTCGAAACGGAGGAGGGTCACGGCGTTGTCCTCGCCGCTCGTCCGGGCGCCGTGGACAAGCGTGGCGCCCCACGAGAACACGTCAGCGATGCGCTGCTCCTTGCCGAACAGATAACGCGCCGCCGCCACGCCGTGCGAGCCCATATCGAGCAGGGCCCCTCCGCCAGACGCCGCGGCGTCCCAGAAGTGGGGCGCGTGTGGCCCGCTGTGTCCCTCCCGCGCGCGCATCGTCACCGGCCGGCCGATGGCGCCCGCCTCGATCAGCTCGCGCAGGCGGACGATCTCGGCATTGAACACGACGTTCTCGAGGTAGCCGTGCCACAGCCCGGCGTCGCGGGCCAGGGAGAGCATCTCGGCTGCCTCGTGCGCGTTGCGGCCGAGCGGCTTGGTGCAGGCCACCGCCTTGCCGTGGCGCGCGGCGCTGCCGACGGCCTCGAGGTGCTGTTCGTTGGGCAGCGAGACCACGACCACGTCGACCTGCTCGTCGGCACACAGGGCATCGATCGAGTCGTGCGATCGCTCGTAGCCGTACTTGACGGCCAGCGCCTCGCGCCGCTCCGAGCCCCGACCGTAGTTGGCTACCAGCCGGGCAGCCGGTACGTGGCGCAGGCCGGCCGTGTGGAAGTCGCCGATGAAGCCCGAGCCCAGCATGCCGATGCCGACCGGGTCGGTCATCTAGTAGGCACCAGCGTCGGAGCCGGCGGCCACGGGCTGCGGGGAGTCAGCCCCGGCCGTGCCGGACTTGCGGGCTCGGAAGTCGTCCAGGATGGCCTTGGTCTGCGTGGCACCGGCGCGACTCACACCCAGCTCCATCACGGCCACCAGTGCATCCAGCGAGCGCACGCCGCCGGCCGCCTTGACCTGCACGTGCGGCGAGACCGATCGGCGCATGAGCATCAGGTCCTCATGCGTGGCGCCGCTGGCGGCGAAGCCGGTGGACGTCTTCACGAAGTCGGCGCCGGCCGCCTCCGCTGCCCGGCAGGCGCGCACCTTCTCATCGTCCGTCAGGTAGGCGTTCTCGAAGATGACCTTGACGATCGCGCCGGCCGCGTGGGCGACATCGACGACGGCCTTGATGTCCGCCTCGACATCCGCGTCCCGACCCGACCGGAGCGCGCCGATCGCGATGACCATGTCGAGTTCGGTCGCGCCGTCGGCGAGCGCCTGCGTCGCCTCGAAGACCTTCACGTCCGTGCGGTGATCGCCGTGCGGAAAGCCGATGACGGTGCCGACCGCCACGTCCGAGCCGCCCAGGATCGCCTTGGCTCGGGCGACATCGGTCGGCCGGACGCAGACCGAGGCCACGTGGTACTCGGCCGCCAGCCGGCAGCCATCCTCGACGAAGTCGTCGTCGAGCTCGGGTCGGAGCAGGGAGTGGTCGATCGCCTTGGCGATGTCGCGTTCGGTCAGCTCGTCGATGTCGGGGGTCATGGCACTCACTTGATGTAGGGACGCAGAACGTCGCGAGCGATGAGGAATCCGCGCTTGATGCGTTCGTCGGTCTTCTCGAAGTCGCGATCCTCGTGTTCGATGATCACGTCGCCGTCATAACCGGCTCGCCACAGGGCCGCGAACAACGGGGCCCACTCCACCTCGCCGAGGCCGGGCAGCCGGGGGATCTGCCAGCCCATGCCGAGCGAGAAGACGCCGCGCTCGTAGAGGCCCTCGCGGTCAATGAGCAGGTCCTTGGCCTGGACGTGCAGGATGTGCGGCCCGAATTCGCGGATGAACCGCGGGATGTCGATCATCTGGAGGACCAGGTGCGACGGGTCGAAATTGAGCCCGATCGTGCCGCCCCAATGCTCGAGGATCCGGCGCCAGATGCGCGGCGTGGTGGCGAGGTTGTGACCGCCCGGCCATTCGTCTTCGCTGAACAGCATCGGGCAGTTCTCGATCGTGAGCTTGCGTCCGTGATCCTGCGCAAAGGCGACGATCTCCGGCCAGATCGTGAGCGCGCCTTCCCAGTTCTGGTCCTGGGTCTTCGCCGCATCCGCGCCCATGAAGGTGTTCACGAGGGGGACGTCCATCAGCTCGGCCGCAGTGATGACGGCCTTGAGGTGGCCGATGACCTTCTCGCGGTGGGCGGGGTCCGGGTGGAGCGGATTGGGGTAATAGCCGAGGCCGGAGATGCTCAGGCCCGTGCCGGCGATCTCGTCCGCGATCTCGCGGGCGTGTGTGGCGGTGAGGTTCGCGACGTCGATGTGGCTGGTCCCGGCGTAGCGCCGGCTCGGGCCGGCCGTGCGCGGCCAGCAAGCGATCTCGATGCTCTCGAAGCCGTTCGCGGCGGTCCATTCGACGACGTCGGAAAGCGACGTGTCGGCGAACGGAGCGGTAAGCAGACCGAGTTTCACGAGGCGACCGCCGACCGTTCCCGGACGCCCGTCCGAT
>JBBJNS010000088.1:0-8770 GCA_037720745.1 Candidatus Limnocylindrales bacterium
TCGAGGAGAAACCGAACGAGTGCGCCGCTACCGTGCACCTGGAGTTCGCGCCCGTCCCGACCCTTGAGCTTCCGAACGGCGGAGACCAGGTCCCCCTCGAGCACGCTGGTGTTCGCCCATTCCGGATCCTTGAGCGTGGTCGAGGCGACGTACTTGGGCAGGGTGTTGAGCCGGTTCGCCACCGTGCCTTCGGGATCCGTGGCGTTCGGCCACGAGGCGGCGAAGATGTCGTACGTGCGCCGGCCGAAGAGGAAGGCGTCCACCCGTTGGAAGATGGAGTCCATGAACTGGCCGATCGCCTCGTCGAAGTGGGGCACCAGCCAGCCGCCGCGGTCGAAGCCGCCGCTGCGGTCCTCGTCCGGGCCACCCGGGCCCTGGTAGACGCCGTCGACGGAGAGGAACGTCGTGACCGTGAGCTGCATAGGTCAGTTCTCCTCAAGAACATGGCGCAGCTTGGCGGCGAAAGCGTCGGGGTCGCCCATCTGACCATACTCACCGCCCAAGAAGCCGCCATGGCCGCTCGGGAAGGCGACCGGCTTCCTGCCGAGTCGCTCGGCGGCGGCGTGTGCCCCTCGATGGGCCATCTCACCTTCCGACTCCTCGCCGGCGGCCATGACGATGCGGGTCGATGCAGCCCGCAGGGCGTCGAAGTCCGGCTCATAGCGGGTGCAGGTGATCATGTTCTGTCCGAGCATCGGATCGGTTCGGGATCCGTCGTCCTCGCTCGGCATCCCGAACATCGCCGGATCCGGTCCGGGCTGGCCGGCCACTTCCTCCGTCATCGAACCCTTGTGGCTCACGACGGCGATGAAGTGCGCCATCCCGGCGCCCCAACCGCTGCGCTGGTAGGTGCGGTGGATCGCGCGGCAGGCCGCCAGCGCCCACTCGCGGTCGGGCAGGATCGAGGCGAGTGGCGGCTCGTGCGCCACTAGCGAGCGGACATCGTCCGGATGGCGGGCCACCAGCGCCAGCGCGTTCACCGCACCACCGCTGCTGGCGAAGAGGTCCACGGGCCCTGCCCCGAGTTCCTGGATGAGCCGATGGAGGTCGTCGGCGTGCTCGTCGGGAGTGGATGGGCTGGCCGGGTCGGTCTTCTCGCTGCGTTCCACCCCGCGAGGGTCGTACGTCATGACCCTGCGGTCAGTGAAGTGCCCCGCCAGCGTGCCGAATCCGGCGGCGCCCATCGGTGAGCCGATCATGAACAGGACCGGGGCATCGCCCGATCCGCCGCCCCGCACGTCGTAGGCCAGCGTTGCGCCGGGCACCTCGAGGGTGCGCGTCGTCGCTTCGGTCATGGTCACGGGTGAATCTCCCTTTCTGGCCCGATCGGTCTTCAAGACTGACCGTTCAAGGCTCGAAGCGCCATCGGGTGGCGCCATACGGCTCGGCTGATGCGACGCCGAAGACGGTCCGGAAGGTCAGCCGATATAGGTGCCATGGCGGCGGCCCGGCACTCGGTGCGCTGAACGGCGCGGTGAAGGAATCGCCCTCGACCTCGGCCGGCCAGCGCCCTTCGCGGTAGATCACGACGGCCTGCTCAAGCGTGTCCGCATCGGTGACCCGGGCGGCCTCACCCTCGAACACGAGGTCGATACCCTCGAGCTGGACAGCGATCGTGCAGCCCGGATTCGCCGCCAGGTTTCGCGCCTTGCGCGCTGCGGGACTGCTCGTGAAGTAGAGGTCGCCGTCGAGCCAGATGGCTCCCACTCCGGCAGCGTGGGGCCGTCCGTCCGGTCGGGTCGTCCCCAGGAAATGCGTCGTACCGGGTCCAAGAGAGCCCGTGGCGAGGATGTCGCGCGGGCGATCCCACGGTAGCTCGGAGGATCCGTAGCGGTCGAGGTTCGTCGTCTCGAAAGGCGCCCGGTCGGTCACTCGATCACCTCATCTGTCTCGCTGTTGATGGCGTTCCCCGGCAACTTCACTGCGGTGCTGCCATCGAGTGACGTGCTGATGTCGAAGATCACGGTGGACATGCGCCTCTCTCTTGGATAGTCGATGCGTATACCTTGTAGACCCGTTTCGCAGCGAAAGTCATCGGTGACGATCGATCGACTTTCCGGTTCTTCAGCCTCGCTCCGGTCGAAGGTCGCTGACCCGCCTCCGATGAACCTGCCGTCCACTGTGACTCGAACTCGCATGCACCGACCAGGATGCCGAGCGACGGTGCCGATGCTGCTCCCTCTGCTCGATCATCGGCGACCTCCTACGGGTGCTGACACGACCCTGCTATGCCTGTGCGACCTGATCCTCCGCGAGGATCGCGTCGATCTGACCGATGGCCTGCTTGAAACCATCCTCGACGCCCATGGCCAGGATCTGCTCCATCGCCTCGGCGCTCGGAAAGACACTCTCGAGCGACATCCGTGTGCGCCCGTCGCCGACTTGCTCGATCGTCACGCGGCTCTCGGTATCCGGGAGGTCGGTATTCGGGGTGCCGTCTTCGTTGGCGAAGCCATCGCGGAAGACGAGCGAACGTGGCGGATCGGCCTTGACGATGTCCCAGTAGCCACGCGGCTGGTCGCCCTCCGGCCCGGTCATGTGGTACTCGACGCGGCCGCCGGGGCGAAGGTCGTGCGAATCCACCGTGGCGGGGTAGATCGGCGGGCCCCACCAGCGCTCCAGCTGACGCGGATCCGCCCACAGCTGCCACACGCGCTTGGGCGGCGCCTCGAACTCCGCGGTGATGGTCATGGACAGGGAGTCGGGGTGCTTCTCGACAGCGGTGACGGTCATGGCTTGGCCTCCTTGGTGTCCCTGATGTCCTGGATGAGAACGGTCATGCGGTCGATGCGCCCGCGCCACAGCTCTTCGTAGCGGTCGAGCAGGCGTTGCGCGACCCGGAGCCCCTCGATGTCGGTTCGGACGACCTTGCGGCGTCCGAACCCCTGCTTGGTGGCCACGCCCCCCCGCTCCAGCACAGCGCCGTGCTTCTGCACGGCCGCGAAGCTCATGGGGTAGTGGCTCGCCAGTTCGGCGACCCCCTCCCCTCCAGCGATCGCCCGGACGACGATGTCACGCCTGGTGGCATCCGCCAATGCGGCAAAGACGCGGTCCATGTCCAGAGCGGTTGCCATGAATACAACCATACAGTTGTACTACGGGCCGGTCAACCCGTCGCCCTCTTACGCCGCCTCGGCATGCGCGATGTGGTCGAACTGGCGCCACAGGATCACCACCAGGAGTGCCGAGCCCACGAACCCGAACCAGAAGGGCGCGGTGATCCCGAGGGAAGCGGCCAGGACGCCTCCCAGCGGCGTGCCGATGACGATCCCGCCGACCAATGCCACCCGGTAGACGCCAGTCACCCTGCCCAGGAGTTCGTTCGGGACGGCCCGCTGGCGGACGACCGTGGACGTAGTGCCCCACACGAAGGCGTGGGCCCCGAACACCACCATCGTCCCCAGGGCGACGACCGGCGAGGTCGTGAGGGCCAGCGACAAGTGTGTGGCAGTCTCGATGAGCAGGCCCGCTCGCATCATGTCGGCCAGGCTGAAGCGCCGCTCCAGCCGCCCGTAGGAGACGATGCCGATGATGCCGCCCAGCGCCGCAGCAGTGGTCAGCAGCCCGAACCCGATCTCATCCATGCCTAAACGCTCCAGTGCGTACAGCACCAGGACGGCCCAGGCCGCGCCGTAGGTCACGTTGAAGGCGAAGATCGTCAGGGCCAGCGTGCGCATCGGCGGATGGCCCACGAGCCAGCGGATGCCCTCGGCCATGTCCGCCCGGAAGCTGCTTCTCTCCCCCCGTTCGATCTTGGTGCTTGTGGTGATCCGCGAGATGAGGACCGCGCCAAGCGTGAAGGCGGCGGCATTGGCTGCGAACGGGAGGGCCATGCCGGCCGCGAACAAAAAGGCGCCGATGGGCGGCGCGACCAGCTGGTTCGTGAGGAGGAAGGCGCCCTGCATCCGCGCGTTGGCGACGCCCAGATCCTCGCGCGCGACAAGTCCGGGCAGCAGGGTGCTGCTGGCCGAGTCGGCGAACGTCTCTGCCGTCCCAAGGACGAACAGCACGGCGAGCACCAGGGCGATGCTGACGCTGCCGCTGACGATGGTCGCGACGAGCACTGCGAGCACAGCGGCGCGAACCAGATTCACGACGACGACCATCCGCCGTCGATCGAAGCGGTCCGCGGCCGCGCCACCGATGACACCGAACAGCAGGATCGGGAGGAATTGGCTCAGCAGCGCCATCGATACCAGGAAGGGATCGCGGGTCTGAGATGCCACGAGCAGAGGCCCGGCCGCGATGGCGATGCCGTCACCGGCATTGTTGATGACCGTCGCGGAGAGAAGCCAGCGAAAGCTTGAGCCGAGCCGCCTCGGCGCAAGGGTGTCGATGACGCGGGCAAGGAGGAGTCGCACGCGCGGCAGGATAGCGGCGCGCCCGGGCGAGGATCTGGCGCGTGCCCGCGGTCGAGCCGCACACCAGCGCCTAGACTCCTCACGTGACCTCAGATGCGAACGAGCCAGTGTCCGATATCACGTACTTCGCGAACGGAGGGGTCAAGGATCGCGGCTCCCGCCTCGGCGGCGAGATGCACGGGCCGTGGGAGTTCCACCGCCTTGACGGCTCGCTTATGCGCTCCGGATCCTTCGACCGAGGGCGCCAGGTCGGCACGTGGCGGACATATGACCGTGCTGGCAAGGTGGTGAAGGAGACGAGCTTCGAGGGGTAGTCGGCCCTTGTAGCCGGCAGCCCGGGTCAGCGCCGGGGTGTTTCGGACCGCATGTCCCGAGCGACTGCCCGCTCCGAGGTCGAGCCAGTACTCAGCCCCGCGAGGACGCCTTCGAGGTCGGCCACCGACCGGTTCTGGCTGAGCTTTCGCTTCGCCTCCAGCCGGGTGATGCACAGCTCGAGGCCGACGATGGCCCGGGCCTGCGTCTCGACGTATCCGGGCGGGGCATCGTCGACCGACCACGGCGCTTCGCGGCCCGCCTCGTGCCGTTCGACCAGCCGGCGAACGTGAGCGACGAGCCAGTCGGGCTCGTGCCGCACGATCAGCGAGCCGTGCGCCTGGACCGTGGTGTAGTTCCACGTCGGCACCACCTTGCCGGTCAGCTGCTTTTCCTCGTACCAGGCCGGGGTGATGTACGCGTCGGGACCGTCGAAGATGGCCAGTGCCTCGACGTCCGGATGTGGGTCGCGCCATTGCGGGTTCGGTCGAGCGAGGTGACCGCGGAGCGTGCCGAGATCGCCGTCGTTCGGATCGAAGAGCATCGGCAGGATGGAAGCGCGGAGGCCATCCCCGCCTAGTGTCACGAGCGTCGCGGGGACGCGCGCGGCCAGCTGGGCGAGCAAGGCGGCTGGGTCGTCGACCGCGAACCGGTCGTGGGCAGGCTGGTACACGCCCGTCAGGCCGCCAGTCGCTTGTACTTGATGCGATGCGGCTGGTCCGCGGCCGCACCGAGTTCCTTGCGGCGGAAGGCCTCGTAGTCGCTCAGGTTGCCCTCGAACCAGCGCACCTGGCTCTCCCCTTCGAAGGCCAGGATGTGCGTGGCGATACGATCCAGGAACCAGCGGTCGTGGCTGATCACGACGACGCAGCCGGGGAACGACTCCAGCCCGGCCTCCAGAGCACGCAGCGTGTCCACGTCAAGGTCGTTGGTGGGCTCATCCAGCAGCAGGACATTGCCGCCCGACTGGAGCAGCTTGGCCAGGTGCACGCGGTTGCGCTCCCCCCCCGAGAGCGCGCCCACGAGCTTCTGCTGGTCCGTGCCGCGGAAGTTGAAGCTCGAGACGTAGGCACGGGCGGGCAGCTCCCGCTGGCCGACCTTGATGATCTCGTTGCCCTGGGTGATCTCCTGGTAGACCGTCCGGTCCGCCTGTAGGTCGTCGCGGCTCTGGTCGACGTAGCTGAGCTGCACCGTGTCGCCGACCTCGATCGACCCAGCGTCTGGAGCCTGCTGGCCGACGAGCATCCGGAACAACGTGCTCTTGCCGGCGCCGTTGGGTCCGATGATGCCCACGATGCCGGCGCGTGGCAGCGAGAACGTCAGGTCCTCGATGAGCAGCTTGTCGCCGTATCCCTTGCGCAGGTCCTTGACCTCGATGACCGTGTCGCCCAGTCGAGGCCCGGGTGGGATGGCGATCTCCAGCTCCCGCGCACTGCCCTTGTCGTTCTGGGCCTCGGCCAGCAACCGCTCGTAGGCACCCAGGCGAGCTTTGCCCTTGGCCTGGCGTGCCTTGGCGCCCATGCGCACCCACTCGAGCTCTCGCGCGAGGGTGCGCTGGCGGGCATCGATGGCCTTCCCTTCGCGAGCCGTCCGCTCCAGCTTTTGTTCGAGCCAGCTCGAGTAGTTCCCGGAGAAGGGGATGCCCCGGCCGCGCTCCAGCTCCAGGATCCACTTGGCGACGTTGTCGAGGAAGTAGCGGTCGTGGGTGATGGCCACCACGGTGCCGGCGTACTCATCAAGGAAGCGTTCCAGCCAGTCGACCGATTCCGCGTCCAGGTGGTTCGTCGGCTCATCCAGCAGGAGCAGGTCGGGGTGCTGCAGCAGGAGCCGGCAGAGCGCCACGCGGCGCTTCTCGCCGCCCGAGAGGGTCGACACATCGGCCTCATCCGGTGGACAGCGCAGCGCGTCCATGGCGATATCGACGTTGCGCTCCAGGTTCCAGGCGTCGGCCGCGTTGATGCGGTCCTCCAGCGCCGACTGCTCCGCCCCGACCGCCTCGTAGTCGGCGTCCGGCTCCGACCACCTGGCCATCACGGAGTTGTACTGATCGAGCAGGCCCTGGACCTCGCGTACGCCGTCCATGACGTTGCCCTTCACGTCCTTGCTCGGGTCCAACTGCGGTTCCTGGCTCAGGTACCCCGCCGTGAAGCGGGGCGTCAGGCGCGCCTCTCCGGTGTAACCGTCGTCGAGTCCGGCCATGATCTTGAGCAGGCTGGACTTGCCGGCGCCGTTGGGGCCGATGACGCCGATCTTGGCGCCGGGATAGAACGAGATCGAGATGTCCTCGAGGACCGTTCGGTCGGGCGGGTAGTGCCGCGCGAGCTTGTACGCCGTGTAGATGAATTCAGCTGGCATGGCGTCAAGGGTAGCGACTTGGCTGGCGTCGACCGACTCTCAGCGGTCGCTATCAGCCGGCCGGGGCGTGTCCGTCGCGGCGAAGCAGGATGCCCAGGTATGTCTTCCACGGCCCGACGGCCTCATCACGGCTGGCTGCCAATGACGCGTGGACCTGTGCGATGTGCTCCAGGTCGTGAACCGTCCACGTTGCCAGAAGCTGGCGGAGCGTCACCTCGCCGAGGTCGGGATGGCGGCCGCGGCGGTCCAAGTCGGCGTCATCCTGCACGAGTGCGTTCAGACGGGTCAGCTTCTCGCCGCGCAGTGTGCCGAAGCGCTCGATCAGCTCGTCGAGGGTCGCGTCCCGGTCTCGCTCGACATGGGCGAAGCGGTCGAACGGCTCGAATGGGCGGCTCGTGCCGTCGCTCAAGATGATCTCTGCCCGCGGGATCCAGTCGTCCAACTCGGCCGAGATGAGGTGCCCGATGACATCGCGGGCCGTCCACCCGCCAGCCGTGTCCGGTTCGCCCAGCCACCCATCCGGGAGCCCGGCCAGCAGCTCACGGAGGACCCGTGGCGTCCGCTCCAGCAGAGCGGTCGACTCAGCGAGGAACGATGTCCGGCTCACGCTGCCCGAAGCAAGGGGCGGATGTTCCGGTTGACTCGGAACAGGTTGGACGGGTCGTACTTGGCCCTTATCGTCGCCAGGCGCTGGTAGTTGTCCCGATACGACTCGACGGTGCGCTCGTCGGCCTCCTCCTCCGTCTGGAAGTTGACATAGTTGCCACCCGTGGAGTACGGCTTCAGCGCCCGCCAAGCGCTCCGTACCCATTCGCGGTTGGCGTCGTCCGCCCCGCTGTCGGGACGCGCCATCGCCTGGATCGGCGTGCCGTGCGCTGCTTCCGGCAGCCAGGGCGCCGGCGGCGCATTGCGCCTGAGGACGACCGTGGTCAGCTCCCGTGGGGACGACTCGACCGTCCGGCGGTAGAGCTGTAGGACGGCCTCGGCCTCGGACGCCGGCCAGGCGATGATGCCAGCCGTCACCTGTGGGCCGACTGCGTGCAGCCGGAGCACGAACTCGGTCACGACGCCGAAGTTGCCGCCACCGCCGCGGAGCGCCCAGAAGAGGTCATCGTTATCGGCACGGGAGGCGCGACGCACCTGTCCGTCAGCAGTCACGATCTCGACTTCTTCAAGATCGTCCACCGTCCAGCCGAACCGGCGCGTCAGGTAGCCGAAGCCGCCGCCGAGCGTCAGCCCCGCCACGCCGGTCGCGGAGACGAAGCCAAGAGTGCTGGCCAGGCCGTGCACCTGCGTAGCCTGATCGACATCGCCCAGCGTGCAGCCCGGGCCGACCCGCGCCAGGCGCGCCTCGACATCCACCTCGACGGCGCGCATACCGGACATGTCGAGGGTGATGCCGCCATCGGACAGTGCCAGGCCCGCGATGTTGTGTCCCCCGCCCTTGATGGAGAGTACGAGGTCGTTGTCGCGGACGAAGTCGACGGTCTGCACCACGTCCTTCGTGGAGCTGGGCCGCACCACCAGGGCCGGCTGCTTCTTGATCATCCCGTTCCAGACGAGGATCGCCTCGGCGAAACCTTCATCGTCGGGGAAGATCAGTGTCCCTTCGAGACGGGCAGCCAGGGCATCCAGCGTCTCGCCAGGGATGTCCCGCGCGTCTCCCCCCAGACCGGTGATCTGTATCTGCGCCACCTGATCCTCCGTTCCTGGAAGTCCCAGCCGGCCCCGCTGCGCGCTGG
>JBBJNS010000089.1:0-8758 GCA_037720745.1 Candidatus Limnocylindrales bacterium
TGCTTCGGTGACACCCAGTGCCGCTGCCTCGACCTCGCCGCCGGCTGCGTCCCCCCACTTTTTCGTGGAGGACGGCGAAGTGGTCGAGAGCGCGCGATCGGCGCGCCCGCCGAGCCGTATCGTTCCAGCGCGCCATACCAGCTGAGATCCTGAGGCCGGAGCGTCTTGGTCATGCGGAGGGACCTGATGGCAAGCGTCGAACCGGCCATCGAGATGCGCTACCGGCCCGACTTCCCAGTCGATCCCTGGCTGACCATGGCGCCGCTCCAGCACGGCCGAGGTGACCCGACCGTACGGCTGCTTCCCAGGTCCATCTGGCGCGCCACCCGGACGCCCCAAGGCCCGGCCACGCTTCGGCTGAGCAGGGATGGGCATGACCTGGCCGTGGCGGCCTGGGGTCCGGGCAGCGCGTGGGCGCTCGAGGCCCTGCCGCGACTGCTCGGTTCCGAGGATGAACCCGAGCGGTTCTTACCGCGTCATCCGCTGCTGCGCACTCTTCAGCGGCGCTTCGTCGGGCTGCGCTTCGGACGTACTGATGCCGTGGTCGAGGCGCTGCTGCCAGCCATCCTCGAGCAGAAGGTGACGGGCGTCGAGGCACGTGCCAGCTGTCGCGCGATCATCCGCAGCCATGGCCAGCGGGCGCCCGGCCCGGCCGTCCTCTGGATCCCACCGCTCCCCGAGCGGCTGACGGCCATCCCCACGTTCGAGTATCACCGACTCGGCGTGGAGGAGCGCCGAGCCGTGACCCTGCGTCGCATCGGGGCGCTGGCCGATCGTCTCGAAGCCACGGGCGCGCTGCCCGGAGCCGAGGCGCGGGCACGACTCCAGACGGTCCCCGGTATCGGCGCCTGGACGGCGGCTGAGACCGGGCGCGCCGCCTTCGGCGACCCGGACGCCATCAGCGTCGGTGACTACCACGTGCCCTCACTGGTGAGCTGGGCGCTGGCCGGCGAGCCACGCGGCGACGATGCGCGGATGGTGGAACTGCTCGAGCCCTATGCCGGGCAGCGCGCCCGTGTGGTGCGTCTGCTGGAGCTAGCCGGCGACCATCCGCCGAGGCGAGGTCCGCGCATGGCGCCCCGCTCCATCTCTCGCATCTGACCCGCGGCAGCTCAGCCCGGAGTCGAGGGCGCGGTCGACGCTGCCGAGATCGACGGTGGCGGTTCCTCAGCGGCGGCGATGGCGATCTCGATGCTGGCCACGTCCTCCGAGGCCTGGCGGTAGGCGGGACCGTCGAGCGGCGCTTCATCTCGACGACGGCGCGCCTCGACATGTCGCGACATCAGCGTGACGCGGTCCTGATCGGTCATCGCGGCACACTAGCGCATCCGCTCAGCCACGTGGCGACCAGCGGAACGTCCTCAGGGCGACGACCAGTCCCACCGCGCCCCACGTCGCAAGCACCAGCATGGCCCGCCACCCAGCACCCGCCGCCAGGGGGCTCGCGGGGTCGTAGGCCGCGGCCAGGATGTCGGCCAGATGTCGCACCGGGAAGACGCCCGCCACCGTGGCCAGCATGCCCTGGTCCAGCGGCACGAGCACGTTCGAGACGAGCAGGAGGGGCAGGATCGTGGCGTTGATCAACGCCGGCGCGGCACCTGCATCGGGCACGATGGTGCTGACGGCTAGGCCCAGCGCACTGAAGCTGGCCGCCCCGACCGCCAGCCCGAGCAGGAGCATGGGCAGTCGCTCCAGGGGCACGGCCACGCCGTGGACCAGCGCGCCGTAGAGTGCCATGACCGCCGCCAGCAGGGTGGCCACGAAAACGGCCTGACCGATACGGCCCGCCATATAGGCCCCGCCCGGCAGGGGCGTGCCTCGCAGTCGCTTCAGGATCCCCGCCTCGCGGGCCAGCACCACGCCCATGGCCAGGTTGGTGTAACAGGCAGTCACCACGGCAAAGGCCATCATCGACGGCGTGTAGAAGCGAGCCGCCTGCTCGCTGCCACCCAGCGGTGCCGCCAGCGCCACGGTGGCGATGACCAGGAGCACGAGGGGGAAGACGACCGTGAAGAAGGCGGCCGCCGGGTTGCGCCAGAAGGCACGGTTCTCCAGCCGCGCGCGGCTCAGCGCGAGGGTCAGGCCGGTCACGCTCGTGCCGACTCCACCAGTTCCATGTACGCCTCCTCCAGCGACCGCGCTCGGACGGTCAGATCACGAAGCTCGACCCCCTGCCCCAGCGCCCATCCCGTCACATCGCGGAGCGTGCGGGTCGGCTCCTTGGTCCTGATCTCGACAACATCACCGGCCACGAGCGCGCCGGCGCGCACCAACTCACGGGGCAGCTCAGGCGCGGGTTGCGCAAGGCAGAAACGGATGACGGTCAGCTCGACCCCCTGACCGACCACTTCGGCTGGCGTTCCCACCGCCACCACCACGCCATCGACCAGGACGGCCAGTCGGTGGGCCACTGACTGGGCTTCATCCATCGCGTTCGTGGTGAGGAGGACCGTCGTGCCCGCCGCGGCCAGGTCTCGGATCCAGTCCCAGGCAGCTCGCCGGGCGACAGGGTCGAAACCGAGCGTCGGCTCGTCCAGGAAGAGGAGCTCTGGCGAGCCGCAGACGGCCAGGGCCAGCTCCAGCCGGCGCCGCTGCCCGGCCGACAGGCGCCGGACCCGGGTAGCTGCCTGCTCGGTGAGAGCCACAGCTGCGAGGAGCTCGTCCAGCGGACGCGGGCGGCGGTAGTAGGTGCGCGTGGCATCGAGCACTTCCGCCACGGTGAGATAGGGCTCCAGCCCGCCCTCCTGGAGCATGATCCCGATGCGTTCCCGGAACGCGCGCCCGCCCAGAGCCGGATCCTCGCCCAGCACCTCCACTTCGCCTGCGGTGCGCTCCCGGTAGCCCTCCAGGATCTCGATGGCCGAGGTCTTGCCGGCGCCGTTGGGGCCCAGTAGGGCGAAGATCGACCCCGCCGGCACGGACAGGTCGACGCCACGCAAGACTTCCCTACGGTCGTACCGCTTGCGCAGTCCCCGCACGCGCACGGCGTCGCCCGGATGCTTCCCGTTCGTGGCCACGGCCGGACCGTAGCACCGGGCCGGCACGTCTGGACGCTGCTTCGTCAGGCGAGACGCACGACGCCCCAGATGATGGCGCCCACGAAGGCGACCACGAAGACGGCCAGGACCACGAGCGCAATGAGCAGCCAGGGCTTAGGAGAGCCGGCGGTCACCTTCGGATCATCGTCCTCGGGCCGGCTCCCATGGGGCAGCGACGGATCATCGCTTTGGTCGGCACGTTGCGATTCGGGCAGATCGGGTGCCGGAGACTGATGTGCCATGGGCGTAGCGTATCGGAACGAGGGCTGGAGGAGTACAATGTCCGTTCCCTCGGAAGTCGAGGGCTCCCCGCTTGGTCGCTGGTTCTTCTCGAGCCGACCGTGCGTCGATCGAGCTGTTCGAGAAGAAACGAGGCAAACCCAATGGCCAACGGAACCGTAAAGAAGCTCGTCTCCGAGCGAGGATTCGGGTTCATCACCGCCGAGGACGGCAAGGATTACTTCTTCCATCGTGACGGGCTGGACAGCTCCATCGACTTCGATCGTTTGGTCGGCGGCGAGAAGGTCGCTTTCGAGATCGAGTCGAGCCCTCGTGGGCCTCGCGCCGTGAAGGTCCAGTCCGCCTAGGCATCCCCGGTCGCTGTCAACGGATACGGAGGTTTCGATGTCTCATCCCATCAGGCCACCCGCTCCTGACCAGCCGCTGAAGCATGTCATCGCGGAGTACAAGCACCGTGCCCAGACCGTGACGTGCGTCTGCGGTTGGCACGGAAGTACCGCCACCAACGACAACCGCACCTCTGAATGGAGCGGTCACGTGGCGGCCAACCGAGGGAAGCGGCCCTAGGGCTCTCTCCTCTCCCAGCAGAACGAATTAGCCCCGGCCACTCGGCCGGGGCTATTCATGTCCGTCACGAGCGGTCCACGCCGTTGCCTATCGGTCGATCCTGGAGCGCGGCCCAGATGAGCGGCACCTGCAACGGCAGGCGCAGCCAGGCCACGGCCGGCAGCCAGGCAGGGGACCCAGGGTCGCTCGATGTGGCCAGTGCGAAGTGGATGTTGGCGGGGAGTATCGCCAGGAGCAGCGCCACGCTGGCTGGTGCCGCCCAGCGCGTGTTGCGCGCGAGCCCGGCGGAACACACGAGCTCAGCCACGCCGGAGGCCAAAATCAGCACGTCGTGTGCTGGCAGGGCATGGGGCATCAACGGAAGGTACAGATCGGGCCGCACCAGATGGAGCGTGCCGCTTGCGGCTAAGAGCCCGGCCAGCCCGAGCCGCGCCCATCGGCGGTGTGGACCGGCGCCTTGGGACCGACCGGAGGTCATCGAAGCAATCTCCGGCGGGCCTCGCGTGGTCAGGTATCGCTGGCGGTCAGCGACCCTGTCGGGCCAGACGCTCGCCCGGCAGCGCGACGCGCTGTGAGCCGATGCCCGTGCCCGACGGAGCGTTGCGTTGCGCCGTCGGATGGCCGCCTCGGCGTGCAGCAGGACCAGCCTGACCGAAGCCGCCGCCACGAGCCGGCGAACCGCCACGTGACGGCGACCCGCCTCTCGCCGGCGAGCCTGCGCCACGACCGGCTGGGCGCTGGCCACCGAAGGACCGCTGACCGCCACCGGGTCGCTGGCCGCCGGGGGCCCCCTGGTGGCCGGCCATTCCACTCCGGAACTTGATGGGCTCGGCCGGGATGCTGCGGTCGGGCTCGAAGCCGCTGATGGTCTCGGCCGGGATACCGCGACCGAGCAGCTTCTCGATGCCGCGCAGGAGGGGCGCCTCATCGACGCACACGAGCGAAACGGCATCCCCGTCCACGCCGGCGCGACCGGTGCGCCCGATGCGGTGGATGTAATCCTCCGCCACGGTGGGCAACTCGTAGTTCACGACGTGCGGCAGAGCCTCGATGTCCAGACCACGGGCCGCCACGTCGGTGGCCACCAAGATGGCTACGCGGCCGCTCTTCAGGTCGGACAGCGCACGCACGCGCTGCGACTGGCTCTTGTTGCCGTGGATCGCGGCGGCGTTGATGCCGTCGCGCTCCAGCTGCTGCGACAGCCGGTTGGCCCCGTGCTTGGTGCGCGTGAAGACGAGCGCCTGGTCGATGCGACCGGTGCGGATCAGGTGGCTCAGGAGTTCGCGCTTGCGTTCCCGGTCGACCGGATGGATCACCTGCCGTACCAGATCGGCGGTGGTGTTCTTGGGCGTAACCTGGACGAAGGCGGGATCGCGCAGAAGTCCATCCGCCAGCTGCCGGATCTCGGCCGAGAAGGTAGCCGAGAAGAGCAGGTTCTGACGCTCCGCGGGCAGCAGCGCGAGGATCTTGCGGATGTCGCGGATGAAGCCCATGTCCAGCATGCGGTCGGCCTCATCCAGGACGAGGATCTCGACCGTGCTGAGATCGATCGTCCGCTGCGTGACGTGGTCCAGCAACCGACCCGGGGTGGCCACGACCACGGCCGGACCACCGCGCAAGGCTCGGACCTGAGGGTCGAATCCGACACCGCCATAGATGGGCACCGATCGCACGGGGCGCTGGGAGCTGTAGGTGCGCACGCTCTCCTCTACCTGGAGGCAGAGCTCACGGGTCGGTGTGAGGATCAGCGTGCGGATCGGACCGCGGCCGTTTCCGGTACCGCGACCGTGCGTGGCCGGGCCGCGCGACGTGGGCGCAGGCACTCGGATGGGCGTGGTCGCCAATCGCTGAAGCAGCGGCAGCACGAAGGCCGCGGTCTTGCCCGTGCCGGTCTGGGCACCGGCCAGCAGATCGCGTCCAGCGAGGACGATAGGGATGGCTTCGGCCTGGACCGGCGTGGGCACTGTGTAGCCCTGCGCCGCGACGGCACGAAGAAGGTCGGGCGACAGCCCGAGACGATCGAAGGACATGAAGAAACTCCTGACGTGGGCCCTCCCGCACGAGCGGGGCCCGGTCAGGGCGAGGTGTTGATCGGGATCGGACGGCTGGATACCGGGGCGCTGACCGGAGCGCCCATCGAGCACGAGATGACCCATGGTACCCGGGATGGCCCGATGATGGGTCGGAGTAGCGAGTTCGTCTAGAGCGCGCGCATGCGATTGTTCCTGGCCCCGTGTTCCACCTCGGCCAGTCCCAACGCCTCAAGCAGAGGCGGCAGGTACATGCCCACGCGGCCACGCAGGCCCTTCTTCAGGCCGTACCAGCCTCCCACCGGGTTGTCCGGCGAGCGGCCCCAAGCCTCCACGGTGCCCTCCGCCGCGGGCTTCTGCTCATCGGCACTGCCTAGGGGCAGCCAATCTCCGTGCTCCTTGAGCATCGTGTGTAGGTCGTCGATGACCCGCAGGTGGTAGCGAAGCTGCGTCTTGCCGACCTGGCAGACGAGGGCCGGTGGATCGGCCGTCTCGTCGCGGTACATCTGGTACTCCGAGCTACCGCTCGGCGTCTTGAGCAGCCAAGGCTGCGCTGCGGTGCCAAGACCCTGTTCTTCCATCTCGACCTCCCGTCGGTGACCATCCGACCCTCTCCTAGCGTCACACCTCCGGCGCCGCCTGTACAGGTACGGTGCCGATCGGCGTTGATTTCAGCACCCGCCGTGGCCATACTGCCGCCATGAGACGCCCTTCCGTTACGCGCCGGGTCGCGCCGGAGATCCCGGTTGGCAGTGACCGCTATGACACCCGGGTCTCGCGCGGCCAGGTCATCGGCTGGGCAGGCAAGACCGGCACCCCAACACGGCCGTCCACCTGCACTTCGAGCTCGAGACGGCACCTGGGCAGTGGCTCGATCCGTACGACCTGTACGACTACCGCGATGCCTACCCTGCGCCGGCAGCTCCGAAGGGCCGCGGATGCGGACCGAACCACTTCTGGCGCGAGTGTCCGCCGACGCCACATCTGCGGGACGGCGCCGAAGCTCCACCGGAAGGTGGAGGCGGAGGCCAAGCCGTCGCATCGGAGCTCGCTCTGCGACCCGCCGCGGCCGCGCCGTGGCTCATCCTTGGCCGACGGCGGACCCGACGGCAGCCACTTGACACCGGATAGGTAGGAGGTACGAGATGGGCGACAAGACACCGAAGCGACCACCCAAGCCGAAGAAGCCCAAGAAGCCGGCCGACTGAGCAAAGAGCCGGACCGCCTACCGAGTGGAGCAGGGATCGAGGCGCGTCAAGGGCAGGCAGCCTCGACCGTCGGAGTCTCACTCATCCAGGCGATCCACTTACAGCCGATCCCGGTATGCACCGGCTCTCCAGCCTCGCTATTCGTGAGGATGACTATCCCGGCGCCCCGCCCCGGGATAGCCAGGATCCTGGTCCGCCAGCCTGCGTTGGCGCCGGTGTGTCCCACGTACGTGGTGCCCGCCGCCCGCCGGACGAAGAAGCCAAGGGCGAAGCTGCCGTCGGTCCCCGCAGCTGGCTCCAAGAGGTCCGATATGCGATCCGGGGCCAGCCCGTTGATCGGGTCCGGGTCCACGATGCCAGCTGCGAGGAAGCGCGCCAGGTCGGGCGCGGTCGAGGCGAGGCCAGCCGCCGCCAGCTCCGTAAAGCCGTACCAGGGCAGCGCGTCGCCATCGGCACCATGTGGCGTGGCTGCCTCCGCTGGTGGGGCCTGAGCGTAGATGCTGTCAGACATCCCTAGCGTTGTCAGAACCGACTCGGCCAGAGAGTCGGCGAAGGTCTTCCCCGTGACCTCCTCGACCGCGAGTTGAAGCACCGTGTAGCCGCCGCCGGAGTACCGATAGACCGCCCCGGGAGCCTCGACCTGGTGAACGGGCTCGATGCCCGGTACCCCGCCCAGTGATTCCTCGAGCGCCGGCAGTGGCACCCCAGGCGGCAGGCCAGGGTACGAGTCGGTCGACAGGCCGGCGGTGTGACTGAGCAGACGACGCGCAGTGACGCCCTCGGCGCCATGCTCGGAGTCGGGTAGTCGCCAGCGCGTCAGATAGCGGGCGATCGGCACATCGAGATCCAGGCGACCTTCCTGAACGAGCCGCATCACGGCGTAGGCAGCCACGGACTTCGAGACTGATGCGACCTGGAAGACGTCATCGGGCCGCAGCGGCTCCCCGCTGACCGTCTCCCTGACGCCGTAGGCCCCCGACCAGGCGACCACGCCGTCGTGGACGAGCGAGACCGTCGCGCCGGGAACTTCATGGTCCTCAAGCAGACCCGGGACCGTAGCATCCAGATGCTGGACGAACGCTTCGAGATCGCCGGGCGGGATGTCGTTCGCGGTGCTGCTACACGAACTCGAGACGAGCATGAGCGCAGCCACGACCGCCCACCATCTGCGCCTCACGCGACGAGTCTACGAGGTACGTTCGGCATGCGGTGCACATTCGGTGAGTTTGGTCGGGGCGAGAGGATTTGAACCTCCGACCTCAGCGTCCCGAACGCTGCGCTCTACCAAGCTGAGCCACGCCCCGACCGAGGGACCCGCGGCGCACGGCGCCAGCGGAGCGGGGAGTATAGCCCACGAGCGTGGGTCGCCCGGCCGCTAAGGGTCCACCATCCGCCTTTGAAGCCCGCCCACGGAGGTCGCGCCCAGCAGCGCCATGGTGATGCGCAACTCCGCCGCGACCAGTTCCAGCGCGTGCGCCACTCCCCTCTCGCCACCGACCGCCAGGGCTAGACCCAGGGGCCGGCCGATGAAGACCGCATCGGCACCCATGGCCAGGGCCGTGGCCACGTCCGCGCCCCGGCGCACGCCACTGTCGACGTAGACCTCGGCCTTCCCGTCGATGGCCGACACGACCTCGTCCAGGACATCGATCGAGGCGAAAGCCCGGTCCAACTG
>JBBJNS010000090.1:0-8559 GCA_037720745.1 Candidatus Limnocylindrales bacterium
ATGGGACAGCCCTCCCGCAGGCGCGCCTCCACGCCGCCCTTCGCGCGGCCCGTCGGACGATCACGAGCACCCGCCAGGCTCGTGATGCCCGGGTAGACCGACGCGCTGAAGATGATTACGTCGGCGTCACGCGCCGCACGCACGTCCTCGACGCCGCCCGACGGCGCGACCAGGACGCGTGCCTCCCCGCCGCTGGCGGGCAGCAGCCACAGCCGGCCGGTCTCCTCGTCGTCATCTTCTTCGTCCTTCGGTCGGTCCGGATCGGGTCGGGCGGACGTGAACAGCACGGAACCGTCGCGCATGAAGGCGCCCACACTCTCGCCCGGCGCTGAGCGAGTGAGCCGTCGCGGCGGCCCCTCGCCGGTCGGGTCCAGGGACCAGATCGCGGCCTGCATCTTCTTTCCATCGGGCGCTGGCCGCGCCACGGAGGCGACCAGGCGTGCGCCGTCCGGGGAGAGCCGCAGGCTGGACAGGCGGGGCAGATCCAGGATGGCATCGAGTTCGGTCATGCCCCGATGATGGCATGAGCGCGTGCCTCCGGTCGCCGGGCGCGGGCACCTCTTGGGCAGAGCAACGCCACGCGGGTTGCGGTCAGAGTCAAGTAGGAGTAGATTTCGCCACCAGCCCGGTGGGACGCCCGGGTCAGCGCCGCCTTGGGAGAGGGGCCGAGACCTTGGCCTACGGACGCACCCTCGCACGGGCTTTCAGCGCACCGCCTCGCGCCACGGTGGGGCGCGATCGGGTGCACCGTCTCCTGGCGGTCGGTGCCATCGTCCTGCTGCTGACCATGGCGCTCGCTGTGGCGCGTGTCACGGGCGGCGATCCCACCCCGCTGAACCATCTGGCGTACGCCCCCATCATCATCGCCGCCTACCTCTTCGGCTTGCGCGGCGGGGTCAGCGCGGCCCTGCTCGTCGCGCTGTTCCTGAGCCCGTTCATCTGGCCCGCCGAGGCTAGTGACTGGGATTCGGAGGTCGGCCTCGTGCGCATGGTCATGTATCTCAGCGTGGGCGGCGTGACGGGCTTGCTCTTCGATCGCGTTCGGCACGCCCTTCTTGGCTGGCAGACGGCCGCCGTGGAGATCGGGCATCGCGAGCGGGACGGGATGGTCGCTCTGGCCCGTGGCGCGGAAGCCAAGGACACCGACACCGGCGATCACGTCCTGCGGGTGCAGCTCGTGGCCGAGCGGCTGGCGCGCGCGGCGGGCTTGGACGAGGAACGGGCGGCGGACGTGGGCTGGTCCGCGATGCTGCACGATGTGGGCAAGCTGCACGTGCCGGATCGGATCCTGCTCAAGCCCGAATCGCTCGACGCGGCTGAGTGGGAGATCATGCGGCTCCATACCATCTGGGGCGAGCACATCCTGGAGCACGGAACGGGCTTCGAGCTCGCGCGCCGCATCGCTCGCTCACATCACGAGTGCTTCGATGGTCGCGGCTATCCGGACGGCCTGCGTGGGTCGGCCATCCCATTCGAGGCACGCATCGTGTGCATCGCCGATGCCTTCGATGCGATTACCCATGACCGACCGTACCGGCCCGCGCGCAGTCTCGAGTGGGCGCTGGAGGAGCTCGACCGCTACGCCGAGCGCCAATTCGACCCCGAGCTGGTGCGCCACTTCGTTGAGCTGGTGCGGGCGGACCCGGCGCTGGGGGCAAAGCTGGTCGACCCGCAGCGGACGGCCATGCCCGCCTGGCGCATCGACGCCGCGCGACGCCACTGAGCGACGCGCCTACGCGGGTAGAATCGGCGGGCACGCCCCTGGCCTGGACCACGCCCCGAGGAGCCCGCCCGTGACCGAGACCGCCAGCCCGCCCGCAGATCCGTCGCGGAACGCCACGAAGCGATACATCTATGCCTTCGGCGCCGGCCGCGGCGAAGGCGATTCGAGCATGCGCGACCTGCTCGGTGGCAAGGGCGCCGGTCTGGCCGAGATGACCAACGCCGGCCTGCCCGTGCCGCCCGGCTTCACGATCACCACCGAAGCATGCAACGACTACTTCGCGGCCGGTGAGCGTCTGCCGGAGGGGTTGTGGGAGGACATCCTGGGCGCCATCAAGGCTGTCGAGGAGGAGACCGGTAAGGGCTTCGGGGACGCCGCAGACCCGCTGCTGGTGAGCGTTCGCTCCGGCGCCCGCTTCTCCATGCCCGGGATGATGGATACCGTCCTCAACCTGGGACTCAACGAGGAGACGCTGCAGGGGCTTGTGGCGTTGACCGGGAACGAGCGCTTCGGCTGGGACGCCTACCGCCGCTTCATCCAGATGTTCGGGCGCATCGTGCTGGGCGTCTCGGCGGAACGCTTCGACCACGTCTTCGATGAGGCCAAGCAGGCACGCGGCGTGGAGCAGGACACGGATCTGGATGCCGCCGCCTTGCGCGAAGTGGCGCAGCGCTTCAAGGCCATCATCAGCGAAGAGACAGGGCGGGACTTCCCGACGGACCCCTACGAGCAGCTCGACCTGGCCGTCAAGGCGGTCTTCGCCTCCTGGTTCGGCCGGCGGGCACGCGACTATCGTGACTACAACAAGATCGCCCACGACCTGGGCACCGCGGTCAACGTGATGACCATGGTCTTCGGCAATATGGGTGACGACTCCGGCACCGGCGTCGCCTTCACGCGCGATCCGAACACGGGCGAGAAGGTGCTTTACGGCGAGTACCTCACCAACGCCCAGGGCGAGGACGTGGTGGCCGGCATCCGCACGCCCAACCCCATCAGCCGCATGCGCGACGAGCTGCCCCAGGCCTTTGCCGAGTTCCAGCGCATCGCCGAGCGGCTGGAGACGCACTACCGCGACGTGCAGGACCTGGAGTTCACCATCGAGCGCGGCCGTCTCTTCATGCTCCAGACGCGTTCCGCCAAGCGCACCGCCGCGGCTGCCGTGCGCATCGCCGTGGACATGGTCGAGGCGGGCATCCTGTCGGAGCGCGAGGCACTCGCCCGCATCGAGCCCGACCAGGTGGATCAGCTGCTACGCGACCAGTTCGACCAGACCGCGCTGGCCGCCGCGAGGCGCATCGCGCGCGGACTGAATGCTTCACCAGGCGCGGCCGTGGGCAAGGCCGTCTTCAACGCCGATCGCGCCGCCGCGCAGGCCGCCAGCGGTGAGCGGGTCGTGCTCGTGCGCATCGAGACCTCGCCCGACGACTTCCATGGCATGGCCGCCGCGCAGGGCATCCTGACCGCTCGCGGCGGCGTGACCTCCCACGCTGCGGTGGTGGCACGCCAGATCGGCAAGCCCTGCGTGGCCGGCGTCTCTGCCCTGGTCATCGACTATGGCGGACGGACAGCCACGGCTGGCGGGCAGTCCTTCGCCGAAGGCGACTGGATCAGCGTCGACGGCTCGACCGGCGATGTCTTCCTGGGTGCGCTGCCCACCGTGGCGGCACGCTTCGAGGACCAGCCCGAGCTCCAGCAGGTCCTGGGCTGGGCGGACAAGGTGCGGCGCCTTCAGGTGTGGACCAACGCGGACAAGCCGGAGGAGGCTGCCCAGGCACGCGGCTATGGCGCGCAGGGCATCGGTCTGTGCCGCACGGAGCACATGTTCCGCGAGGGCGAGCGTCTGGACATCGTGCGTGACGCGATCCTGGTCGCCTTCCAGGCCACGCGCGCCAAGGAGCGCCGCACAGCAGGAGAGGAGCTGAGCTCGGACGATCAGAGCGTGGTCGACCGATTCGACGCGGCCATGGCCAAGCTGGAGGCTCTCCAGCAGGGGGACTTCGAGGGCATCCTGGCTGCCATGAGCGGGCTGCCGGTGGTCATCCGGCTCATCGATCCGCCCCTTCACGAGTTCCTGCCCAATCATGCCGAGCTGGTGGCCGAGGTCACACGCCACGAGGCCACGGGCACGCCCATGGACGATCCCGGCTTCGCCGAGTCGCGGGAACTCCTGCGTGCCGTGGAGATGCTGCGCGAGCAGAACCCCATGCTGGGCCTGCGCGGCTGCCGTCTCGGCCTGATGATCCCAGACTTCGTGAAGATCCAGACGCGCGCCATCCTCAACGCGGCCATCGCCGTCCGCCGCGACGGCGGAGATCCGCACGCCGAGATCATGATCCCCCTGGTGGGCCACGTGAACGAGCTGGCCGTCACGCGCGAGCTGCTGGAGGCGGAGGCCAAGCAGGTCCAGGCGGCGGCCGGCGTGGAGGTCGACTACAAGTTCGGCACCATGATCGAGGTCCCGCGGGGCGCGCTCACGGCCGACGAGATCGCGCCGCATGCCGAGTTCTTCTCCTTCGGCACCAACGACCTGACCCAGATGGCCTTCGGTTACAGCCGCGACGATGCGGAGGGCGGCTTCCTGCTGAACTACGTGGAGCGCGGCATCCTGCCTGCCAACCCCTTCCAGACGCTGGACGTGACGGGCGTCGGGCAGCTCATGCGGACCGCCGTGGAGAAGGGCCGCGCGGCCCGGCCCGGGCTGGAGATCGGCATCTGCGGCGAGCACGGCGGCGATCCGGCCTCCATCGCCTTCTGCCACGAGATCGGCCTCGACTATGTGTCGTGCTCGCCCTTCCGCGTCCCGGTCGCTCGCCTGGCGGCCGCCCAGGCAGTGCTCAGCGAAGCCGCCGAACGGGACCGCTAGCGAGCGCTGCCGCGGCCCTCATGAATGCGCGTAGCGGCAGGCCCGGTGCGGATCCCAGCGGGGAGCCCGGCGCGGCCGGTCCCCGTCGCCAGGCTCGGGTGGATGCCACACGTCGTCACGTGGCGGCCTTGGCCTGGCTCCTGGACGAGTCGTTCGCCGTACCCGGCACGCGGCACCGCTTTGGGATCGGACCGTTGATGGGCCTCGTACCGGTGGTGGGCGACCTGCTGGGAGCTGCCGCTGGTTCCTACATCGTGCTGCGTGCCATCCAAGCCCGGCTGCCGCGCGTCGTCATCGCTCAGATGTCGTTCAACGTCCTGCTCAACGCGCTGGTCGGGGTCGTGCCGCTGGCCGGTGATGCCTTCGACTTCCTGTTCAAGGCCAATACGCGCAATCTGCGCCTCTTCGAGCGCCACGCTCTGGACCCGACCAGCAGCACCCGCCGTTCATGGCTCTTCTTCGGTGCCCTCGTGGCCGTGGCCATCACCCTTCTGGTGCTCGCCGTGGTGGTGGTAGGGGCCGTCGTGGAGGCTGTCGCGAGGGTGCTCCAGGGCTGACTCAGGGATCGAGGGGGTGTGCCCAAGGTCACTCAGGCAGGCATCATCCGGGGCGGCCGTTGGCCTCTCGAGGAACTCTGCAGCCATCTCGTATGCGCAGTCCAGGTCGACGGTGGCGCCGTGTCCGCCGCCCGGGTAGGTGTAGCTGAACGACCGCTCAAGCGTCTCCGCAGCCAGGGTCGCCCAGCTGGGCGGCGTGATCGGATCGAACTCGCCCGACAACAGGAGCGTCGGGATAGCGCTGGTCACCGGCTCGTTCTCGACGGCCGGCGCGGGCGGGACCTTCCACGTGTCGCAGATCATGAAGTCGATGCCTCGATCGAAATGGGCCACCACGTCGTCGCGCAGGAAGCGACTTCTTTCCTGGTGTGCGGCGCGGTCAGTGAAGGGGCGCTCCTCGCGACACGTCTTCGACCGCCGAGGAGGACGGGCGGTCCGGGCACCCAGCCCGCCGCCCTCCAGGCAGTTGGTGACGCGCCGCGCTCGACGACCGCACCGCCTCCGGCCATGACCGCGGCCCCCATGGCGGGGCGCCCGAAACATACCGTGAGGCGACCGACGCGCTCGTCCCACTCCTCCTCAAGGATGGTCAGCGGCATGCCCGGAGCGGCCATCGCGAGGCGCGCGCCCGCGCTGTAGTGGCGGCCCGCTGATCGGCCAGGAACGTGCGTGTCTCGATGAGGGGTCCCCCGTTCACGGGGCGACTGTACCTGACACGAGGGCCGTTACCGCCCCCCATCCGGCCTATGCCCTGAGACCGCGCGTCCTGCTCAGCCCACCCGCTCAGCGATGTCCGGAGGAGCAGCCGGTCGGGGGGCCCGCGGAGCCAGCGTCTCCAGCAATCGGCGGGAGGCAGCACTGATGTCGTCTACGGCCGCCTCGAAGGCGGCTTCGTTGCGCCGCGCCGGCGCGCGGTAGCCACTCACCTTGCGGACGAACTGGAGGGCAGCCGCGTGGATCTCTTCCTCGGTGGGCGGTGCCTCGGAACGGTGCAGGGTCTTGATCGATCGACACATGCGGCGATGGTACGCGTCAACATACCGCCGCCGCAAACGGTCATCAGCCGTCGGACACGATGACCGTGCCCACCATGCCGTACGCCTCGTGACCCGGCAGGTGACAGATGAAGCGGTACTCGCCGGGCTCATCGAAGGTGACCGTCGTTCGCACGAAGCCCAGGGCTGGCAGGCTCTGCTCCGTCGGACGGTCGCCGTGGGCCGGCTCGGTGCCGTCCCGATGGTGGCTGTGCGCCGTTTCGTCACCGACGATCCATTCGTGGTCGATGGGGTCCTGGTTGCGCAGCACGAAGTGAACGGGCTGCCCCGCGCTGACCGTCACCTCGGACGGCGTGAAGCGTGAGTAGTGCGCCTCGATGCGGATAGTCGTCGTGGCTGTCGCGCCGGCGCAGCCTCCCAACGAAAGCGAGGCTGCGATGAGCGTCGCGAACGGCCGGAGGAGCCGGCCGCTCGCACTCACTCGGACGTCCTCCGGCCGGACGGCCTCACCTCAACCGCGGGTCCGTGCCGCTGGCAGGGGCATCGCCACCAGACCCACGCCGGAGGCGATGAGCATCAGGGCCACCATCAGGAGTGCCCGGAAGGACGGATCGTCGGTGGGTGCTTGCGGGACCCCCGCCAGGTCGAGTCCGGCAGCCAGCCGCGACGGCGTCCCTTGGCCGCTGGCGTCGATGGCCAGGTCGTAGCGCAGGTCCCCGGCCTCCGCATCGATGCGCACCTTGGACAGCCAGGCGGCCTTCGGGATCCACTCCATCCCGACATCGGAGCGCAGGTCGTCCAGCAGCGAACCCGTGGCCGCTGCGCTGTGGTCGAGGAACAGGCCGTCGCCGGCCGGCTGCGGCAGCATGGCAGGCTGTCGATCGGTGAGCAGGTATACGTCCGCCTCGACCCGCTCCGCTCCGTTCTTGCCCAGCCCGAGGATCCGCAGCGGCACCCATGGATCCGGCGTGGGGATAGTGACGTGGACCGGCGTCCCGTCGCCGATGGCCTGGCCGCGGTCGGCGGCCGCGTCCGCATCGAACGCTGCGGCCAGGAAGATGGGGCTGCGGCTGGCGTAGAAGTCGAGCACCTCGGGGGCATCGGGCGGTAGCCGGAAGCCCTGTGCTGCGGCCCATGCGCCGACCTCATCGCCGCCACCCTTCAGCACCGTGATGTCCAGGGCATCTATGGTCGTCTCGAGGAGGATCTCCACGTCACCACCCGCGGGTGCCTCCGCGAAGACCTGGAGATCGGTCCTGGAACGCTGGGGCGACGTCTCCTGGATCAGTCGTTGCAGTGTCCAGTCACCGCCACGCTCCACGCTGCTGGGGATGCCCGGCAACGGCGTGATGGAGCCGAAGGCACCGCCACCGCCGGCGAACTCGAAGGAGGTGACGTAGTGCTCCACGCCTGCGTGATAGCCGGCGAAGGTGGTGGTGCGCAGCAGGTTGACGGCACCGTTGGGTCCGATCAGCCCGCCGCAGGCCAGGGCAGGGGAGGCAGAGAGGAGCAGGCCGATGAGGGTGGTCGCGAGCGCGACCTGGAAACGTCGGATCCGTCGCATTGGTCGGGTTCTCCACGGAGGTCGGCCCGGGCGGGTCGGCGTGGTGCCTCAGACGCCGCCGCGCTCCTGAGGTTCCCGGCCCGGGTCGGTCGCCCCGCGGACGACCGCTGTGCGTCTCAGACGACGAGCCAGCCACAGCCCAGCCAGCGCCGGCGCCGAGAGCCAGGCCAGTAGCAGCAGACCCACAGCCAGCGCCAGCTCGAGCAGGGAGCCCGACCCGAGGTCCACCTCCGTCACGGTCTCGCGGATCTCGGACAGCTCCTCGGCGATGGCCGTCAGATCGTCCGACAGATCCTCCACGCCAGTCGCACTTTCGGAAAGGGACGCAACGGTCGAGTCGAGCGAGTCGGCCAGGGCGGTCGCCTCCGACGCTGCCAGGGCGAACGGTTCACCCAGCGCCACGAGCGGACGCTGTCCCAGGATCTCCAGACCACTGGCCTGGACGACGCCGCCTGCCGCCGTCGCCAGCGCGCGCGCCAGGCTCGCCCCGCGGGAGATGGAGTCGGACGCGTCGCCCAGCGTGGAGGTGAGCCGACCGGCGGAGTCGTCGGCGCTGTCGAGCGAGCGCGACGTGGCCTCCAGTAGGCGCACGATGCTGTCGCGCTGGACCTCGAGCTGTTGGAGCGTGTCCCGTGCTCGCATCGTGGCCAAGGTCATGCCTGCACCCACCACGGCGAGGATGAGCAGCCCGATGATGGCGTACAGCGTCAGCACCCAGGCCAGTCGCGAACGACGCCTCGGGTCGCCCATCAACCAGGCGTCGGGCATGCGCTCCTCCCTTGGCTCCGCCTCCCTGCCGGGCGGGTCAGCCGGCCGATGCTAGCACCCGGCATATGGCCACGAGGCGTGGTCTG
>JBBJNS010000091.1:0-8508 GCA_037720745.1 Candidatus Limnocylindrales bacterium
GTCACGGCCGGCGGCATCATCCCGGACGACGACATCCCAGCCCTCACGGAAGCGGGTGTGAACAGGATCTTCGGGCCCGGCACGACCATCCGCCAAGTGGCCGACTACATCCGGGAGAACGTCAAACCGCGCTCAGAGGAGTGACCGAGACGACGCGCGGAGATCCAGCCGGGCCCATGGACCGGGGCCAGGACCTGGCCCAACGCACCCACTCCGGGGAGCGTCGCGCGCTGGCCCGACTCCTGACGGAGGTCGAGAATCGCAGCCGAGCCGCCGAGGCGGCCCTGCGCATCCTCTATCCGCTGGCCGGGGCGGCCCACCTGGTGGGCGTCACGGGCGCGCCGGGTGCTGGGAAGTCGACGCTGGTCGCTGCGTTGGTAGGGGAGGCCCGGAAGGGCGGTCGGGCGGTGGCGGTCCTGGCCATCGACCCATCGAGCCCCATCACCGGCGGGGCCATCCTGGGCGACCGCGTGCGCATGCAGGCCTACGCCGGCGACTCGGACGTCTTCATCCGCTCCATGGCTTCGCGCGGGCACGTGGGCGGCCTGGCCACCTCCACGGTCGCCGCAGCGGTGGTGCTGGACGCGGCCGGCTTCCCGCTGGTCTTCATCGAGACCGTGGGCACGGGCCAGAGCGAGGTCGACGTGGCGGCCATCGCGGACACCACGCTGGTGGTCCAGGCGCCGGAGATGGGCGACGAGGTGCAGGCCATCAAGGCCGGGCTGCTGGAGGTGGCCGACATCGTGGTCGTCAACAAAGCCGACCGGCCAGGCGCCGATCGAGCGGCTTCGCACCTGCGCTCCATGCTGACTGTCGGTGCTCAGCATGACCGGGCGATGGGCGATCGGCCCCGACCCAAGCGGCCGGAGGTGCTGCTCGCCTCCGGAGCGACGGGACAGGGGATCCCGGAGGTGTTGGCCTCGCTGGACCGGCATGAGGCGAAGCGCCGTGCGGCTGGCTCAGGCGAAGCGGCAGATGGCACCCGACTGGCACGGGCCGAGGCGCAGGTCTGGGGCATCCTCGCCGAACGCCTTCGCGGGCGCGTCCGCGAGCCGGAACGGGCGACCGAGACGGAGGCCATCCTGCGTGCCGTCGCGGACCACGAGCTCGACCCCTACGCCGCCGCAGACCGCCTCCTCGAGGCGTTCACCCGTCGCTAAACGGACCGACCATCCACGAACGCCAGAGCGTCATCGGTAAGGCGTTGCCACTCGACACGGTGGGCGACGGGCACCGTCACCCATTGCTTCAACGGCCGTCCGCGCGCGGATCCTAAGCGGGTCCCCTTGCCCGACGCCACAAGCTCATCGACCCCAGCCTTGGGCAGCTTCACAACCAGCTCGGCCTTCATCAGCATCGCGAAGATGCGGCCGCCTACCTGAGGCCGGTGGTCGAGCCGAAGCCCGTCCCTCGAGTGACGCTCGCATCGGCCAGGTGACCGGTCACGAGGAGCTCAAAGCACCGCTCCGCCTCAAGAATCTCGGCGTCGTTGGTCACCGCGTTCGGTCCGCCGCTGCGGCTTCGGAGACAGTAGGCTCCTCCGGGGAAGGGAAGAGGACCGGCAGTTGCGCCTGTCGTCGAGCGATGCGCCCAGTGGTCAGGAGGGCGAGAACGCCGAAGACGACGACCGCACCCGCGACGCTGATCCAGACCGCTCCAGCGCCGGCCGCCCCGACGATGAGGGCGAGCACGCCCGTCAGTACGCCGCCGACCATCGAGACGATGAGCCCGATCATCCCACCGGAGGTCGTCTAGAGATCGTCAGGAACTCCTCGCCGAATGACATGCCCTGCGCCAGCAGCGCGAGCGCCACGAAGGACATCGACAGGAAGGACAGGAACATCCCGCCGCGCGTGAAGGCCTCGTTGTAAGCGAGCGAGCGGCTCGACAACAGGCTCCAGTGTTCCGTGCTGAGGATCTGCAGCGCACGCGGGTCGTTCAGCGAGGTGACCGGGCTGACGGGTGGCGCGACCGGCGGGGTCTCCGGGGATATCGTTCTCTCCTCAGCGAGCTTGGTGGTGCGAGCCGATTGTGGACGCCGCACCAGCCCCCTGCCAGGTCCGTCAGCGGCCTCCACGGGCAATCACGCGCATAGACACCGTCGCGGTGGGTGCGCGAACGTCAAGGCACTCCCACTCGCCGATATCGCACGGGCCGGGAGGGGCATAATCCGGATGAAAGACCGCGATCGAGGAGGTGAGATGGCCGAGCGCTGCGCGTTGCTGATCGGAACGCGGAAAGGCGCGTTCGTGCTGGAGGGCGATCGCCGTGGGTCGACCTGGGATGTTCGTGGCCCGCTCTGTGAGGGCTGGCCGATCCACGACATGATCCTTGACCCCGCGACGGGCGCGATCCTGGCCGCGGGCGGCTCGCCGTGGTACGGCGCGTCCGTCTGGCGCAGCGACGACCTCGGGACATCCTGGACCCAGTCGAGCGAAGGGCTGACCTATGGCGACGCTGAGTCAGCACCTCGACTCGAGACGATCTGGAACCTGACTGCGGCCCACGGGGCGCTCTACGCCGGGGTCGAGCCGGCCGGCCTCTTTCGCAGCGAGGACGGCGGCGCCACGTGGCGACACGTGGAGGGGCTGACGAATCACCCGACGCGCCCGCACTGGCAGCCGGGCAACGGGGGCCTCTGCCTGCACTCGATCGTTCCGCACCCGACCGACAGCGACCGAGTGTGGGTGGGGATCTCGGCGGTCGGTACGTTCGAGACGCGCGACGGCGGGTCGACCTGGGAGACGCGCAACGCTGGCGTCAGGGCCGACTTCGTGCCTGGGCCGCCGCCCGAGTTCGGGCAGTGCGTGCACAAGCTGGTCATGGCGGCCGACGGTGGCGAGCACCTTTACCAGCAGAACCACTGCGGCGTCTATCGATCGACCGACGGCGGCCGCCAGTGGCAGGAGATCACGGCTGGCCTGCCCAGCCAGTTCGGCTTTCCGATGGCCGCTCATCCACGCGACCCGCAGACCGTCTGGACCATCCCGCTCAACGGTGACGACAAGGGCCGCTACGTCCCTGACGGGAGTATGGCCGTGTGGCGGACACACGACGGCGGCGACAGCTGGATCCGTGCCGGCGACGGGCTGCCGCAGCGCGACGCCTATGTCGGCGTGCTCCGCGAGGCGATGGCGGTCGATCGGCTCGATCCTGTCGGTGTCTACTTCGGGACCAGCACCGGACAGCTCTACGGCAGTACCGACGAGGGACATTCGTGGCGGCTCATCGCCGACCAGTTGCCCTCCATCTGGTCGGTCGAAGCCATGGTCCTGGATCGATGACAGCCGAGACGGACAGGCCGACGGTCACGGTCGTGCTGCCGCGCTCGCTGACCGCGCTGTTTCCCGGCACGCCGCTTCGGTGCGCTGCGACGGGAAGCACCGTCACGGAGCTGCTCGATGACCTCGAACAGCGAGTGCCCGGACTTCGCGATCGGCTGTGCGATGGAGCCTCCCTCCGTCGCCACCTGAACGTCTTCGTCGCTGGCCAGCAGGCGGCTCTGTCGACCGCTGTCCAGGAGGGAGAGGTCGTCCACGTCATCCCGGCAGTCTCCGGGGGTTAGGCAGACCACGCAGATCGTGTTGGATGAGAGGAGCCTGATGTACATAGTGCGTGTCGAACATCCCGTGCCCGATTACAAGGCGTGGAAGGCGGCCTTCGACGGCGATCCGATCGGTCGTGAGCGGTCCGGTGTGCGTCGGTACCGGATCATGCGCCCCATCGACGACCCGAGCTACGTGATGATCGACCTGGAGTTCGACAGTGAGGGTGAAGCCATGGCCGCTCACGCTGCGTTGCTGGAACTCTGGAGCCGCGTGACGGTGATGCGCGACCCGCGGGCGCGGACAGTGGAGATCGTGGAGAGCCGCGAGTACTGATCGAGATGCCAACGGCGGTACGCTTGGCCCTATGAGTCGAACGGTAGTGGTTTGTGGTGTAGGTCTGATGGGGCACGGCATCGCGCAGGCGATGGCGGCGGCCGGGCATACGGTGCGCGTCTACGAACCCGACGGCGCTCGCGCCGAGGCCGGCGTGGAGCGCATCGCCGGCAACCTTGAGCGAGCCGTGGCGAAGGGCAAGCTCTCCGGGGAGGAACGCGAGGCGATCCTGGAACGCATCACCATCGCTCCGTCGGTGGAAGAGGGCGCCCTGGATGTCGACTTAGCGGTCGAGGCCGTCTTCGAGGATCTGGCGGTCAAGCGCGACCTCTTCACCAAGCTCGACACCTGCGCGCCCGATGACGCCATCCTGGCATCCAACACCAGCTCGATCTCCATCGCTTCGATCGCCGAGGCAACACAGCCCGAACGCCGATCCAAGGTCGTGGGCATGCATTTCTTCAGCCCGGTGCCGGTCATGCCGCTCATCGAGCTCATCCGCGGCGCCGAGACCTCTGACGAGACCGAAACCGAGGTGCGGGCCATCGCCGGTGAGCTGGGCAAGCAGCTCATCGTCAGCCAGGATCGGCCGGGGTTCATCGTCAACCGCATCCTGATGCCCTTCCTGGGCGAGGCGATGCGCGCCTGCGAAGAGGACCTGGGCACGGCCGAGGACATCGACACGGGCGCCAAGGTCGGCTTGAACCACCCCATGGGCCCCCTGGAGCTGGCCGACTTCATCGGCCTGGACGTGTGCCTGGGCATCATGGAGGTCCTCCACGAGGGCTTCGACTCGCCCCAGTTCGCGCCGCCCGACGTGCTCCGCCGCCTGGTCGCCGAGGGGCATCTCGGCCAGAAGACGAAGCGCGGCTTCTACACCTACCCGCGAAGCTGACGCGCGCGATGACGACCGAGCTAGTCGCGACAAGAGCCGCCGCCCGCACCGGCCTGACCGACGAAGAGCGCCTTCTGCGCGACACCACGCGCGAGTTCGCCGCTCGCGAGATCGCCCCGGGTGCCGCCGAGCGCGACGAAGAGGAGCGCTACGACCGCACGCTCTTCACGCGCATGGGCGAGCTGGGGCTGACGGCCGTGCCCTTCCCCGAGTCCGTCGGCGGTGCCGGGTTCGGTTATCGCGCCTGGACGCTGGTCATGGAGGAGGTGGCCTACGCGGATATGGCCATGGCCGTCTCGCTGAGCGTCCACATCCTGGCGCAATATTCCGTGGTGACCTGGGGCACGGCCGAGCAGCAGGCCTGGTGGCTGCCGGAGATGCTGAGCGGCGAGAAGCTAGGCGCCTTCGCGCTGACCGAGCCGGCGGCCGGTTCCGACGCTTCCGCGCTGCGCCTGCGCGCCGATCGGGTCGGTCCGGCGGACGCTCCCACCGCATACCGGCTGACGGGCACCAAGGTCTGGATCACCAATGCCATCGAAGGCGAGCGCTACCTGGTCTTTGCGACGGTCGACCCGGCGGCAGGTGCGCGCGGCATCACGGCCTTCCTGGTCGAAGCGGGCACGCCGGGCTTCACCTTCGGACGGAAGGAGCGCAAGCTGGGCATCCGCTCCGACACCGCGTCGGAGCTGATCTTCGATGGCGCCGAGTTGCCGGTCGCGAACCGCCTTGGCGAGGAGGGCCAGGGCTACAAGATCGCGCTGTCGGCGCTGGGGGAGGGGCGCATCTCCATCGCGGCGGCCTGCGTCGGGTTGGCCCAGTCGGCACTGGACGCGGCGGCGCGTCACTTGACGGAGCGCCGGGCGTTCGGCGGGCCGCTGTCCGACCAGCAGGGACTGCGCTTCATGCTCGCCGAGATGGCCCAGAAGATCGCCGCGGCGCGCGCCCTGACCCGCACGGCGGCCGAGATGAAGGACCGCGGCGAGCCCATCGCCGAGGCGTCATCTATGGCCAAGTGGACCGCCTCTGACGCGGCCATGAGCGTGACCACGGACGCCGTGCAGCTCTTCGGCGGCAGCGGCTACTCGCGCGAGTTCCCCGTGGAGCGGATGATGCGCGACGCCAAGGGCGCCCAGATCTACGAAGGCACCAACCAGATCCATCGGCTCATCGTGGCCGACCATCTTCTGAAGCGCATCGGAGGTCAGGAGTGACCAAGCTCGACTACATCGGTATCACGACCGCGGACATGGGCAAGGCCATCGACTTCTATCGACTGTTGGGTTTGGAGTTCCCCGAGGGCGCTGAAGACGAGGTCCACGCGGAGGCGACGCTCGAGAGCGGTCTGCGAGTCGGCTTCGACACGGTGGAGACCGCGCTTGAGGCCGATCCGAACTGGACGGCGCCATCGGGAAGCTCGCGGATCTCGCTGGCTTTCCGGTGTCACAGCCCGGCGGAGGTGGACGCCAAGTACGCCGCGCTGGTAAGCCTCGGTCATGAGAGCCGGCGCGAGCCTTGGGATGCGCCCTGGGGACATCGCTACGCTACGCTGCTCGACCCCGATGGCAACGGAGTCGACCTCTACGCCGACCTATAGCCCGAGGCTCAGCCGTTTGCCCGAGGTGGCGGGCCTAAGCCTTGACGCAACGGATCCTGTTGCGTAGGCTCCACGTAGGAGGTAGCGCAGGATGCCGGTCCAGACACGGGCTCGGGTCAAAGCCATCGTGACCGACTTGGGGGGTCGGGCCGAGACGGCCCGCGCGCTGGGGGTGCATCGGTCGCGCATCACGCGGTGGCTGGAGGACGAGGAACCCGATGCGCGAAACCTGCGCAAGGTAGAGGCCCTCGAGTTCGTGCTCGCACGACTGCTTACGGTCTATGAACGGGAGACCGCGCTCAAGTGGTTGACGGGCTTCAATGCTCATCTCGGCGACCGGCGACCGCTCGATCTGCTCCTCGCCGGTCGAGTAAGCCAGGTGGTCGGAGCCATCGACGCCGAGGAAGCCGGATCCTTCGCCTAAGTGCTGTATCGGGTCTTCTCCTGGGATCCTGGCGGCACGCCGGATCCCCTGGCCGTGCGACGTGACCTTCAGGGAACGGGTCGGCACGACAACCCCGAACAATATGGCGCCATCTACCTGGCAAAGGAGCCGATCTCCGCGGTGGCAGAACGGATCCAGGGTTTCCGAGGGCAGCGCCTGGCGGCGGCAGACTTGGCACGTCCGGACGGTCGACGTCTCGCGCTCGCTACGATCGACGATAGCCATCTGCCCGAAGCCACAGATCTTGACGACCCGCGAGTCCTGGTGCGCGTGCGACGGAGACCGTCCGAGATCGCCACTGGGGACCGGAGCGTGACGCAGGCCTTGGCTCTGGAGTTCTTCTCCAGCGGAGGGATAGGCCTCGCATGGTGGTCGACCCTCGAGGCATCGTGGATCAACATCACACTCTTCGACGTTCGCTTGGCCACCGAACCCACGCTGGCTGATGTGACACCGCTGACGCTGTCCCACCGATCGGTCCGCGCGGCAGCAGACCGTCTTGGCATCCACGTCTAGACGATCGCCTTCGGCGGGCCGGCCACGATGCGGCGGCGGACGCGGCCGGGATCCTGCATCGCGTCCCAGAGGCCCTCGATCCACCAGGTCGCGCCGGAGAGCATCGAAGTCAACGCGCTCAGGTCAGGCTTGCCGCTCGTTGGGGGGCAGGACTGCCGGCAGAGCGCCTATCTGTACGGGCGCGTCGGCGACGTGATCGCCTTCGCCTTCGACGGCCGGCTGGCCGGCGTGGCCGGGCCAGTGAACACCGCGGCCTGGATCGAGGGCAGGCCGCATGACATCGTGCCGGGACCGGAGCAGCTGACCCTCGACGAGGTGCGCCACTTCGCCAGCCTTCCCGACACGGCGACGGCCGCTGGTGACTCGCCCGTGCCCGCTTTGCCGGGGCTGATCGGCTGGCAACCGTTTCTCCTCATCCTTGCCGCTGCGGCAGGTGCGCTGGCCATCGACCGCCGCCGAGGCGCACATCGCCCGCTGACATGATGCGCAACGTCCGGTGGCTGGCCGGCACTGCATTGGCGGTGGGCCTGTGTCTGTCGATCAGCGCGCCGGCCCTCGCCGAATGCAGCGGCCAGCCGAATCGCTGGCCGGCGTTCTCGGAAGTCGCGCCCAGCGCCGGGCGCATCGCGGTGGGCACAGTGATGGGTCCATCGGTCCCCCACATTCCAGGACCCCACTATGTGGGCCTGGATGTCCGCGTGGTGGAGGTGCTGCTCGGTTCGGCAGCTGACCTGATCGAGGTCAACGGGCTCAAGTCAGGCTTGCAGCTCTCCGAGTCCCCGTCCTGCCGGCAGAGCGCCTACTTGTACGCGCGCGTCGGCGACGTCATCGCCTTCGCCTTCGACGCCCGGCTACCCGGCGTGGCCGGGCCAGTGAACACGGCAGCCTGGATCGAGGGCAAGCCGCACGCAAACGTCCCGGGTGTGCAACAGCTGACGATCGACGAGGTGCGCTACTTCGCCAGCTTGCCGGACACGGCGACGGGCGCCGCTGGAGCGAGCCAGTCCGACACACGGGGACAGGCCCAATGGCACTCGCTCCTGCTCATCCTCGCCGCTGCGGGTGCGCTGGCCATCAGCCGCCGGCTACGTGCCGCGGGCGTCGCCTCCTGATTCGACCTGTCGGTTCGCTCTGTCGATTCCAGCCAGGTTGGCATATCAGGGTCTACCGAGCCTCA
>JBBJNS010000092.1:0-8507 GCA_037720745.1 Candidatus Limnocylindrales bacterium
TTGATCGACGGCCTCGTCGGCAAGCGAGGCGAACGGCATGTGCCCGTGGTGGGCATCATCGGGACCGCCGGCGACCGGCCTGATGACTCGCTGCGCGACATCGGCAAGCTGGCCGCGGAACACACCGACGAACTCGCCCTGAAGGAGACGCTTCCCTACCTCCGTGGCCGGACGCGCGAGTCCGTGGTCGGTGAGATCCGGTCAGGGATGATGGCGGGCGGCGCCGATACGACCGGCATCCCGATCCACGAGGACGAGCCACGGGCGTTGCGCGCTGCGCTGACGGAGCCTGGGCGGCGCGGCGCCGGTCCGGAGCCGGCCGTCGTCGTCCTCATGTGCCACACCCATCGCAACGAGGTCAGCGGCGTCCTGGCCGAGCTCGGGGCGGTCGCGGTCTCGGACGTCGACTGGTTCACTGGCCGCGCCACTCCTGGAGGCACCTGATGGACTTTCGCGGCAATGTGCGACCGGGCAAGGCCGCATCGGTGCTGGGCGTCCTGGGCGGCGTGCTGTTTCTCATCCTGGGCGTCGTGATCGTCATCCCGACCTTCGGACTGTTCGGCGTGATCTGGACTCTCTTCGCTCTCATCACGGCGGGCTTCTACGGCTACAACCTGATGTCGCAGAGCGGCTCGTCGCTGTACCAGGTGGACGTCTCGCCCATGTCGCCCGGGGCCGCATCGCCCGACGCCGCGGCGACCGATCCCGCTTCGCGACTGCGCAGACTGGATCAGATGCTCGACGAGGGCCTCATCACGACCGAGGAACACCAGGTCAAGCGCGCAGCGATCCTCGCCGAACCCTGGTGACCGCCGTGCCCCTGCTCAGCCCTCCGGGATCCAGGTCTCACCGGGGTAGGTGAAGGCCGAGGCCTGGAGCGGGCCCCGGTCGAAGGACATCGCCTCGCGATAGACCGCCGCCGCGTCGTCGGCGCAGACCACCACCATGTCGCCCGGCTTCGCGCGCCGCATGCCGACACGGGCCGCTTCGATCTCCAGGAGCACCGGCTCGGCTTCCACGGCACGCGCCTCGCCCGCCGACTGCGCCTCGCGAACACCTGACAGGACGTTCTGCGCCGCCTCGCCCGGGGCTCGACCACGAAGATTGGCGTCCTCGCGCACATACACCTCGTCGAAGGCTGCGGCGGCTAGCCGGCCATACGCGCGCTGGTCCTCGTCACGCCGATCGCCGGGGATCCCGATGACGCCGATGGCCCGGCCTTGGCGAAGGCCGTCGCCGTTCGTCGACTGGGCCATGGAGAGGTCCACGAACTCGGTCAGACGACGCATGCCATCCACGTTGTGGCAGTAGTCGATGTACACCTTGAAGCCGCCGATATCCACCTCGTTGAGGCGCCCGGGAGCCTGGAAGAAGGACGTGCTGAAGGTCCGCAGGCCCTGACGGATGTCGTGGAGATGCGCTCCGGCGGCCCAGGCTGCCCCTGCCGCCGCAAGGGCGTTGGCCACGTTCATGCGCGCTCGACCGCCGAAGGTGGCGGGGATCAGGTGGGTGTAGATCAGAGGCATCGTCCGGCTGCCCTGGCGCAGGACCATCAGCTCTCCGTCATCGGTCTGCTGGAGGACCATGGCTGCCCCGCCGCGATCAGCGTGGTTGTTGGCGCGATCGAAGCCTTCTTCGCCCTTCGTCGTCTGCAGTGAGAAGAAGAGCACCTTGCCGGAGGAGTGGCGACCCATGCGTGCCACCAACGTGTCGTCGGCGTTGAGCACCGCCATGCCCGAGCGAGGCACGGCGTCCACCAGCACGCCCTTGACATTGGCCAGCTTGGGCAGCGTGTCGATGCCGTGCAGGCCCAGGTGATCGCCGCTCACGTTGGTCACGACGGCTACGTCGTTGCGGTCGTAGCCCAGTCCCTCGCGCAGGATGCCGCCCCGGGCGACCTCGAAGACGGCCGTGTCCACGAGCGGGTTCTGGAGCACCATCTGCGCCGACTTGGGACCGGACATGTCGCCCTTCTTGGTCAGGCGACCATCGATGACGATGCCGTCCGTCGTGGTCATGCCCACGCGCCGGCCCATCAGCTTCAGGATGTGCGCGATCATCCGCACGGTGGTGGTCTTCCCGTTCGTGCCGGTCACGGCGATGATGGGGATGCGCGCGTCGGAACCCCGCGGGAAGAGCAGGTCCAGCACCGGCCTCGCAACGTACTGCGGCTCCCCTTCCGTGGGGTTGGAGTGCATCCGGAAGCCCGGTGCCGCATTGACCTCCACGATGGCCCCGCCCTGCTCGCGCACCGGGATGGCGATGTCGGGGACCATGAAGTCGATGCCCGCGATGTCCAGGCCCACCAGGCGTGCCGCCGTCTCGGCGATCTCCACGTTCTCAGGATGGGCCTCCATGGTGCGGTCGATGGCCGTCCCACCGGTGGACATGTTGCCGGTCAGCGCCAACTGAACGCGAGTGCCCTCGGGTGGTACGTCCTCCATGCCATGACCCTGCTTGCGCACGAGCTCCTCGGCCGCCTCGTCGACGCGGATCCGGGTGAGCACCTTTTCGTGGCCGATGCCCCGCCGGGGATCACGGTTCTCGATCTCCACCAGCTCGCGGACGGTGTGCGTCCCGTCACCGGTCACACCGGCCGGCATGCGTTGGGCGACCGCCACCATCTTCCCGCCGATGACCAGCACGCGATGGTCGATGCCGTGCACGAAGGTCTCGACCACCACTGCCCCGCCACGGCTCTCACGCCGAGCCAGGACGTAGCCCCGGCGCACCTCCTCCTCGGAGCGCAGATCCAGACTGACGCCACGGCCGTGATTCCCGTCCAGCGGCTTGACCACGACCGGGTATCCCAGGGCCTTGCCGGCGGCCACGGCGGCCTCCTCGTTACGCACCGTCTGGGAGCGCGGCACGGGCAAGCCTGCTGAACCCAGCAGCGTGTTGGTGAGCGCCTTGTCCGAGGCGATGTCCACGGCGATGGCCGGGGTGCGCGAGGTCATCGTGGCGCGGATGCGCTGCTGGTGGACGCCCTGTCCCAGCTGGACCAGGCTGTGGCGGTCGAGACGGATCCAGGGGATGTCGCGCGAGACAGCCTCGTCGATGATGGACTGCGTCGAGGGGCCGAAGGCCTGGCTCTCGGCTATGAGGATGAGACGCTCCATCTCCGCCCCGAAGTCGATGACCATCGATTCGTCGTCCGGTGCGACAAGATGGTTGACCAGAGCCACGGCGATGCGCCCGGCTTCGACGCCGACCTGCTCCTCGCGATACTCGTAGACCACGTTGTAGCGCCCGTATTCGTCGGTCGAGCGCGTCTTGCCGATACGCGCCTCGGTGCCCGCCAGGTTCTGGAGCTCCAGCGCGATGTGCTCGGCGATGTGACCCATCCAGGTGCCTTCCTGGAGCCGGGACACGAAACCACCGCGGCGTCCCAGGGAACAGGCATGTTCCCCCAGGGTGGGCAGGACGCCCACCAGCGCATCCGTGAACCCCGGGACCTTGTTGCTGGGGTACTCCTCGAGGACGCCCAGATCGACCAGCATGCGCACGGCAGGACCGTGGGCCCAATAGTTGGGCCCACGCAGCACGCGCGTCTCCAGGATGCGCAGCTCCGGCTTGGGGCCGTCCGATGCGCTCAACTCGACGCGATGGTGTCCGTGGCGTCGAGAGCGCGAAGGAGTGGCGCCGCCACGCGCATGCGCCGCCGGAGGTCGAAGCGGTAGCCCGAGGGCAGGGAATGCAGGATCACGTTGCTGATCATGAGCGGCTTGTGGGCGCGCACCTCCCAGGCGTCCGTGTCCGAGCCTGCGCCATCGATGACGGTGATGCTGCGCCGGCCGATGACCTCCAGCACCAGGTCCGGTCCGACCACGCCGGCCGTGTCCTCGTCCACCCCGAGTCCCAGCAGTGAGGGGTTCTGCGCGATGATGGCCAGCAGCCGGCCCAGCCGGTTCCGCTGCTGGAAGTGCTGATCGACGATGACACCGGGCAGCACGCCAAGCCCCGCCGCCATCTGCACCATGCGCTGCTTGGGCGTGCCGCCGCTCGCGCCGAAGGCGACCATGTGCGTGCTCATAGCCGACGCTCCGGCGCTCGTGCCGGCGATGACGGAACCGTGGCGATGACGTTCGGTGATGGCCTGGGCGATGGCCGTGCCGCCGATGGTCGAGCTCAAGCGGAGCTGATTGCCGCCGGTCATGAAGACGCCCGTTGAATCAAGCACGGAGCGGGCCGCGGCCCCGTCGTTGGCCTGGGCCCGTGTCACGGCGTGGATGGGCTCCACGTGCGCGGCACCCAGCTCGGTGAACACGCGCCGGTACATCTCGCCGGCCAGAGGGCCCAGCGAGGAGGCGCTGCTGATCACCGCGATGCGCGCGTCGGGACCGCCCGCCAGTGCCACGAACCGGCTCAGGATCAGCCGCTCGCGCACCTTGTCCTCGGCGCCGCCGATGACGATCACATGTCCTTCGGCCATTCCGCCGAGTATAGCCACGCGGAGCGCCTCGGCCCGCTCGTGGCCACGAGGGGTAGCATGCCGACCATGACCGGCACCCGATCGCTGCCCCCGGCCGCGCGGCTGCGAGCCTGGCTCGGCGGCGAGTGGCGCGTGGGGCGCACGCGGCTGGGAGACCGGCAACGGATCGTGGCCATCATCCTGGTGGGCCTGGCAGGCGGTCTCGTGACGACCTTCATCCTGGCACGCGGCGAGCTGGCGGGCTCGGATGCGCGCGCGTACTGGGCCGGCGTTCGCATCTGGCTGGACGGCGGGAACGCCTTTGCGCCGCCAGCCCCGTTCCTGCCCTATGTGTATGCGCCCTGGACGCTGTCCCTCTTCCTGCCCTGGGCGCTGCTGCCTTGGGATGTAGCCTGGTTCGCCTGGCGCGGCCTCAACATCCTGCTGCTCATCTGGTCGGCACATTGGGCATACCAGCGCCGTCCCCTGCCAACGGCCATGCTCCTGGCAGTGCTGGCGGCACCCATCGCCGCCACGTTCGACACGGGCAACATCACGTTCCTGCTGGCCATGATGATCTGGGCCGCCTACTACGCCAGTCCGCGCGTGGCCGGCGCCCTGTGGGCGGTGGCCACGAGCCTCAAGTGGTTCCCGCTCTTCTTCCTGGTCATCCTCCCGCCGCGGGCCAGGTTATGGGGTATCGGTCTGCTGTCCGTGACCGGCGTGCTGCTGCTGGCGAACTGGCAACAGAGTCTGTTCCACTTCGACCTGGCCTTCAACTTTCCACGACCCATCCGCATCGACTACGGACTTCTCATCTGGGGTGCTGTGCCGTGGCTGTGGGCGCAGGGCTGGCTGTGGACGGGGGATCCAGACGGCCTCAGGGCACGGTGGAGCGCTGCCAAAGCACGCATCGGAGAGGCATGGCGAGAGTGGCGCGGCTCCGGTGAGCGGGCCCGAGAGGCCAGGCGGGGGGTGGAGGAGCGCGTCCGCTCGTTCTTCGGGGTCTAAGCCTTTGGCGTCAGCCGCGTCGTCGTCGCGGGATCGTCAGGAACCGGCTCCGGCGGGCTGGCACGTCGGGCACCAGTAGGTGCGGCGTGGCAACTCGCCCGTCACCGCGCTACGGATGGGCGACCCGCAGCGGCGGCACGGTCGTCCTGTCCGGCCGTAGACATAGAGGCAGTCGCCGGGTCGACGGAGGCGGCTGGGACCGGGCGGCGCGCCAGTGGCATCGCGCGTCGTCGTCCGCGCTGGATCGTTGCGATTGGCGTGTATGAGTCGCTGCCCCGTGGCCACCAGTCGCTGCAAGGTACCGAGCTCGACGCGTTCCAGGGGCAGGAACGGGTCGACCCGCTCGATGAAACAGACCTCGGAGCGGTAGACGTTGCCCAGGCCGGCCATGGCTGTCTGGTCGAGCAGGGCCTCGCCCAGCGGCATCCGACGTCGAGACATCGAGCCCAGTCGGCGCATGGCCTCGTCCAGATCCGGTTCGGGAGCGAGGAGATCGGGTCCCAGTGCCGCCAGGGCGGGATGGATGGCCACCGCTCGGCTGTCGAGGAGCTCCACGGTGGGGGCGTCGAAGCAGACGGCCACGGCATCGAGGACCTCGATGACGGCCACCGCACGGGCGGGACTGCGGCGCCACCGCTCTCCGCTGCGATAGCGATGCCACGAGCCGTTCATGCGCAAGTGCGTGTGCAGCGAAAGGCCGTTGCCGAAGCCGATCAGCAGATGCTTGCCCACCGAGTCGACGCGCACCACGCTGTTCCCGACGGCCTTGCCCAGTGCCACTCCGTCCGGTCGCCCTCGCGCCGCGCTGACCTCCTTGCCCAGGAGCACCTCCCGCAGGACGGAAGCGGTGCGGAAGAGCGTGTCACCTTCGGGCACGGATCACCGGGCGGCGCGGACGACGAAGCCGCGGTAGCTCTGTCGAAAGCCGGCCTCGCTGAGTCGCTCTCGGTGGGGGGACTCGGCGATGGGCGTGCCATCGAGGCGCTCGATCTGGAGAGAACGAAGCCGGCCATCGACGACCAGGCTGGCTAGTGCGTGCAGTGCCAACCCGGCCGCGTCAGGCGAGGCGAAACCGGGCAATGTCTGGAGCGAGCGCCCGCCGCGGTCGAGGTAGAGGATCGGCTCTCCGTCGTGCAGCACGACGTAGGCTCCAGCGGAACGCGAAAGTACGCGGCGGTCATCATCGCCATGGCGCGGCCAAGGCAGGCTGGCCCCGTACGGGTTGGCCGGATCGGCCGCGGCGAGGACCATCGTGCGCCCCTCGGTGGGGCGATCACCGGAGGGGTCGGCACGCTCCGCGCGCAGTCGATCGACTGCCCCGGGCAGCGCGAACTGCGCACCGCCCAGCCCCTCCACGAAGTAGCCTCGCCGCACCCGGCCGTGCTCTTCCAGCTCGCGCAGGACCGGATAGACCGCGCCGAAACCGCCCGGCAGGCCTTCCGCCGCCACGCCGTCTCGCGTCACCACTCCGTGTCGCTCAAGGAGCCGAATGGCCAGGGCATGACGCCGCTCGGTGACTGATGACTGGTGGCCACCGACGAGGGCCACGGACGTGGCCACCGCGTCGCTCACCAGCGACCAGCGACCCGCTCCTTCCGGCGGGCCCATCCGGCCCGACGCCCCCAGGCGCGGTCGCGCCGCGGATCGGTCGCGCGAGGTGCGCGGCCAGCGCAGCGCCCGCAGCGCGGCGAATGTGTCGTTGGTCACCTGCCCGCTCCACACCAGGTCCCATAACGCATCCAGGAGCTCCCGCTCCGTTGGCGCCTTCACTCCCCTCTCCCCCGCCCCACGCAGCCCCGCCGCCAACAGATCCCGATAGAACGACGCCCCCCGCTCAGCAAGTTGGCGCCGCAACACTTCCTTCAACCACTCGGAGTCGTCGGGTGTGGTGGCGGGTTCGTTCGGACCGGCGGCGGGTGGCCCTCCGGCGAAGGCGGTCGGAGCCAAAGGCTCCGAGGGAACCGCCGCCGTAGCCGGAGGGCCGGCCGACGCCGGTTCGCCGGCCGACAGCAGCAAAGCCAACCGGTCGGGTCGATACAACGCGATGCGCCCGTCGTCGCGCCCGAGCGATCCGACGCCGACCCAGGCCACCTCCCCCGCCGCCCCGAGCTCATCCAGCAATCGAGGCGCATACCCGCGCACGCGCGCTGGCAGGATGTCGCGCTCCAACACGCTGGCCGGCAGCGGCAGGCCCTCCAGCTGAGCGATCACCTCCGCGAGTCGGTCAAGACCGCCGCTGCCCGAGTCCACACCGTGCCAGGCCGGCAGGAAGCGCGCCAGCGCCTGTGGCTCGACCGGTTCGATCTCCCGTCGAAGCCGCGCCAGCGACCGCCGCCGCAGGAGCCGCAACACCTCCGGATCGCACCACTCGCGCTCCACGCCGTTGGGGCGGAACTCGCCGCGCAGGAGCGTGCCCGCCGCCATGAGCCGCTCCAGCGCGGTCTCCACGACACCACTCGGCAGGCTCCAGCGAGCGGCGGGCTCGCCCGTCAGGAAGGGGCCGTGCCGCCGAGCCCAGCGCGCCAGCAGCCCGCCGAGCGCGTCCACGGTCGGTGCCAGGAATGCGTCGGGGACGCCGCGCGGCGGGACCACGCCAACGCCATCCCGGTAGCGGGCCACGTCCTCCGCCGCGATCCAGCGTGCCTCGCGCGCGATCCGCACCGTAACGGCCCGACGGTCAGCGGTCAGCGCCTCCAGCCACTCCCCCGCGGCGCGCTCGCGTGAGCGCGGGTTCTCGCCGCGAACCCGCGCCGCCACCTCGCCGTCGGACAGATCGCCCAGCCGCCGCAGCAGGTCGTGGACCGCGTCGGCCGACCCCGCCGCTCGTTCCGGAACGAGGGCCTGGAGCTCCAGCTCCAGCTCGGTGAGAGCGTCCGCGTCCAGTAGCTCGCGCAGCTCCTCCGCGCCGAGCAGCTCGCGCAGCAGGTCTCGGTCCAGCGCCAGTGCCTGTGCCCGGCGGTCTGCCACCGGCGCGTCGCCCTCGTACATGTAGGCCGCGATGTAGTCGAAGAGCAGCGACGAGGCGAAGGGCGACGCCCGCCGCGTCTCCACGCTCACCACCCGGATCTCGCGTCGCTCGATGGCG
>JBBJNS010000093.1:0-8468 GCA_037720745.1 Candidatus Limnocylindrales bacterium
GGTTCGGGCTCGGGTTCGGGGTCGGGTTCGGGCTCGGGTTCGGGCTCCGGCTCCGGTTCGGGCTCCGGCTCCGGCTCCGGTTCGGGCTCCGGTTCGGGCTCCGGCATCGGTTCCGGTTCGGGCTCCGGCATCGGCTCGGGCGCGGGCACCACCGGCTGAACGGAGGCGCGCGTCGCCCAGATGGGCTTGGACGACCAGTCCGCTGCCGACAGCGTAGTCGGGCTGGCCGGCGCTGCTGTCTGAGGCGGCGCGTTCGCCTCTGTTGCCGACGGCGTAGTCGGACTGACCGGCGCGGCCGTCGGGGGCAGAACGTACGGCTCCGCTGCCGGCGGCGTGACCCGGCTGGCCGGTGCTGCCATAGGAGGCGGCGTGTACGGCTCGCGCATCGGTTCCGCCAGACGTCCTTCCGACGCCACCGAGCCACGGACCCCGGCTGTGAATGACACCGTCGGAGCATCGAGCGGAGCGACCTCGGGGCGCGCCTGTCCCGCGGCACGGATCCACACCTCCGCGCCCGTGTCGAGCCGCAGCACCTCAGCCGCCGAACCCTGGTTGACGGCCAGGCACAGGCGACCGTACGAGTCGGACATGATCAACGGCTCGCCCACCTCGACCACGCCGAACGTGTTCGCCCAGGTGATCTCTCGCGAGCTCGTGGCGGGGACGTCGGGGTGGCCCGCGAAGACCTCCAGACGCACGTCGGAACTGCTCGAGACGAGGGCCTCCTCCAGCTCCGCGGCAAGCGCGCCCAGCTTGACGTTGCCGAAGGTGTCGACATAGACCACGGACGTAGCCAGTTCGCCGTCGCCGACCCAGGGCTCGGGCCAGTCGAGCGCGACCAGATCCATGGGGTCAAGCCAGCGACCCAGGGCCTCCAGCGGGACGCCCAGCGCGAGGTGCGCAGCAGCGGGCGCGAAGAGGTCACGACCATGGAACGATGAGGTCACGACGGGCAGCCGATAGGCCGAGTTCTCCAGGAGATGTGCCCGCACGATGCCCCCCAGCCGCGTGGCACCCGGGATGAGCAGACCGTTGTCCGGCCCGATGAGGTAGTCGCCGCGGGCGGTCTCCACGGCTATGCCTCGTCGTTCCGTGCCCACGCCGGGATCGACCACGGCCACGTGCGATCCGATGGGCATATAGGGCAGGGCGCTCCAGAGCAGCAGCGCACCGTCGGCCACGGCGAACTTGTCGACCTCGTGGCTGATATCCACGATCAGGGCGTCGGGCGCGATGCCCAGCACCACGCCGCGCATGATGCCTGCTGACGGGTCGCGCGCCCCGAAGTCGGTGAGCAGGCTGATCAGCGGACGGTTCCACTCGCGGGCCATGCGGGCGGCCGCCGGAGTGGTGATGGTGCGGGTGAAATGTCGGGCCATACCGGGCGATGGTACGCGGGACGGGCGCTACCCTGCGCTATCCTCCCCCCGCCGATGATCGAACGATCCGTCGCGCTGCGCTCGCTGGCAGCGCTGCTGCTGCTCCTCTGGGTCGTCCTGGGCATCGCCATCCTGGTCGCCTACCGGCCGGGCGGTCCGGCCGATCTGGTGGTAGGAGCGGTGGCGCTCTTCCCGTCCGTGGTCGTCACTGCCGGGCTGGTCTGGCCGCCGACCGACATCGACCCCAGGGTCCGCGCAGTCGCGATCTGCCTGGGCCTCGCCTCGGCTCTGCTCAGCGCCCCGCTCGTGCTGCTGGTCATCGATGCCCTGGCGGCCGGTGGCCGTCAAACGCTGCTGCCCTCCCTGGAGGTGGCCTACGCCGCTGTCCTGGCTTTCGGCAGCACTTGCGCCTTCACGGCCCTGGGCATCGCTCGGCGCCTGGTTCCCGAGGCGGGCAAGCTGACCAGCCGCCTGCTCACGGCGGCTGGCATCGGCGGCGGCCTGACCATGCTGGGAACCGTGGCCTTCGGGGGCGTGGCCATCGCCAACGAACAGCAACGGCGGGAGCAGCCGGCGCCCGTCTCCGTCTGGGGACCGACCGACGCGAGCCTTGTGCCGCCGGCCTGTCACGAGACCGCCTGGCTGGGCGCCGAGGCGAACGTCACCATCGAGGCGGCGGCGTCGATCGATCGAGTGCCCGTGGCCCAGGCCACCGTCCGCGGTGTGCGCTCCGGTACCAGCGAGCGGTGGAGCGGCGTGCTCGAGGGCCAGTTCGGTGAGGGCGAGTTGTCCTACGACACGGCGGACGACGGCGTGAGGTGGAGCGTGGACGGCGCGCCGCCCGAAGCCCGTCCCACGGGGTTCCTGGAGATGCTGGGCACGAACCAGCTGTCCCTGGACGGCCCCATCCTGGCGGCGGTCAGCCCGCTGGAGGGACAGCCCGGCACGGTGGCGGAGGATCTTGGCTTCGACCTCTTCGACGGGGCGACCGCTCGACACTGCCGCCGGGCCATCAACGGGCCCACGGCCCTCAACGCGGTGCTCGCCCTGCGCTGGATCACCGGCCAAGGCCTCGAGGAGGACTCCCACGCACTCCCCGAGTGGCGCGGCGAGATCGATTGGTGGGTCTTCGGCGACGGGCAGATGGGTCGAGCCATCGTGACCGTGAGCGGCTACCCCGGCGAGGCGTTTCCGGCGACGGGGGTCTCGGCCATGCTCCAAGCAGAGCTATCGGCGACGCACCGAGGCAGCGGACCGCCGCTACGGCCCTGACGGCGTACGCTTCGGAGATGGACGGAACCTGGGAGTCGACGGAGGGCGACCCTCTTCTCGAACGTGGCAGCGCCAAGTGGGACCGAGCTGCGCGGTACCTGCGCGTGGCCATGATCCTGCACGCCCATCCGGGCGGCATCGGTGCGCAGGAGATCGCCGATCGCATCGGGGCCTCCAAGCGCACCGTCTACCGCGACCTGCGGGCCATGACCGACGACGCCGGCCTGCCCCTCTGGCAGGACGCTGGCAAGTGGGGGCTGGAGGAAGACGCGTTCCTGCCGCCCTTGAAGCTGACGCTGCACGAGGCGATGACCCTCTTCCTGGCGGCGCGGGTCCTGGCCAAGGCGTCGGACGAGCACGACACCGAGCTCATCGGCGCGTTCGTCAAGTTGGCCCAAGTGCTGCCGCCAGTACTCTCCGAGCACATCCAGGCGACGGTGGACGCGGTCGCCCAGGCGCCCCGCAACGAGCGCTTCACGCGCGTGTTCCGGACGCTCACCGAGGCCTGGGCTCATCGGCGGGTGGTGGAGATCGTTTATGACCCCTCGGCCTACGACGCCAAGCGCCCACGGCGGCGGACACGCGTGCGTCCCTATGTGATCGAGCCTTCCGCCCTGACCCATGCGCTCTACCTCATCGGCTGGGACGAGGAGCGTGAGGCGCGGCGCACCTTCAAGGTGGAACGCATCCTCGAGGCGAGCCTCACGCCACGTCGCTTCGAGGCCGAGCCCGGCAGGTCACCAGCGCGTGACCTGCTGCGCGCCTGGGATGTCATCTCGGACGAGGATCCCGTCGAGGTAGTCATCCGCTTCGAGCCGTCCGTGGCGCGCCGCGCGGCCGAGACACGCTGGCATCCGAGCCAGCAGATCGAGACACTGGCGGACGGCTCGCTGCGCTGGTCGGGTCGTGTGGCCGGCCTGCGCGAGATCCGCATCTGGATACTGGGCTGGGGGGCGGACGCCGAGGTGCTCCAGCCGGCCGAGCTGCGCCACGACGTGGCGGCGGAGCTGCGCCGGGCGGCGGGCCGCTACGACGAGGCCGAGTCCCCGGTCGAGGCACCTACCGCCGTCGAGGCGCCCGCGGCCGTGACGTCGGCACCCACCACGCGCCGCGCCGCATCCAGGAGCCGCCCGAACCAGTAGCGCCACAGCTCTTCGTGCAGGTCGCGCTGGGCGCGCGTCCGGAAGCCCACCTGGCGCACCGTGATGTGGGTCCGGCGCCCATGGTCGACCAGGTCGAAGGCCACCACGCTGAGTGTCCCGATGGGCTCCTCGGGCCAGTCAAGGCTCCAACTGACGTGCTGCGGCGGGTCGACGGCCAGCACCTCGCCGGTGGCCTGCGCGTCCCGCATCAGGAAGCGCACGGGGGCGCCCACCTCGGGCCGGAACTCCACGTCAGCCAGCCAGGCAGCGAGGCCCTCCTGCGTGGCGACCATGCCGAAGAGCGCCTTTCGCGGCACATCGACCTCGGCCTGGAGCTCGACGCGCGGATCGCCCACGGACCTCCTCCTTTAGACGGCCTTGACGGCGGCCACCAGCTGCTCCAGGCCGGCCTTGGCGTCGGCGAAGAACATGCCCGTCTTGGGGTCGCCGTAGAGCGGATTGTCGATGCCCGCGTAGCCCTTGCCCATGGAACGCTTGATGACCACGATGGACCTGGCGTGGTCCACGTCGAGGATGGGCATGCCGTAGATGGGTGAGCTGGTGTCGGCACGGGCGGCCGGGTTGGTCACATCGTTGGCGCCGATGACCAGAGCCACATCACAGCGGGCGAACTCCGGGTTGATCTCCTCCATCTCGCGCAGCTGCGGATAGGGCACGTTGGCCTCGGCCAGCAACACGTTCATGTGACCCGGCATGCGGCCGGCCACGGGATGGATGGCGTACTTGACGTCCACGCCACGCGACTCCAGCAGCTCCGCCAGCTCGCGTACGGCGTGCTGCGCCTGCGCCACGGCCAGGCCGTAGCCGGGCACCACGATGACGTGCTGGGCGTAGGCCAGCTGGATGGCCACGTCGTCCACGCCCACCTCACGGACACTGCCGCCCTCCGCTCCGGCGACTCCGGCGGGGCCGCTGTCACCGGTGCCGAAGCCACCCATCAGGATGTTCATAAGCGACCGGTTCATGGCGTCAGCCATGAGCTTGGTGAGGATCCCGCCGGCGGCACCGACCAGCGCGCCGGCGATGATGAGCACGGGGTTGTTGAGCACGAAGCCGGCCATCGCCGCGGCCGTGCCCGTGAACGAGTTGAGCAGTGAGATGACCACCGGCATATCAGCGCCGCCGATGGGCAGCACCATGGTCACGCCGAAGACCAGCGCCGAGACGATGATGGCGCCCAGGATGAGCAAAGTGATCTCGTTGCTGAGGGCCACCGCGTCGGCCGCGCCAAGCACCAACAGGACGGTGCCGCCGACCGCCACCAGGCCCAGCAGGATGGTCACCAGTCGCGAGGCCGGGAAGATGATGGGCTGCCCCGGCACGAGTCCCTGGAGCTTGCCCGAGGCGATGAGCGAACCGGTGAACGTGACGCAGCCGATGACCACGCCCAGCACCACGAAGATGGTCGTCGAGATGGTGGCGGCGGGCGTGCCCACGATGTGCAGGAAGTCCTCGATGGCCACCAACGCCGCCGCGCCGCCGCCCACTGCGTTGAACAGCGAGACCAGCTGGGGCATGGCCGTCATCTTCACGCCGCGCGCAAGGTACAGGCCACCGCCACCGCCGATGACGATGCCCGCCGCGATGATCATCCAGGCCGGGCCGCTCAATCCGCCGGGACGAGCCGCCAGGTAGACCAGCGTGGCGACCACGGCGATGGCCATGCCGGCCGCGCTGAGTCGGTTGCCGCCACGGGCCGTGGCCGGCGAGTTCATCTGATGCAGGCCGATGGCGAACGCCGCGGCGCCGGCCATCCAGGCGAAGAAGACGAGCGGGTAGATGCTCTCCTGGGACATCACTCGGCCTTCGGCTTGGCCGGGCTGGCGGGTGTCTCGCGGCGCCGGAACATCTGGAGCATCCGGTCCGTGACCACGTAGCCGCCCACCACGTTCATGGCGCCGAAGACGACGGCCACGAAGGCCAGCGCGTAGCTCAGGGGGTTGTCGGCCGCGGCCGCGATGATCATGGCGCCCACCAGCACGATGCCGTGGATGGAGTTGGCCCCGGACATCAGGGGCGTGTGCAGCGTGGCCGGCACCTTGCTGATGACCTCGATGCCCAGCAGGATGGCCAGGATGAAGATGGCCAGCGAGTTCAGCAGCTCGACGCTCATGAGCCGGTCCCTCCTGTGGCCGAAGCAGGTGCCGGCGGGGTGGTGTCGGTCGGCGCGAGCAGCTTGGCAGTAGCCTCGTGGACGACCCTGCCCTCGTGCGTGATCAGCGTGCCGGCCGTGATCTCGTCGGAGGTGTCGAGGGCCAGCGTCCCGTCCTTGACGAGGTGCAGCAGCAGCGCCGAGATGTTGCGACCGTAGAAGGCGCTGGCGCCGGCCGGCATGGTGGCCGGCAGGTTGTCCGGCGCGATGATGGTCACGCCGTTGTCGGTCACGATCGTCTGGCCCGCCTGGGACAGCTCCACGTTGCCGCCCAGCGCGCTGGCCGCCATGTCGACCAGGACGGAGCCCGACTTCATGGCTGCCACTGCCTTGGCCGTGACCAGCACCGGCGGGCGGCGTCCCGGCACCTGCGCCGTGGTGATGACGATGTCCATGCCCGCGATGTGGTCGTTGAGCTCCTGCTGCTGCGCCTCGCGTTCCTCGGCGCTCAGCTCGCGCGCGTAGCCGCCCGTGCCTGAGGCGTCGGCCACGGACTTCAGGACGAGGAACTGAGCACCGAGGGACTCGGCCTGCTCCTTCGTCTCGGCGCGAACGTCGTAAGCCCTGACCACAGCCCCCAGGCGCTTGGCCGTGCCGATGGCCTGAAGGCCGGCCACGCCGATGCCCAGGATCAACACGTTGGCAGGTCGAGCGGTGCCTGCCGCTGTGGTCAACAACGGGAAGTAGCGACCGTAGGCATCGGCCGCCGCGATGACCGCTTTGTAGCCGCCCACGTTGGCCTGCGAGGAGAGGGCATCCATGGTCTGCGCCCGGCTGAGGGTTCGCGGCAGCATGTCCAGGCTGATGGCTGTGACGCCCTGGTCGGCCATCGCCTTGGCGGTCTGTGGATCGGTCAGCGGTCCCAGCAGCCCGATGACGGCCTGGCCCTGGCGCAGGGCGCCGACCTCATCGGCCGAGGGCTTCTGAACGCGGAGCAGGACGTCCGCCTGTGCGTACAAGTCGGTGCGCGAAACGACGGCCGCTCCCGCCTCGGTGTAGGCCGTGTCCGGCGCCCACGCGCTGGTCCCCGCGCCAGACTCGACGAGCACCTCCAGGCCGGCCGCTGTGAGCTTGCCCACGAGCTCGGGCACGAGCGCCACACGCCGCTCGCTGGGCGCGGTCTCTTTTACGACGCCGACCTTCATCCGGGGACCTCTGCGAGTGACGGGCACGAGTGTCTAGGCTGCCGCAGTCGCTGGGGCGGTACTGCAGCGCGAAGGATAGCGGTGCGAGCCCGGCAACGCCGTGGACGTATCCTCCGGACATGACCATCGATGTCGAAGCGCGCTTCATCTTGGACGTCCAGGCTGCGTTGCCGGGCATCCGGCTGCTGACCGAGCCCGCCGACACGGAGGGCTACCGCTTCGACGAGACTCCCTACCTGACTCCCGGCCGGCCGCTGGGTGTCGCGTTCCCGCGCTCGACCGCTGACGTGCAGGCCATCGTCCGTCTCGCCTCCCAGCATCGCGTGCCGCTCGTACCACGCGGCGCAGGATCGGGTCTGTCGGGTGGCGCCATCGCCGTGGAGGGTGGCCTGACCGTCGTGCTGACCGGCATGGACAGCATCCTGGAGATCGACGTCGAGAACCTCTGTGCCGTGGTGCAACCAGGCGTCATCAACGCCGACCTGGGTCGCGCGGCGGCAGGACAGGCGCTCTTCTACGCCCCTGACCCGGCCTCCTTCGAGTGGTGCACCATCGGCGGCAATCTGGCCGAGAACAGCGGCGGCCTGCGCTGCGTGAAGTACGGGGTCACGCGGGATGCGGTCCTCGGCCTCGAAGTCGTGCTGGCGGATGGCGCCGTCATCCGCACAGGCGGCAAGAACGTCAAGGACGTGCTGGGCTATGACCTGTCGCACCTCTTCATCGGCTCGGAGGGGACGCTGGGCATCATCACCGAGGCGACCCTGCGGCTCCTGCCCCTGCCTCCGCCCAAGCTGACACTGCTGGCCTTCTTCGCCTCCGTCCGCCAGGCTGGTGAGGCGGTCGCTGACATCACGCGACAGGGCGTCATCCCGGTCACCCTGGAGCTCATGGACGGCTTCACCATCCGGGCCGTGGACGCAGCGCTGCGCCTGGGCCTCGACAGCGACGCTGGCGCGATGCTGATGGTCGAGTCAGATGCAGGCGGCGAAGCGGCCGCCGCGGAGCTCGACCGGGTGGCGCAGGCGTGTCAGCGCGCCGGTGCCACCTCCGTGACGCGCGCGCAGGACCCACAGGAGGCCGACTGGCTGCGCGAGGCCCGACGCAAGGCGCACTGGTCGCTGGAGCAGGCGGGCGTCGCGCGCATGGACGATGTCGGTGTGCCACGCAGCCATGTGCCGCAGATGCTGGCGGCGATCGAGCGCGTGTCGGCAGCGCACTCCATGCGCATCGGCGTCTTCGGCCATGCCGGCGATGGCAACCTGCACCCGACCTACGTCATGGACCGCGACGATCCAACGGCAAGCGCACGGATCGATGCCGCGCGCAGCGACATCTACGCGGCGGCCCTGGCCTTGGG
>JBBJNS010000094.1:0-8436 GCA_037720745.1 Candidatus Limnocylindrales bacterium
GGCGTCTCGATCGAGTAGCAGCTGAGGATGACCAACCCTGCGGCCTGTTCCTCGTCGACGCGCGACCCATCGACCAGCGTGCGCCGATAGCTGACGCTGGCCGCCATCCCGTCCGGGCCGAGGTTGACCCGGGTGGCCATGCAGCCGGCGCGGACCTCGGCCCCCGCCCGGATCGCCTTCGGGATATACGTCACGAGGGTGGAGCTCTTGGCGTTCGTCGAGCAGCCATAGACGCAGAAGCCACGGTAGACGCACGGCGGCCGATCGTCCTTGGGCGCAGAGATCGTCGCCAGCGGCGCCGGGGCCCAGGTGATGCCGAGCGCGTCACAGCCACGCGCGAAGAGCTGGGCGACGCCGTTCAGGGGGTGCTCGCGGTAGGGGTGCGCGCCGCGCCGCGGACCCCAGGGCCAGCGCATCGGTCCGCTGATGCTGAGCTCCCGCTCCACATCGTCGTAGAACGGCTCAAGGTCTGCGTAGCTGATCGGCCAGTCGTCGGCGACACCATCGGTCGAGCGGACCCGGAAGTCGCTCTCCCACATGCGGAGCGCGACCATGCTGAAATGCACGGTGCTGCCGCCCACGCCACGGCCCGTCACATTCGCGCCAAGCTCGATCGGATCCGCGCCGCCCGTCACCCGTGGATCGGTCCAGTAGAGCTGGCTTGCATGCTTCTCGTCCGACGCGAAGTCGCGCTCCGCTATCCAGTGCGGCCCTGCCTCCAACACGACCACGGTGAGGCCCGCCTCGGCCAGTTCCTTGGCCAGGACACCACCGGCGGCGCCTGCGCCGACGATCAGCACATCCACCGGCCCGCGACCTCGGCCCGGCCGACCGTCGACCGGCGACATGCTCAATGGGTAGGCCCTCCGCTGGCGTGCGCGCCGCCGCCGCCCTGATGCTTGCGCTCGAGCGCCCGGCGCACGATCCGAGCCGAGGACCGCGGCCGTCGCTCGGTCGCCTCCCACGGGTCGTGCCGGCCCAGGTCCAGCCTGATGTGGCCGCGCGGCGAGGAGGGCCCGCTGAAGCCGATCTCGGCCCACGCGACGGGGTGCGCGTAGTACATCGCGACGGTCTCGCCGGCCAGCTCCTGGAAGAAGCGCTTCGCCGGCAGATGAATCCACGCCTCTCCCGGCGCCTCGCCGGCGGCGACGCGCGCGAGCACATCGTCCTGCTCCGCAGGCTCGATCTTCGCGAACGCTCGGCCATGGAGCCGCCTGGCAGCCTCGTCAAAACCGCGCAGCGCCGACCGGTAGGCGTCGCGGTCGTCCGGCATGTCCTCATAGCGGTACCCGTCGCCCGTGCCTTCGTACAGCCGCTCGTCGATCCAGGGGGCGAGCGGCACTCGCTCGGCCGGTGGCCGGTCGTCCTGCGGGAGGATCCGGGCGCAGATGGCCTCCATCGTCCGCGCCTCGTCCAGGGAGAAGAAGCGGTAGCGGGGGACCTGCTCGACCCGCTCCCTCACGACGCGCCGGGTCTTCTCGTCCCAGTCGAGCGCCCACTTGTCGGGCGCGGCGACGTCGAAGTCGGGATAGGGCGATTCCGCCGTGCCGCCACCCTTCGGAATCCGCAGCCGGTCCCTCAGCGGCCTCGTCACCGGCGGCGGTCGAACAGGGCCGCCAGCACGCCCAGCAGGCCCTGGCCCGTGAGGCTGAGTGGGGCCACCGTCGGTGGCCCGTAGAACAGGTTCTGGAGGCTGAGCCCGCCGCGCCGTCGCAGCACGTTGCGGACGTGAAAGCCGAAGCCCACGAGGCCAGCGCCGACGGCCAGCGCCGAGAGCGGGCCCTCCACCGCCCTGGCCGGTCGCACACCTGCCGCGGCGGCGGTGTGCACCGCCATGAGCGCCGGCCCCAACGTCACGGGTGTGAACATCGCCCGGTTGTGGAACTCTCCCTTGCGGTGCTCCCAGCCGGCCTCCATGGCCAGGAGCCCGTAGGCGGCCACGTTGGCCGCCCGGATCCCGGCGACGAGCCTGCGATCTTCTTCGCGGTCCGAATGGGGCCACGTGGATGGTCGTCCCGAGGCAAGCACCCCGACCGCGCCGAAGAGCGCCAGCTGAGCCGGTGCCGGAAACGGCGGCCCCGTCTCCATGTTGAAGCGCCAGTTGGTGAATCCACCCATCTGACGCCCGACGCCGCGCACGTGGAAAAGCGTCCCGATGGCGCCGACGAGCAGGAGGAGCCCGGAGAGCGGGCGGAAGCGGGCCCGCGAGCGCGCCTCGTCGCGATCGAAGCCGGTGATCGCGCCACCCAGGGCGACGATCGGCAGCGCCACCAGCGGCGTCCACATCGGACGGCTCTGGAAGCTGCCACGAAGATGGAGCACCGCGATCTCGAACCAGGCCGGCGGGATGGCGCCCAGCACGCCGAGGCGGATGAGGCGGGCCAGGCCGAGTCGATCGAGCAGACGGGTCAACGGTCGGCTCGCCGGTCTGGGTCGGCCTCGGGCTCCGCGTGCCCGTCGCCTTTCTCGTCATCCCGGCCGATGATGTCGCCGACCGCACCGGCGACCCGCGCCGCGATGCCCGCATCGGCCGCCGGGAACGCCGCTTCAGCGACAGCGTCGCGGAAGAGGGTGAGACCGATCCGCTTCCGGTTCGGCTCGCCGCGCGCCAGTGCGACCGCCATGTTGGTCGCCTGTTCGGGCGTCACCTTGGGCGGCATCGGTGGCTCGAAGGGATCCACCACCGCCTCGATGAGCACCGGACCGTCCATCGCCAGGGCCCCGGCCAGCTGCTCCCTCGCCTGCGCCGGCTCGTCGATCCGAACGCCGCGGCCGCCGCATGCCTCGGCGAAGGCGACGAAGTCGACCGGGGAAAGGTCGACGCCGTACTCGGGGTTACCGAGGAAGACCATCTGCTCCCATTTGATCATGCCCAGGGTGTCGTTCTTGATGACCACGACCTTGACCGGCAGTCGCTCCTGCACGCAGGTCGCGAACTCGGCCATGAGCATCTGGAATCCGCCGTCGCCCACGAATGCCACGCATTGTCGATCGGGGAAGGCGACCTGCGCGCCGATCGCATATGGGAAGCCGTTGGCCATCGTGGCCAGGTTGCCGCTGAGCGAGAACCGCTGGCCGGCCCTGATGCGGATCTGACGCGCGGCCCAGGTGGCGATCGTGCCCGAGTCGGAGGCGACGATCGCGTCGTCGTCCAGGAGCTTGCCCAGCTCCCAGGCCACGACCTGGGGCTTCATCGGCATCTCCGACCGCGTGCCGCGCTGCTCCATGAGCGCGAGCCAGTCGGCGGCCGCGGCGCGCCCCTCCTCGAGGAAGGTCGTGTCGGCGTTGTGCGGCAACAGCGGCAGCAGCTCGCGCAACGTCGCCGGTGCATCGCCCACCAGGCCGACGTCGATCGGGAAGCGGAGGCCGATCCTCGCGGGGTCGTCGTCGATCTGCACCGCCACCGCCTGGTCGGCCTTCGGGTAGTACTCCATGTAGGGGAAGCTGCTGCCGACGATCAGCAGCGCGTCGCACTTCTCGAGTGCGTCCTGCGAGGCGCGTGTGCCGAGCAGGCCCACGCCGCCCGTCGTCCAGGGGCTGTCGTCGGGCAGCACGTCCTTGCCCAGGAGCGGCTTGGCAATGACCGCGCTCAGCCGATCGGCCGCCGCTTCGAGGGCTTCCGCCGCCCCACGCGAACCGCTCCCAGCCAGGATGACGACCCGCTTCCTGCCCTCGAAGACGCGCGCAGCCCGTTCCAGCTCCGCGCGCAGGGGCACCCGAACCGGGGTCTCGAAGCGCTGCCTCGCCTCACCCGCGGCGGTGTGACCGGCAACATTCTTCTTCGATCGTTCGCCCGCCTTCGCGTCGAGCTCCTGGAGGTCGGTCGGGAAGGCCAGGTGCGCCACGCCGCGGCCCGAGAGAGCGGTCCGGATCGCGAGATCGGTGAGGTGCTCGACGTGGGCCGGGCCCATGATCCGCTGGTTGAAGAGCGCCACGTCCTGGAAGAGGTAGTCCGTGTTGACGTCCTGCTGATAGTGCGTCCCGATGAGGTCGTGGTAGGTCATGCCGGTGATGGCAAGGACGGGCACGCCGTCCAGCTTCGCGTCGTAGAGGCCGTTCAGCAGATGGATCGCCCCCGGCCCGGACGTCGAGATGCAGACGCCCAGGCGGCCGCTGAACTTCGCGTAGCCCACGGCCGCGAAGGCTGCGGCCTCCTCGTGCCGCATGTGCACGAAGCGGATCCTGTCCCGGACCTGTCGCAGTGCCTCCAGGAGGCCGTTGATGCCGTCGCCGGGCAGACCGAAGATCGTGTCCACGCCCCAGTCGAGGAGACGCGCGACCAGCAGGTCCCCGCTCGTCTGGCTCATCTCAGCGCCTCTCCAGCGCCCACTCGACGCCCGCCGCGACGCCTTCCAGCGTGGCGCCGTAGACGGCGTGGCCAGCGGCGGAGTGGGCGTGCACCTCAGACGGATAGCGGGCCGGAGCGGCGGCCAGGCCGAGCAGCCACACGCCGATCTCGTCACCGAGGATCCAGACGGCGGTGCCGAACCCGGTGCCGAAGCCGATCCGAGCCTGAGGGACGTACCGCCGGACGACCCCGTATGTCGCGGAGAGGCCGAGGGTGTAGCTCCAGTCGAACGCCCAGCTGAGGTAGTTCGCCATCGTCTCGTCCGGCTTGCTGCCGGTCAGCGTCTCGTAGACGAGCCGACCGCCCTTGGCGGTGCTCGACTCCTCCGGTAGCGGACGACCCGCGGCCTTCGCCTGCTTCTGCGCCTCCTTGCGCGGGTCCTTTCCGGTGATCCCCTCGACCATCGCCCAATAGCCCGTCATGGCGAGCAGGCCCGCCGCCCCGCCGATCAAGCCCGCGAGAGCACCGCGGCCCGGGCCACCGTCGTATCGCATGTCAGTCTCCTCCTCAGGCATGAGAGCCTTCGCGGCTCCGCTGACGGCGGCCGCTCAGATACGCCATCGATCCACGTCCGGACGACGGATGGTGATGCCGAGCCCGGGTGCGGCCGGGTCCGGGCGCAGGCACCCGTCCACGGGTGACAGGACGCCGTCGAAGACCATCCGCTCGAGGCGCACGTGATCCGCGAACCACTCGACGTGGGCGATCGCCGGCGCCGCGCAACCCAGGTGCGCGTGGAGCGAAGGCGCGGTGTGGGCCGAGAACGGTGTCGCGTGCCCGATCGCCATCGAGGCCGCCTCCATCCAGCCGGTGATCCCCAGACAGCGCGTCGCGTCCGCCTGGACCACGTCCACGGCGCCGCTCGCCAAGAGATCACGCGTGTCCTCGCGGGTGTAGCTGTACTCGCCGGCCGCGATGGCCATCGGGGCGGCCGCCCGGATCGCCTTGAGATCGTCGAGCCGGCGCTGCGGCACGGGCTCCTCGAGATAGCTCACCCCGTGCTCGGCAAACCGGTGCGCCTGCTCGATGGCCAGACGCCTGGTGTAGGCGCCGTTCGCGTCGACGAAGAGTTCCGCCTGGGGCCCGATCGCCGTTCGCGCAGCGCGGACGCGAACGACGTCGGTGTCCGGCCGCGTGCCACCCTCCATCCCGACCTTCATCTTCACCCGCGGGATGCCCTGCGCGAGCCAGCCGGCCAGTTGTTCCGTGAGCTCACGCTCGGACGCGGACGTGAAGCCGCCACTGCCGTAGATGGGCACCTCGGCGCGATGGGCGCCGAGGAAACGGAAGAGTGGCTCGCCGGCAAGTCGCGCCCGGAGGTCCCAGAGGGCCGTGTCGACGGCGGAGATCGCGGTCGCCGCGATACCCGGCAGGCCGACGTTGCGCACGGCACGCGCCATCGCGTCCCACGCCTGGAGCGCCTCCGACGGTCGGCGACCGACGACGACGTCCACCAGCTGGTCGCCGACGACCCTTCCGGCGGCGGCCGAGGTGTAGCTGTAGCCGATGCCGCGTGCACCAGAGGTGGTCACCGCTTCGACGATGAGCATGGTCGTGGCACGCCACTCGAGGGTGCCGTCCGCCTCGGGGGCTGCGGTCGGGATGCTCAGGACCATCGTCTCCAGCTCCGCGATCGAGGAGCCGTCCGGCGGATCGGTGCCGGGGAACGAGGCGACGCGGGGTCCATCGTCGGGCATCCGGAGCGGGTGCGGCGTCTCCTCGGTCAAGTCGTCGACCAGGCTCGGCGCGGTGCGGACGGGAGCCGGCCGAACAGGGTCGCCGCGACGATGGTGGCCGGGCCCGACGTGCGCAGCAGCGCGATGTTCTGCACGGCGAGTGCGAACGCGACGCCATAGATGATCGAGAGGAGCATGTGTGCGACCGTCCCGATGGGGATCGCCGTTCCGAGCGGGATGTCCATGGGAGGGATGCCGAGCGGTATCGAGGCGAATACCTGGAACGGCATCAGGAACGGCATCCCCATCAGCACGGAGCCGAGCATCTCGACGAACGCAAAGACGATCCCGGCGGTGGAGCCGCCGATGAGACCTTGCTTCACTGCCCAGTCAGTCCCCGACTCCCGTGGTCGTGTCGCCACTGCAATGCGCTCCTTCTTTCTCTCCGCGGACCATGCCCGCTTGCTGAAGGCACCCGGCGCCCAGACCACACGGTCCGGCCATGCGTCGCCGCGTCGGGCAACGCTCCCACCGGTACCTGAACGGGCGATTATAGGGTGATGAACAGGCTGGGAACTTTCCGCGAGCCTCGCCGACTCCGCGAGCCCTCGCCGACTCCGCGAGCCCTCGCCGACTCTGCCTTCGGCGCGGACCTCAGGTTTCCACGGTTCCCCGCGCATCTGTTCGATCAGCGTCCCGCCACCTCGGAACGCGTCCAGCAGTCGGTCGCGACCTTCCACCGGCAATGACTCCGTGCCCAGGGTGCCCGTCAGGAGAAGGGTCCGGCGCATCTGATCTTGGTACGCGGCGCACCCTTCGCAACCTGCCAGATGCGCCTCGAAGCGCACGCGGACTTCGCCGTTCAGCACGCCCTCGAGATAGTCGGTCACCACCTCGACGAACCAGCGGACGGTCATCGAGCTTCGGGACGTCGCGCACGGTGCAGCAGAACGCGCTGGTTGACCTCTGAGATGTCGAGCAGGCTGCACTCCCGACAGGAGATCCCACCCGGGGCCGAGACATGGCGCAGCAGCTCGGCTGACAGCAGCTCCTCTTCCGCGCTCGCTGCCCATCGACGGGGTTCGCGCACCCAGTGACCCGGCCAGCTCGACAGATCGTCCGAGAACTCAGCCGGGTCGATAGCGGCAGGGCCCCGCGCCGCTTCATGTCCAGCGAGCGCGGAGAACGTGATCCAGTGACCGTCGCGCTGTCCCCGGCTTCGGGCGCGAGTGAGAAGGATCCGGAAGATCTAGGTCCGGACCCACGCCCGACCTTCGAAGCGGTCGAGCCCCCGCAGCACACCGAGCCACGCCTCCTGGACGACGTCGGCCGCTGCCTCGGGACTTCGCACGAAGAGGCGGGCGTCCTCCACTACAGGACGTTCATGGCGCCTCGCCCCTTCTACGGGCGGGCGCCTCTTCCTGTCCGCTAGTACGCCTATTGCTACCGCGAAGCTACCAGCGATGGTGCCGAAGGTGAGATTCGAACTCACATGCCCTTGCGGACAGCGGATTTTAAGTCCGCCGCGTCTGCCATTCCGCCACTTCGGCTCGAAGTCGCACCGCAGCGAGTCTAGCGCCGGCGACCGTGTCGTCACCCGTCCGGCAGGATGCGCCGTCCGCCGGTCATGCCTTTGCGGCGGGGACCCCACCAGAGGTGTTCGACTACCATGCGCATCCGATCCATGACGGGTGACGCTCCTGTTAGCCGGGCTGCTGGCCGCGTGTTCGAGCGGAACCTCCGCTCCGACCGACACATCCGGCGCCAGCGCGCCGGATGATCAGCCCACGGCCACCGCGTCGGCCGAGCAGCCCACCGCCAGTTCGGCGCCTCAGCCCACGGCCAGTTCGGATCCTCAGCCCAGCGAGGCCAGTGGCCCTGTGCCACCGTTCTCCTTCGCCATCCCCAGCTTTCGTGCCGGACACGACGCTCGAGGCGGCATTCCCCACGGAGATCGATGGTCAGCCGGCCGCGATGCAGTCCATCGGCGTGGACCCCGCCGCGGTCAGCTTCGCTAGTGCCACGGTGATGGTGGGGGAAGAGAGCCTTTCGCTCCAGGCGTTGCGCACACCGGGGGCTCAGCTGCGTACGCGCTTGACGCCCTCGTTGCACTGGATCCGCCAGAGGTCGCACCGACCACCACCACGGAGACGATCGGCGGCAAGCAGGCCACGGTGGCCACTCTCGAGGACGGAGGACAGGAGTTCTTCTATGCGAACGGCGATCTTGCCTGGTTGCTGCCGGGTGCGGATACAGCACAGGCGGAGGTGATCTTCGCGGCCCTCCCCTGACTGACCACTTCCCATGCAGCAGGAAGCCCGCTGGTCAGTCCAGCGGGCTTCATTTCGTAAGGGAAGTTGGAGGCGACGACCGGATTCGAACCGGTGAATAGAGGTTTTGCAGACCTCCCCC
>JBBJNS010000095.1:0-8192 GCA_037720745.1 Candidatus Limnocylindrales bacterium
CTACTCCAGGTAGTCCTTCAGCTTGCGGCTGCGCGAGGGGTGGCGAAGCTTGCGCAGCGCCTTGGCCTCGATCTGGCGGATCCGCTCACGGGTCACGTTGAACTCCTTGCCCACCTCCTCCAGGGTCCGGGCACGCCCGTCCTCAAGGCCGAAGCGGAGCTGAAGCACGCGTCGCTCGCGCCCCGAGAGTGAGTCGAGCACGGCCTCCACCTGCTCCTTCAGGAGCTGATGTGAAGCCGCCTCGGCCGGGGCCAGCGCGGCGCGATCCTCGATGAAGTCGCCCAAGTGCGAATCCTCTTCCTCGCCGATGGGCGTCTCCAGCGACACCGGCTCCTGCGAGACCTTGATGATCTCGCGCACCTTGTCGGGCGTGACTTGCACCTCCTGGCCCTTGGACATCGCCTCGGCGATCTCCTCGACCGTCGGTTCGCGGCCCAGCTCCTGGAGCAGCCCGCGCGAGACGCGGATGAGGCGGTTGATGGTCTCCACCATGTGCACCGGGATACGGATGGTGCGTGCCTGGTCGGCGATGGCGCGCGTGATGGCCTGGCGGATCCACCAGGTGGCATAGGTGGAGAACTTGAAGCCCTTCTCGTAGTCGAACTTCTCGACCGCGCGGATGAGCCCGATGTTGCCTTCCTGGATGAGGTCCAGGAAGCTCATCCCACGGCCGATGTACTTCTTGGCGATCGACACCACCAGCCGCAGGTTGGCCGAGGTCAGCTGCTCGCGACCCTCACGACCGATACGCACCAGCACGCCGCGACGGTCGCGCGCCTTGATGTGCGCCTGGCCCATCTCCGGATCCCAGCCCATCTCGAGGAAGAGATCAGCCTCTTGGCCGGCCATGATCCAGCGGCGGATGGCCTCGTTGGCCGTCTCGCGGCTCCAGTCGTAGAGGCCCCACAGACCCGGGTTGTCGCGCGACTCCAGGTCCCCGTTATGGGTCGAGTTGTACGCGAAGTCGACCAGGTCCAGGAACTTGGTGGCGTCGGGCGCGGCGTTGAATTCGGCGACGATCACCTTGGCCTGCTTGAGCCGGCCCTTGGTCGCCTCACCGGGGGTCTCCCGCTGAGCCTTGACCAGGTGGAAGTCTGGCGTCGGCTGCACCAGGCCGTCCTGCTCAGCCGCCTCGAAGGAACGGCGCACGATACGGTCCGAATCTTCCTTGTAGGGCAGCCGGTGCTGGGGGTACTTGTCGCGCGTCTTGCGCTCCGTGTCGTTGCGCGTCCATTCCCAGAGAGAGAGGATGGCCTTCTGCGGCTCCTCCACGATCTGCTCGCCGAGCTCGATGGCCTTGGCCAGCACGACCTCCTCCTCGGCGTTGAGGAGCGGCACCTTGCCGATCTCCTTGAGGTACATGCGGACGGGATCGTCGATGCCGATCATGTCGGCGGCGATGGCGTCCAGCTCCTCCTGGGTGGGCTCGTCGGCCTCCTCGGAGTTCAGCTTGGCGGGCGGCTCCTGCCAGGGCTGCTTGCCGGCTTCGTCGACGGCCACCTCGACGCCCAGTTCAGCGGCCGCGCTGAGACCGGGGGCCGGGGCGATGTCGTCGTCGTCGTTGTTGCTCTTGGGATTGACGACTTCGTCTTCTGCGTTGCGGCGTCGCTTGCCGCTCTCGAGGAAGCTGGCGACCAGCAACTTGTCTGTGGGATCGGCGCTCATGCGGGTCCTCCTGAGGGGGTCGGTGTGGGGGTCTTGTGGGTGGAAGGTCGTCGTTGGTTGAGGAGCGTGGTGCTGGCCGTGCGGCGATCGAGCTGGAAGCGTTGCTCCTGGAGGGTCAGGCTCTCAGCGAGCAGTCGCTCTACCTCGGCCTGTTCGCCGTCGGCCTGGGCCTCCGTGAGGGCCACACGCGTGTAATCGATGCGCTCCCAGAGCCGGCGTCGCTCCAGGCTGAGGAGGCACTGCTCCAGCTCCAGCTCCAGATCCTCCTGGCGCTCCGGCAAGGGATCGGTGCGCGCGTAGAGCGTCTGGGCGATAGCGCTCATGGTGGGTTCCAGGGAATCGATGAAGGCGCGCCGCTCGAAGGCGGTCCCGCCTGGCGCCGATGAAGCGGCCGCGCTCGACTCGATGGCTGTCCACAGCTCGCGGGCCGGCGTGGTCACCAGCATGTCGGCGGTCAGCCGACCGGACAACCGACCGACCAGGCCGGGCTGGAGGAGCAGCAGGCGCAGGAGGGTCGATTCGACCGGCTCTAGCGCTCGCTCGACCGCCTGCGGATCGAGTGCATCCGGCGCGGACATGACCGAGTCCAGGTTGATTCGCGCTCCCGCCTGGCCGCCGTCCGTGCCTCCGCGACCGGCCGCGGCCGGTGCCGGGCGGCGCAGCGTCTCCAGCAGCACCCGCTCGTCCACGCCGCTGCGGCGCGCCAGGAGCTGGAGATAACCATCTCGGCGCACAGGGTCGGTGATCTGGCGGAGCGTGGGCAGCACGGCGTTGACCAGCTTCTCCCGGCCGGGGATGGTGCGCGGATCGTGGCGCCGGGCGTAGTGGTCGATGAGGTATTCCATGATCGATCGGTGCTCTTCCGTGGCGGCGCGCCACGCGTCGGGGTCATCGCGCATCAGCTCGTCGGGGTCGCGGCCTTCCGGTAGGCGCACCACGTCCACGTCCGTGAGACGGCCGCGATATGGGCTGCGCTCGATCTCCCCGACCAGCGCGGTGAGCTCCGTGGCACCGAACGTGGCCGCGCTCTGACCGGCGGCATCCACGTCGTAGGCCATGGCGATGCGCGGTGCGTAGCGGGTCAGCAGCTCCACCTGTGCGGCCGTGAGGGCGGTACCCAGCGTGCCCACCACGTTATCGAAGCCCTGCTGGTGGGCCATCAGCGCGTCGGTGTTGCCCTCCACCAGGACAGCCACGCCGGCTCGGCGGATGGCACCCTTGGCACGATCGATGAGGTACAGCGTGCGGCTCTTGTCGAAGAGCGGCGTGGCGGGGGAGTTGAGGTACTTGGGGCCGTCCGTGGCCTGGCCGATGACACGGCCGCCCAGCCCCGTGGCCCCGCCCGAAGCGTCGCGGATGGGAAAGATGATGCGGCCACGGAAGCGGTCGTAGACGGATGAGCGTCCCGGTCGCTTGGTGGCCAGACCGGCGCCCTCCAGGTCCTCCGGTCGGAAGCCGCGGCGTTCGACGAGGGCGCGGGAGAGCGCGTCCCACGACTCGGGTGCCCAGCCCAGCTGGAAGGTCTCCACGGTCGAGTCGGTGAAACCGCGGCCGCGCAGGTAGTCGAGCGCGGGCTGGCCCGACGGATGGACGGTCAGGACCTGGTGGTAGAAAGCGATCGATGCCTCCAGGGCCTCTCGCAGACGCTTGCGACGGGCATCCTCACGCGTGGTGCGCTCGGTCAACTCCACGCCGGCCCGGGGCGCCAGGCGACGCAGGGCCTCGGGGAAGTCGATGGTCTCGCGCTCCATGGCGAAGCTGAAGATGTCCCCTCCCCGGCCGCAGCCGAAGCATTTCCACGTCTCGCGCGCGGGCGTCACATAGAAGGAGGGCGTCTTCTCGCCGTGGAACGGGCAAAGCCCCTTGAAGCTGGTGCCCGACTTCTTGAGCGGGACCGACTCGCCGATGTAATCGGCCAGGTCCAGCTTCTGCTTGATCTCGGCTGCTGCGCCGACTGACAAGGGCGATGGTCTCCTGAAGGTGGGTAGCGGCCGCTTGGCCGCGGGGTGGAAGGGGTGGTGCTGAGTCGGGTCGGGGCATCGAGGAAGGCCGACACTCGTGACTGCCGCGGTCCCGGCGAGCAGGTCCCGGACATGACTGTGGCCTTGTCAAGTCTTGACAAGGCTTCAGGACGTCAGTCTACCCCTTGACAAAGGGCTTGACAAGAGCCTTGACGTTTCGAATAGGCGGCCGGGCGGAGCCAGCGGCTCCGGCTAGCGCCGGCGAAGTGACGCCTTGAGACGCTCCTCAAGCTCCGCGAGGGTCGCCGTCGACATCTGCCCGGAACCCATCGCCCAGGACAGAGAAGATGTGTCCATCCTGATCGGCAAGTGCGGACGAGCACTCACCGTCGGCACCTAGCCGGGTCGCCAGGATCTCCCCGCCCAAGACCACGTGGCTCCCCGTCAGCGTGCGGCATCCAGTGGAGCCGGCCAGCGTTCCGTTCGAGTCGAGGCGAAGGGTGGCATATCCCTTCGCCTCGGGCGCCGTGAGGGCATCTGGGCCTTGCGCGAAGCTGGGCGGCAGGCCAGCCACCACGGCGACCAGGACGACGAGCGCGGCCACCGACGCCAGCCCCCCGACCATTGCCGTCGCGCCACTTCGTTCAGATGCTGGCAGCGCGTATACGATCGATCCATGGCCGACCAAGGGCAGTGACCATCCGGGACGCTACTCCCGACGATGCGCCCGCCATCGCAGCGGTCCATGTCGGCGCCTGGCAGGTCGCCTATCGGGGCCAGATCCCGGACGAGGTCCTCGACGGGCTCCGCCTCGAGACGAGAGAGCGCTGGTGGCGCATCGACTGGTGGAAGCGTGCAGGAGGCAGCCATCGCTTACTGATCGCCCAGTCGGAGGCGGGCATCGTCGGGTTCGCCGCGGCGGGACCAAGCCGAGACGACGATGTGCGCGAAGCCATCGGGCGGCCTGCAACGACCGGCGAGCTCTACGCCATCTATGTCGAGCCGCGCGCCTGGGGGACGGGCGCAGGGCGGCGGCTCATGGAACGGACCGTGCACGAACTGCGCTCATCCGGCTTCCGCGAGGCGACCCTCTGGGTGCTCGGAACCAACGCACGTGCCCGTCGCTTCTACACCATGGCGGGCTGGACGCCCGAGGGCGCACGCAAGACCGAGCAGCTCGGCTCGTCAGAGGTCGTCGAGGTCCGGTATCGCCGTCCCCTGTGAGTCAGGCGGGACCATGGGGCCGCTTTCTGCCTCGCGCCGTGCCTCTCCTCCCATACGTCGCGCAGGACCGACACTATCCAGAAGCACGGAGGCTGGACGGCAGCGGACACCCGAGAATGGCGCCAGAGCGTTCCGTGGCGAGCGTGGGATCACTGGCCTCCACCATGGCGCGGCTCCCTTCGGACCGGTTGAGGGATATGACGTGCCACATGGCGACGTATGGGAATTCCGCTCCGAATGCCCGCAGAGGCCCGCTGCACCGATAACCCCATGCACGGGGTCCCGAAGCTGGCACCATACGTGGACGAGGCAAACCGCCAAAGAAGGGACTCTGATATCAGAGGTCGATGGTGATGGGACGGCGTAGTCGGCGGCTGCTACTCATCGTGCTGGTCGTGGTCGTAGCGGCCTATGGCGGCGCCTCGTGGGTGTTCTCCGAGCGTCTCATCGGACAGCAGTTCGTGACCGACGGCTCGACCGGCACCGGTGACTTTGGCTTGCCCGACCCCGAGCAGGCGGTCATCAGGGGCGAAGGCGTCGACCTCGCGGCCTGGTACTTCCAAAACCCGGCAGACGCGGGCTGCGCCGTGGTCATGCTGCACGGCTATGGCGGTGACAAGGCGGAGATCCTGGGCGCCAATCCGCTCTTCTGGGAGCGCGGCTGCCATCTCCTGTCGTACGACGCCCGAGGCCACGGCGAAAGCTCGCGCGCTCTCCTCACGTTCGGCGCGCATGAGCACGAAGACCTCCGCCTGGCGACCGACTGGCTGGCGACGCGCACGGATCTGCCCCAGTCCAGCATCGGCCTGATCGGCTGGTCGTACGGGGCAGCGACCGCTATCCAGGCCGCGCCGGACCTGCCGGAGATCGCCTTCGTCATCGCCGATTCATCCTTCTCCAGCCTGACGGACATCGCCAACGTGCAGGGTGAACGTCAGATCGGTCCGTGGATCTCCGTCTTCATCCCGGGCGCTCTCTTCGTGGCCGGCCTGCGGGCGGGGTTCGATCCGGCCACGGCGGCGCCGACGGCGGCCATCACGGAGGCCCGGATGCCGGTCCTGCTGGTGCACTCGCGCACCGACGGCTACACGCCCGTGGGGCACTCGGAGGCCATCTTCGGCAATAGCGACCACGACCGCACCCGCCTGGTCATCCCCGACTGGGAAGCAGCGCACGCGCGCTCCCACGAGGTGGATCCGGTCGCATACACGGCCATCGTCGACCAGTTCCTGGACGACTTCGCGCCGGGCTTCGGTGCTCCCCGGGAGCCCTAACGGCCTGGAAGCACCGAGGCGGGTACCATCCGCTCGCCGTGCTTGCGCTCCTCCTGGGACGTCCCAGCGATCGCGGCCCGTCCGCTCGAGCGCGTCACCGGGTCCATCGATGGTCGATGTCTTGGGTGTGCTGGCGGCTTCGTGGGGTGTGCTCATGGCCATCAGCCCGCTGCTCCAGATCCGCCGGATGCGTGAGCGCCGTTCGTCGCGCGACGTATCGATGGCTTACCTGGGCGTGCTCCAGTTCGGCTTCGCGCTATGGGCCGCCTACGGGGTCTCCCTGGAGAACCCGGCCATCATCCTGCCCAACAGCGTGGCCTTCCTGGTGGGCGTGGCGACCATGGTCGTGGCCTGGCGTTATCGAGCCGGGATCGCGCGCGGGGCCTAGCGAGAGTGGAGGAAGCCCGACTCTCGCAGCGTGACCTCCGCCTGGCACTGCTCGACCGCCAGGCTCTGCTCTCGCGGGCGGACGTCTCGATCCCGGAGCTGCTGGAGCGGGTCGGGGGCCTGCAGACACAGTACGCGCCATCCGGCTACGTCGGGCTGTGGTCAAGGCTGGCGGGATTCCAGCGCGATGACCTGACGCGCGCCCTGGAGGACCGCAGTGTCATCCAGGCGACCCTGATGCGGGGCACCATCCACCTCGTCTCCAGGCGGGAGTTCTGGCTCTACGCCATGGGCGTCCGGCGGGCACGGCGCGAGTGGTGGGCGCGGACCAACCGAGAAGCCGGGTCTCTGCAGGCCATGGAGCGCCGCGACGACGCGCTGAGAGCGGCCCTGAAAGACGGACCGCGCAGCGTGGCTGACCTCGGCGGACTCGCCAGCGGCTTCGTCGGCAACATCGGCCTGTGGGTCGACCTGGTGCGAGTGCCACCTTCCGGCACGTGGGAGCGCCGCCGCGCCAACCTGCTGGGGCTGGCCGAGGACTGGGTCGGGCCGAACGACGTGACCGAGGAGGAAGGACTGGCACACCTGGTCCGTGCGTACCTTCGCGGCTTCGGCCCTGCGCCCTATCGCGACATCTCCTCCTGGGCCGGCGTGCCGGTCGCGCCGCTGCGTGAAGCCGGTGCGCGACTCGACCTGCGGCATCTGCGGGACGAGGCCGGGCGGGAAGTCATCGACATCGCGACAGGCACGATCCCGCCGGTCGACACGCCGGTGCCGGTCCGCTTGCTGCCCCACTGGGACGCCAACCTCCTGGTGCACGCGCGTCGCACCGAAGTGCTGCCGGAGGCTTACCGGCCCCGTATCTTCAGCACCAAGGTTCCCTTCTCGGTGGGCACCGTCCTGGTCGGTGGCGTCGTCGTCGGCTCGTGGAGTCTCCGGGACGGGCGGGTCGTGATCGATACCTTCGAAGGCCTCGACCCGCCAGCGGACCGCGAGGTGCACGAGGAGGCGGAACGCCTGGAGGCGTTCCACGCCTGAAGCGCTACAGGCGATATAGGAGGAAGGAACTTGTCCGAGAAAGCATCGGCCACCACGCCCGAGGAGTACCTGGCCGCGCTCGAGGAACCGCGTCGGACCCAGATCACGGAACTCCATGATCTCATCCGCGAAACTGCGCCGCAGCTGGAGCCGCACATCCAGGCCGGGATGCTGGCCTACGGCCGGTACCACTACCGCTACGCGTCGGGGCGTGAAGGTGACTGGTTCCCCATCGGCGTGGCGAGCCAGAAGGGCTACATCTCCCTGTTCATCACGGCCGCCACGGAGGGCCACGAGGCTCTCGCGGATTCGTTTCGCGAGCGCCTGCCCAAGGCGGACATCGGGCGCAGCTGCGTGCGCTTCAAGCGCCTCGAGGACTTGGACCGAGTGGCGTTGACGGAGCTGATCCGCGAGGCCGCCAAGTCAGCCGACGCCCAGACCTGACGGCCAGGGTGCCGACGGTCGGAAGCCCGCTCATGCCGAAGGCTGGCCACTCCCCTGCACCAGGCGGGCGGCACGGCGAAGCCAAAGTGCCGGATCGCTGCGGTGGTACGGGTATTCCGAGGGCTCGATGGCGTCGAGGAAGCGCCTGTAGATGACCGCCTGGCGAGCGGCGGCGACCGGATCCAGCAGGCCCGCCGCG
>JBBJNS010000011.1:0-27394 GCA_037720745.1 Candidatus Limnocylindrales bacterium
GGGTCGCGGCCGACCTCATCGCAGACGGCGAGCAACTCATCGCGGCGCTGGAGGTATCGCGCCGGCCGGCCGAACCAGGCCGCGTTCCAGGCGTCCGCGTGCTCTGCGGTCAGACGCAGCATCCTGGGACCGCGCGCGGCGATGAGGATGGGCGGGCCCTCCTCGCGCGGCCCCCGCGGCAGCAACTCGGCCGCAGCGGCCGAGTTCCAGCGACCCTGCACATCCACCTGACCATCACGCAGCAAGCCGCAGATGATGGCCAGCGCTTCCTCGAAGCGTGAGAAGCGGTGATCGAAGCCGAGGCCCAGGGCGTCGAACTCAGGCTTGTGCCAGCCCGTGCCGATGCCCAGGATGATGCGGCCGGCGCTCACCTCATCGGCGGTGGCTGCCATCTTGGCCAGCAGGGTCGGGTTGCGGAACGGGGTGGCCAGCACGAGCGTACCCAGCTCCAGCCGTCGTGTGGAGGCGGCCAGCGCGGCCAGGATGGTCCAGCACTCCCAGATCCCGAATGCCGGCTTGTCGGGGAGGCGGAAGAGCACATGGTCGAAGACCCAGACCGAGTCCAGGCCCCCCGACTCGGCACGCTGGGCAAGCTCCCAAATCTCCGACCAGGGCTGGATCTCGCCGGTATCCGGTGACTGTCCGATGGGCAGTACGACGCCGATCTTCATCCCCCGCCCCTGGCGCGACCGCCCATCAGAAGACCTGCGGGCACCAGGGCGCCTGGTCCGCGTGGAAGAGATCGTCCAGCCGTCGGTGTGCGCCGTCGGTCAGTCCGACGGTTCGCCCCGCGCGTGCCAGGTCACTGGCGCTGAAGGCACCCAGGTAGAGGCAGGCAAGATCCGTGATGTCGAGACGGATGTCGGCTGCATCCTCGGTGCGTCCGACGCGGGCACGTCCATCGGTCGCTTCCAGAGCCCAGCGGCCCGCCGTCTGCGGTCGGAACGCGTCGGAGATCTCCAGCACGACTCTGTCCCGGGCGGCGTAGCTGCGCGCGGACAGTGCAGCGGCGACATCAAGGATGCGCAGCCAGAGAGCGTCACTGACCTGCAGCGCCAGCCGTCGCGGTTCGGCCACCAGCAGCGTCAGCGGATGGTCCACCGGCTGACGCCCGGCACGGATCGTCGTGATCAAGTCGTGGCCGAAGCAGAAACGCCACAGCTCATGCAGCGCGCGCGGCGTCGTGGCCATCAGCTCGAGCACTTCCAGGGCGCGCTTCTCCCAGTCGCCCGAGATGCGGTAGATGAGGTAACCCTCGGCCTTGCCGTCGGCTTCGTAGAGCACGTACCGTTTATGGCCCGCTCCGTGACGGTGGTACTCCGGGTCATCCAGAACCTCCACGTCCCACCAGGTGCTCGACCGATCGAAGAACCCCGCGATGTCGACGCGCAGCGCTTCGTAGATGGGTGGGAAGGACTCTGCCGCTTCCTCCCGGGAGACGAGCCGGGCCTTGCCGTCAGGGCTCGCCGGCAGGCGGAAGGCGGAGTTGGTGCGGGGGACCTCGAGGCGCGCCTCCAGCGTAGCCAGCCCATAGCCGAAGCGCTGGTAGATGCTGCCCTCCGAGGCCCACAGGATGGCCACCGGCTCGCCGCGCTGCGCGACATCGTCGAGCTGCGCCCCCATCAGCTGGGTCAGCGCCCCCTGCCGTCGGTGTGTGGGCATGATGCCCACGCCGGTGACACCGGCCGCGGCAACCTCGCCACCCGGCACCGTCAGCCGATAGGTGAAGGCGCCACCACCGCCTACGATGACTTCACCGTCGATCGCGGCCAGGATCCGGTCAGGCTCAGCGATGCGCTCGAAGGACGGGAAGTCCTCGTCGCGCGGCTCTTCGCCAAAGGCGATACTGACGGCCCGCCTCCAGTCGCGAAGCTCCCCGTCCTGGAGCGGTCGTACGTGGATGCTCATGCTCTCCTCAACCTGTCGAGTCGCGCGCTGGCGCCAACTCCGGGTCACTCGGGCGACGGCGGTCGCCAGCGCCTTCCAGCTGCGTGCCGGCGGGCGCCTCGGCGTCGCGGAACCACCACCAGTAAAGGCTGGTCGCGACACTGTAGAGCACGATGATGGTGATGAAGGCCACGGTGTAGCCACGCTCGAAGCCCAGGCTTGCCTGGACCAGGCTGTACCACGGTCCGGCGATGACCCAGCCCACGGACCAGAGCACGCTCATGGCGGCAGCCAGGGTGGCGCGCTCGTCGGGACGGACCTGTTCCATGGCGAAGGCGTTGAGGATGGGGTTGCCGGCGTTCATCAGCGAGTTGCGTACGGCCATGGCGATGATGACCAGCCACAGGATGGGCGAGAAGCCCAACACTGCCAGGAAGGGCAGGCTGGCGACCTGCACGATGACCACCGAGCGGACCTTTCCGAAGCGTCGCGCCAGTGCCGGCTGGATGAGGATGGCCAGCACCGTACCGAAGCTGGTCAGGGCAAAGACGCCGTTGATCTGAGACAGGTCGAGCGCGAACTTCTCGCTGACATACAGATTCAAGAAGGGGATGACCTGCCCGGCACCCAACGCGATGAGGAAGCCCGGCAGGAGGATCTTGAAGAAGAGCCGCCGATCACTGACTCGGATGCCCAGGCGACCCAGCCGGCTCTCGGCCGCTGGCGTGCGACCGGCAGCTGCACGGTGCCGGTCATCGTGCACACGAGTCATGACCAACAGCGCGGCCACCAACAGCGCCGTCTGGATGATGAGCACGATGCGGAAGACGCCAGCTTCGGCAGGACCGATGCCCACGGCACCGGCGATGGCCGTGGCAGTCAACCCGCCCAGCACCGCGGCGGCGACCTGGGTGACCTGCATGAGGGCGAACTGCAGGGAGAACAGCTCGCTGCGCTGATCGGCTCGGCTGTGCTCCGTGAGGAAAGGGATCTGCACCACGAAGAGGCTCTGCTGGCCGGCCGCGTACATGGCCGCCAACAGGAACACCAGCGGCAGCGAATCGACCACGGACAGCAGCGCCAGGGCCGTCGCCATGAGGCCGATGCCGCCCATGATCACGCGCCGCCGGCCGATGCGGTCGGAGAGCATGCTGGCGGGGAAGGCCATCAGGGCGCCGGTCAGCGAGCCGGTCGCAGCCACCAGGCCGATGGTCGCCCGGTCGAGACCGAGTGCCGCCAGATACAGATTGAAGTCGATCCAGAAGAGGCTGATGGCGGCGCCCGAGAAGAGCGTGGCCACCAGGAAGACGCGCGCATCCCGCTCGAACCCTCGGAAACCCTGGATATAGTCGCGGAACGCGGCCACACGGACCCTCGGCTGGATGGAGGAGAGGAACAGCGCTCAGCGACGGATCCGGCTCTCGTGAGCGTATTACGTCTGTTCGATGAGTATCTTACACCGGTCCGTGACTGCGTCGCTCAGCCAGCCACGGGCTGCAGCTCCACGAGCGTCGCGCCGGTCACGTTCACGACACTAGTCGGACCAAGCTGGTCGATGGCGCTGGGGCAGGCCGCGAGCGGCGAGTGTCCGTGCAGCCAAAGCGGTGGGCGAAGGCGGCGAGCCAGCCAATCGTAAGCGCGGAACCCACGGTGATATCGATCGCTGGGCACGTCGCCGGTACCGGCCGGCGGCACGTGGCTGATGAGCAGCAGGGGCTCGCGGGCTCGGCCCACAAGACGGAACGTCAGTCGCACGACCTGCACCCACGCCCCCAGGTCGTCTCGATCGGCGCGGCCCTCGCGAGCGCCCGGCCAGTTGAAGCCCGCCAGCCGAATGGCACCGACACGTACCGGCTTCCCATCCGCCATGGCCTCGGGAAGCAAGTGGCGGTGCTCGGTCCAGCCCAGGCCACGATCGTGATTGCCGTGTACGAAGAGGAGCGGCGCCATGAACGCGTCGCCGAGCATGGCCAGATAGCCAGGGTCCAGGTCACCGCAGCCCACCACGAGATCGATGGGTCCCAGCGAGCGACGGACCTCGAGGAACTCCAGCGCGGGGTCGATCTCATCCGAGACGGCCAGCACGCGAAAGGCTTGGCCGCCCCCCCCTCCTCGTCCGACCGGCCAGGGGATCGAGAGCCGGCGGATCACGCCTGCTCGTCTCGCGCGGCGGTGCGAGTTCCCGAAGCCGCGTCTGGTCCCGAGGCGGCGCCGGCTCGGTCGGTCACGGCATCGTCCTCCTCGGCGTCACGGAACGCCTGTCGCTCGGCCGCCAGCCGCGACGGCTCGACCGATTCGCGGCCCACCGACGTGGAGCGGCGGCGACCGGTGCCTGCCGCACGCAGGTCGCCACTGCCCTCGAGATAGGGCGCGATGCGAGATGCTGTCGCCCGCGCTCCGGGCATGCGCAGGTCGGTCACGTTGGCATCGACCGCGACCTGCCCCACCTTCAGCCCGGCACCCACCCGGTTGTGCCCATCGAGGATCCAATAGCCCTCGCCGAACTTCAGCAGATCCACTGGCGGCAAGGTGTCCAGCCTCTCGAGCGCGTTCTGGATCCGTCGAAAACGGGCTTCCCAGTCCGCCCCGCGTCGCGCCTTGAGGGGCAGGAAGTCCGAACCTCGCTGGGCCGCTCCTTCGACGGCCGTGCCTAGAATGGACTCGATGGGCACGATCTTGAGGCCGACCTCGCGCGGGGCCGCACGACGCGCCTCGGGGTGCACGTCATAGATGAGCTTGAGCGGCGCGGAGGGGTCGCCGCGACGGCTGCTGCGCTTGCGCGCCCGGCCGCGCTCGTCCAGCCGCCGTTTGGCGCCCGAAGCCAGCCCCTCGACCTCGTCGATGATGGGGCGGGCGACCGAGCCTATCGAATCCGCAGCCACGGAGGCTGCGGCAGAGGCCACCGAACCGACGCTGCCCGCCAGCGATGCGGCGGCCGAGGCGAGGGCAGCGCCCTTCGAGTGGGTGGCTTGGACGTCGCCAGCTTCGGGCGGCGGAGGATCTTCGACCTGTCCGGCAGGCGCCGTCTCGCCGCGTCGTCCGCTCTTGGGGCTCTTCATAGCGCCATAGCCTACGCCCAGCAGGCTCCCGGGCCATGGGCGGACGCTCCCTCGAAGCTGTGACACACAAGCTGGCACGCCCACGGGGGATGGTGGCCGCAGAAAGGGCGCCCGCGGACGGAGTCGGGCGCCGGGAGGCCGTATGACCATCATCTCTTGCCCCTGGTGCGAGACCGAGCTTCGGCTCGAGTCGCCCCGCCTCGAGAGCAGCGAAGTCGGCTGCCTCGAGTGCTCGTCCAGCTGGCTCGTCGTGGACCTCGCCGAGGACCTTGCCCTGGCGGCCTAGACCACCGTTGGGGTCTGGGCGACGGCCTCGGCCATGAGGCGCGCATAACCGGGCTTGATGACGCCGTTGATGAGCCTCAAGCGTTGATCGAACGGCGCGAACGAGCTCTTCATGGCGTTGAGGGTCAGCCACTGCATCTCGTCCAGGCCGAAGCCGAAGACGCGGGCCAGGGTCTCGAACTCCGACGAGAGCGTCACGTCGCTCATCAGCCGGTTGTCGGTGTTGACCGTGACGCGGAAGCGCAGCCGGCGCAGCAGGTCGATGGGGTGATCCTTGATGGACGCCACGGCGCCGGTATGGACGTTGGAGGTGGGGCACATCTCGAGCGGTACGCGGCGATCGCGCACGTAGGTCGCCAGGCGGCCCATCGTCAGCTGGCCGTCTGCACCGGCCTGGATGTCATCGACGATGCGCACACCGTGGCCCAGGCGCTCAGCGCCGCACCACTGCAGTGCCTCCCAGATCGAGGGCAGGCCGAAGGCCTCCCCGGCATGGATCGTGACGTGGAAGTTGGCGCGATGGATGAGCTGGAACGCGTCGAGATGCCGGCTGGGCGGGAAGCCCGCCTCGGGGCCGGCGATGTCGAAACCGACGACGCCCTGGTCGCGGTGCCGCACGGACAGTTCGGCGATCTCCACCGAGCGGGCGAACTGGCGCATGGCCGTCACGATGGCGCGGATCTCGATAGCGTGGCCGGCTGCAGCGGCGGCGGCACTGCCCTGGCGGAAGCCCGCCAGCCAGGCGATCATGACCGCGTCCAAGTCGAGGCCGCCCTGAGTGGAGAGCTCGGGCGCGAAGCGCACCTCGGCATAGACGACACCGTCCGCGGCCAGGTCCTCGGCGCATTCGGCGGCGACCCGCTCGATACCCTCCGGTGTCTGCATCACGGCCACGGTGTGCTCGAAGCCATCCAGATAGAGCTCCAGGTTCTTGCGATCGGCGCCCTGTGTGAACCAGCGCCCCAGCTCCAGGGAGTCGGTGGTGGGCAGCCGCTGGTAGCCGATCTTACGGGCGAGCTCGATGACCGTGGCCGGGCGCAGGCCGCCGTCGAGGTGATCGTGCAGGAGCACCTTGGGCGCGGCGCGGATCGTCTCGAGAGGGACCATGGTCAGAGCTTACTCATCGGGCGACGCGCCGGGGCGCTCACGCCACATACCAGCGGGCCGCTACCCTCTGAGCATGCCGCACATCTCCCGCAAGGCAGGGTCATTCACCGAGTCCGTCATTCGCGACATGACCCGCCTGGCGATGCGCCACAGCGCCGTCAACCTGGCCCAGGGCTTCCCTGACTTCGAAGCACCCGACGCGATCAAGGAGGCCGCCTGCGCAGCGATCCGTGGCGACATCAACCAGTACGCCATCACCTGGGGCGCCAAGGCCTTCCGCGACGCCATCGTGGCCAAGACGGCCCGCTGGTATCCGGGCTGGGAGATCGATCCCGAGACGGAGCTGACGGTGACCTGCGGCGCGACCGAGGGCATGATCGCGGCCATGCTGGCCATCCTCGATCCGGGTGACGAGATCGTCGTCTTCGAGCCCTTCTACGAGAACTACGGTCCGGATGCCATCCTGTCCGGCGCCGTTCCCCGCTACGTCACCCTCCACGAGCCTGACTGGCGCTTCGACCCGGACGAGCTGCGCGCCGCCTTCGGACCGCGGACGAGGGGCATCGTGGTCAATACGCCACACAACCCCACCGGGCGCGTCTTCGATCGCTTGGAACTGGAGCTGATCGCCGCCCTGTGCATCGAGCACGACGCGGTCGCCTTCACCGACGAGATCTACGAGCACATCCGCTACGAGGGCGAGCACCTCCCACTGGCCACGCTGCCCGGCATGGCCGAGAGGACGGTGACCATCGACTCGCTCTCCAAGACCTACTCCGTGACGGGCTGGCGGGTGGGCTGGGTCATCGCGCCGCCGCCGCTCACGGCGGGCATCCGCAAGGTCCACGACTTCCTCACCGTGGGCGCGGCGGCTCCGCTCCAGCAGGCGGGCGCGACAGCTCTTGGGCTCCCCGACGAGTACTACACCGCGATGTCGATGGCGTACCGAGCGCGCCGCGACCTCCTGGTGCATGCGCTTCAGCGGGCGGGGTTCCGGACGTCGGTGCCGCAAGGTGCCTACTACGTGATGACCGACATCAGCGACATCACTGACGAGGACGATGTCGCCTTCGCCCGCCGCATCGTGGCCGAGCCCGGCGTGGCGGCCGTGCCAGGTTCAAGCTTCTACTCGAGACGCGAGCTGGGGCGCAGCAAGCTTCGCTTCGCCTTCCCCAAGCGCCTCTCGACGCTGGAAGCGGCTGCCGAGCGACTGTCGCGGCTTCGACTCTGAGCGCTGTCGACTCAAGCGATCAACGCGCGGCGGAGCGAGAGGGCAGCTCCTGCATGAAGGCCTGGATCTCGTCCAGGGCATCCTCGAGGACGGCGGCCAGACCATGGCCCACTCGTGGATAGGTGACCAGGCGTGCGGTGGGCGATCGCGCCGCGATCGCTTCTCGGAGAAGCTCGAGCCGGGCGAAAGGGTCGGACTCACCGGAGAGGAACAGCACGGGGCACCGGATGGCCTCCCAGTGTTGCGTCCTCGGCTCCCACTCCGGGCCGCCCGGGCGGTGCAGGGGATAGCTCAACAGGACCAGTCCGGCCAGCTCCACGTCGGGTTCGGCGGCCAGGAGGCTGGCCACGCGACCACCGTAGGAGTGCCCGCCGACGACGAGTTGGTCGGTCACGAGGTCGCCGATCTCCCGTGCTCGCTCTCGGTAGGACGCGACCGCCCGCTCGGCCTTGCCCTTGGGGATGTCGATGGCGCTCGTCTCGATGCCGCGGGTACGCAGTCCATCGACGTGCGCCCGCAGAGACTCGGCATTCCCTGATGCTCCGGGGGCAAGCACGAGCCGCATGCCGGAAGGCTACACCGGCACGAGTGCGAGGACCGGAGGCGGGACGCCCTGCGATCCGCTTGCGATGGTGACACGCAAGCTGGCACGGGCCGTCCCCAGGATGCATACATGGAAGCCGCCCGCATCGTCCAGCTACCGACCACCGCGCGCCTCAGCCCCGCCGTCACCGTCGATGGTGACCGGCTCACCATCGAGCATCTGACGCTGGTGGACCCCGCGTTATCGGCCTTCGTGGCCGAGCGTGAAGCGGCGGATCGGCCACTCGTCGTGGAGCGCGCGCTGCGCATCGGCCTGACCGCTCTTCAGGATGCCGGCGTGACGCTGGACGTGGACGTCGTGCGTCGCGAGTTCGAGACGCATCTGGCCCGCACCACGGCCGCCAACGACAAGGCCGCCGCGGCCCTCGACGTCCTGCTCCGCCAGAACTTCGCCGATGGTGACGGGCGGCTGCCACGCACCCTTGAGCACTTCCTGGGCGACCGGGGGCAGTTGCGCGCCTTCGTCAACGACCTTTTCGATGAGGGCAAGCGCGACAGCGCCATCGGGCGCATCCGTTCGCTGCTGGGCACGTACTTCGACGGGGACGCCTCCCGCCTGGCCCAGTTGCTCGACCCCACGCGCCTGGGCTCACCGCTGCACCAGTTCCGCACGGAGGTCAGCGACGGATTCGCCAAGGTCCACGAGCGACTGACGGCCATCGAGGCGGCGGCTTTAGCACGCGCCTCGGAGCGGTCCCGCTCGGCGGCCAAGGGCGCGGACTTCGAGGAGCAGGTCGAGGCGGTCCTGGCTGACCTGGCGCGGGGCAGTGGGGATCTGCTCGATCGCACGACCGACGAGAAGGGCGACGTCATGGGCTCCAAGAAAGGCGACTTCCTCCTCACCATGGATGCCAAGCACACACGCGGCGCGGAGGTGCGCATCGTGGTCGAGTGCAAGGACCGGCCCATGTCCGGCCGGGCCATGCGAGAGGAGCTGGAAGCTGCCAAGCGCAACCGGGCGGCCTGCGTCGCACTCGTCTGCTTCAGCACGGCCCACGCACCGTCGGGCATCGCGCCCTTCGATGTGCGCGCCGGTGACGTCTACTGCGTGCTCGACCCAGAGGCACCGGACCGGGCCGTCCTCGAGGCCGCCGTGCGCCTGGCTCGACTGCTGGCCTTGGCCACGCTTCGCGAACAAGAGTCAGATATCGACCCGACCGCCATCGCCGCAGCCTTGGTGGCGATCCGCAACCAGCTCGACGCCATCCGGACACTCAAGACCCAGCTGACCTCCATCGGCACCGCTTCTCTAGCCGTCAATGCCGGGCTGGACAAGTTGCGTGAAGGCGTCCTGGCGCGTGTCGCGGAAGCCGAGGAGCAGCTGCGCGCCGACCGGCTCGCTCCGACCCGCCTCATCGCCTGAGCCGTCGCGGACCGATCGCCGTGACCTGAAACGGCGGGTCCCGGTCGGGACCCGCCGTTCAGTATCGGAGTGGGGATCGACGCTCGGCCCCTGCGTCTCTCAGCCGAGCACGTAGCGGAGCACCGGTCGCCGCTTGACGAAGCTCATCCGCTCGACGAGCGCGCCGTCCAGACCCCGGACCTCTCCAGCGGCCGCGTACCCGAGGAACCCGGTCGTGACGGCGTAGACGAGGTGAGAGTTCAGGACGCCGCGACCGAAGTCCCACGCGGCGACGAAGAAGAACAGCATCATGGCCGTTCCCATCACGCTCGCAAAGCGCGTGAACAGTCCCAAGATAAGGGCGGCCCCGATGGCCACCTGCCCGAAGGGAACGATGAAGTTGATGAAGGTCATGAGCGTCGGATCGGTCGTCAAGCCGGCCCAGAACGTGTGCGTGGGGTTGATGATGGCGCCCTCTGCGGCTCCGGGCCAGGTCCCCATCGTCCCGAACTTCAGGAAGCCGGCCGCATCGAACGGCGCCCCGCTGACCTGGAGCAGCTTCTCCGTGCCGGCCCACAGGAACACGCCGCCCATCAGAAGCCGCAGGAACAGGATCCCCCGCTCTCGAGCTCGCGTGATCGTCTCCATCTCAGCAACCTTTCCTTTCGGCCACCCGCGCGGCCCTATCTGTGTACTGACAAGACATACCGTAGACGGCGATCCGTCTCGGCGGAGGTGCCGGTAGCACCCCAAGTGACGGGACCAGCGGCCCTTCCAGCGGGGGCCGTGTGGCCCCCGCCAAGACGCGTCGCGCGGGGCCGACTCAGCGAAGCTCGGCCCCTTGGTCCGTGCTGCTGTGACGGAGATCCGCTTCGGGTCGCACGATCATCACGGGACACGGAGCGCTGCGCACGAGATGGTCGGAAACGCTGCCCAGGAATAGCCGCCCGGCACGAGCACGCCCGTGCGTGCCGACCACGATGAGGTCCGCCCGCTCGGCCTCAGCGACACTTACGATCGACGAAGAGGGCTCGCCTGACCAGAGGATGTATTCGCAACGGGCGCCGCCGGTCCGGGCGCGGCTCACCAGGTCCTCGAGGACCGACTCTCTCTCTGCCCGCGCCTGGTCTTCGCGATCGTGGGAGCCGAAGCCGTTCAAGCGACGGTGTTCCAGCACATTGACCACGAGGAGCCGCGCTCGGAATGCGGCAGCGGTCTGGATCGCCCAGGCGGTCGCATCGTCGGAGGCGGAAGAGAGGTCCGTCGCGAGCAGGACGGTCTCGATGGGTCGCCTGGACTCCCGCACGGAGGCAGCGTCCATGACCGGCCCGGTCACGGTTCGACGATCAGCGCGGTGACCATCCCGAACATCCCGTCGCGGCCCTCGGCGTGTGGCAGCACATGACAGTGGAATGCCCAGGCGCCGGGATTGCGGCACTCGATCACGGCGTCCCACCGTTCCCCTGGGTTGACACCAAGCGTGTCGCAGGTGAAGGCCGCGCTCCCGAGCGGATAGCCGTCACGCGCCACGATCCGCATGGGCATGCCATGGAGGTGCCACGGATGCATCATCACGCCCTCATTCATGAAGCGGATGACGATGGTGTCCCCCAGCTTGGCCACGATGGGCGCCGTGGCCGGGAAGCCGCGCCCGTTGATGGTGAAGCCGCCCAGCGTGTCGTTGCTGATCCATACGATGTCCTGCGACGCGCCGAACAGCCGGTCATAGCGCTGCGCGGGGTCGCGTGGCTGCACGATGAACGCGCCCAACAGGCCACGTCCGACCTGGTCAGTCGCATTGTGGTGCGAGTGATACATGTGCGAGCCGGCGGGCGTCGCCGTGAACTCATAGGTGAACGTGCCGCCCGGCATGATGGGATCCTGGGTGATGTGCGGAACGCCATCCATGGCGTTGGGCACGTCCTGGCCGTGAAAGTGCACCCCGGTCGACTCATCGAGGCGATTGGTGAAGTTGGCGCGGACCGTGTCGCCCTCCACCACCTCCAGTCGAGGGCCCGGCCACGTGCCTCCGTAGCCCAGAGCAGCGAGCGGCTCCCGCTGCGCGTCGATGCGGTGCTGGATCGGCTCGATGGCCAGGTCGAAGACCTTGGCGCCGCCCTCGTTGCGGGGCTCGAGCGGCTGGTTGCCGTAACCGGGCACCTGCTGCCACTCGCCGCCCAGGAAGCGTTCGGTGACCGCCTTCGCCGCAGCGTCGTGATCCATCGGTTCGCCCGGCGATGCTGAAGGCCCGCCGTGATCCATAGAAGGGGCGGACGAGGCCGCCGCCGAGGCCGCGGCCGTGGCGGACGTCGAGGCTGCGGCAGAGGGTCGCCAGGGGTTGGCGGGACCAGCACAGGCGGCCAGGGTCGCGGCAGCCAAGCCCCCAGTGGCCGCGGCCGCTCCGCGGAGGAAGGAGCGCCGCGTCGCTGTCCTGGAGACGATCCCCGTTAGACGGGGAGTGGCGGCCGGCGCGTCGGAAGAGTGATGGTCGTGCATGTGGGGAGCATCGCAGTCCAGCGACCAGCCACGGAGTGTCAGATGGCCCGGATATCGGGGCCGATGGTCACAGGAGGATCGTCGGCCGAACGAGAACCACTGCTAGGCTGGCTGGCATGGTTGCGCAGCCGGGTCACGTGCCGTCGCACGAGCGCCTCCCCATGGAGTCGCTCCTGGAAGCTTTGGCGGCCTGGGAACAGGATCCTGCCGGCACGCATGGCGCACTCGTCAGAGCGGTCCAGGCGATGCTCAGCGTCTGGGGTGCCGATGGAGCGCGGATCCGCTGGGAGGCGCCTCCGCTGCCGGCCCTGGACCTGGCGCTAGGCACCTTGGCCAGAGGCTCGTCCCAGCGCGTGCCGCTGACCGCGGGCGGGTTCGGCCGGGAGACCGGCCTCCTTGAAGTGGCCGGTCCAGCGGAGAGCCGCGAACCCCTTGCGCGGGCCATCGCACTCGCCTTGGACCTGACCTGGTCGCGCAGCGAGGCTCGATTGGCGGCGCGGCGGATGGAAGCGTTGGATGAGGCATCCGCGGCCGTCGCGGGCGAACTCGACCTCGAGCGGGTCCTGCAGCTCATCGTCGATCGCCTCAGACCCCTCATCGGGGCGCGATACGCGGCTCTCGGCTTGGTGGGATCGTCCGGCGAGTTCGAGCGCTTCATCACGAGTGGCATGAGCGACCGCGAGCGCACGCGCATCGGGCACATCCCGCGCGGGCTCGGCTTGCTGGGCCAAGTGGTGGAGGACAACCGGCCCATCCGAAGCAGGGACCTCATGGCCGACCCGCGCCGTCACGGATTCCCGGCCCACCATCCCGCCATGCACACGTTCCTCGGCGTGCCCATCACCGTCCAGGGCGCATCAGTGGGCAACCTGTACCTCACCGAGAAGGAAGGATCCGGGGAGTTCACCGAAGCCGACGAGCACCTCGTGAGGAGCTTCGCCCGCCACGCCGGTATCGCCATCGAACGCGCGCGGCTTCATGCGCAAGTAAGGCGCCTGGCCATCGGTCAGGAGCGTGAGCGGATCGGCCGAGACCTCCATGACGGCATCATCCAGTCGCTCTATGCGGTCGGCCTGGCGCTCGAGGATGTGCCCGATCTGATGGCCGAAGCACCTGACGAGGCCACGCTTCGCGTCGAGCGGGCCATCGACAACATCCACGCAGCCATCCGCGACATCCGGAACTTCATCACCGGTCTGCGGCCGGAGGCACTCGAAGGGGGCGACCTGCTGGGCGGGCTCGAGGAAGTCGCTGACCAGGCCCGTCGAGGAGGCATCGCGACCGTGGTCCTGGACGCCAGGGTGGGTGTGGGACTCCACGCTTCGGATGCCATCGCGTTCCTGCAGGCGGCGCGCGAAGCCGTCAGTAACGCCGTCCGTCATGCGGCGGCGGCTCGACTCGAGCTGCGCCTGATGCAGCAGGATGGCCAGATGGTGCTGACGGTCGCCGACGACGGCTGCGGCTTCGACCCCCACCTTCCTACAGCTGGCGACCGGCGACCGGGACACAACGGGCTTCGCAACCTGTACGCTCGTGCCCGAGCCATGGGCGGTGACGCCGTGCTGTGGAGCGCACCGGGCAAGGGGACGCGGCTCGAGTTCAGACTCCCCACACGGCTTGCCGCGGAGGGAACCGATGACTGAGGCTCCGGAACGAGCTGAGCCATTGAGGCTGCTCGTCGTCGACGACCATGAAGTCGTACGCCAGGGCCTCGTGGCGTTGCTGGATCGGAGGGAGAACTTCCAGGTCGTAGCTGAGGCCGGGACCGTGGCCGAGGCAGTCGAGATGGCTCATCGTCACGTGCCCGACCTTGTGATCATGGACGTTCGCCTGCCCGATGGCAGCGGCATCGAGGCGTGTCGCGATATCCGCGCGGAGCTGCCCGAAGTGCGTGTCGTCATGTTGACCAGCTACCCCGACGAGGAAGCGGTGCTCTCGGCCATCATCGCCGGCGCCAGCGGATACCTGCTCAAGCAGATCCGGGCGCGCGATCTCGTTTCGGCTCTGGAGGCCGTGGGGCGTGGCGAGTCACTGCTGGACCCCGCCGTGACGGAGAAGGTGCTGGAGCGCGTGCGACGCATCGCCACGACGCCCTATCAGGACGAGCTGGCGCAGCTGACCCAGCAGGAGCAGCGCATCCTTCTCCTGGTGGCGGAGGGGAAGACGAACAAGGAGATCGCCGCCGCGGTCTACCTCTCGGACAAGACCGTCAAAAACTACGTCAGCTCGATCCTCTCGAAGCTGAACCTGCAGCGGCGCGCGCAGGCCGCCGCCTTCGTGGCGAAGAACAAGCCAGGCCCGAGCTACTGACCGTCTTTTCACTCACAGGGAGAGGCATCTCGATCTCCACGACTCCGCCGCCGGCCGGTCGGATGCGAGCCCCGCCTGGAGCGGACGACAGGAGGCGAAGGACGCCGGAGTTGTCCGAGAACGCGCTGGCAGCCAGGCGTGGCACTCCCCGGGCGAGGGACCACCCGATGGCCGCCTCGAAGAGCCGCCGGCCGATGCCCTGACCCTGGCGCTCGTCCGCGACCGCGAGCGCCACCTCCTCCGCGCCGTGCGCACCGGCCGGCTCAAGGCAGAGGTGCCCCACGATCGAGCCATCGGCCGGACCGCCCAGGGTCACCGCGACGAAGCCTTCGGAGTGCTCGTGATCGGGACCGCAGAAGCCTGCGGCCGCCGTCGCGCTCACGCGTCCGAAGCCAAGGAAACGACGGCGGCGGCTTTCGGCCGTCAGGCCGTCGTAGAAGCGCATGATGGCCGGACCATCATCCGGACGCACCCTGCGGATCGAGACCGATGAAGCCGTCGCGTCGTATGGCATGGACCCACGGTCCGCCGACTGGGGGCCGGGCGCCACGGCCATTCGGCACCGGTGTCGGGGGCCGCTCAGACCATCGTCAGCGGCATCGGCGACGTCTCACGTCAGTCGCTCTCCGCCAGACACTTCCGATGGCCCGGAGATTAGGGCCGGATGGCCCCTCCCGTGCAGAACATCCATCGGTAACGTCCGCGGTACCTGTTCCCTCGGCGGACATCCCGCCTTCCACCATGAGGAGTGCCCGATGCACCGCCCAGCTTCATTCATCCTGATCGCGCTCGTCAGCGTCGCTCTCATCGGCGGATGCGCCGGCACAGCCGCGACCTGGACAGCGGGTCCCGCGTCGAGCGCGGCACCCGCTGCCCAGCCATCCCCGCCCACCACGTCGGCGCCTCCAGCATCCCCAGCTGCGTCACCCCAGCCCGTCACCTCCCCGGACGTGGCTGATGGCGAGGTGCTTGGCGCGTTGGAGGTCCGCGCTTTCGACCTCGGCTTTGAGCCTGCCGCGCTCAGCGTGCCGGCTCCGGGCCGCTACGAGGTGACGCTGGTCAACGACGGCGCCATCGCCCACGACTTCATGATCGAGGGCCAGGAGCCGGTCTACGCCGAGGCGGGCGAGACCGTGACGGGGGAGATCGTCGTCCCGGATGACGGTGCGCCATTCCTGTGCTCCATCCCGGGTCACGCACAAGCGGGCATGACCGGCCAGATCGAGGTCGAGGTCGGGACGGCGGCCCCTAGCACTGAGGCCTCTCCAAGCGGCGGTGGAGATGGCGGTCCCCCGCCGGAGACGGACGTGGCGGCCGACCCCGATGCGCCCGCCCCGGTCCTGTATGACCCGGCCGCCCCGGCGCGCTTCGAGGGCGAGGTACATGAGCTGGAGTTGGTGATGACCGAGCGAGAGATGACGGTCGCTCCCGGCTTCGTCCAGAAGGTATGGACCTTCGGCGATACCGTGCCGGGTCCGGTCCTGCGAGTCAAGGTCGGCGACACCATCCGGGTCCGGCTGGTCAACCCGACCGAGAACGAGTTCTCGCACTCGCTCGACTTCCATTCGAGCCAGGTAGCGCCGAATGACGAGATGCGCTCCATCGCTCCCGGCGAGGAACTCATCTACGAGTGGACCGCGGACTACGCCGGGGTCTGGATGTACCACTGCGGCACGCCGCCCGTCCTCCACCATGTCGCCAACGGCATGTACGGCATGGTCATCGTCGAACCGCGCGAGGGGCTCCCCGAGGTCGACCACGAGTTCGCCCTGGTGCAGAGCGAGTGGTATCTCGGTCCGCAGGGTGAGCTGACCAGCCTGGAGAAGGCCGGAGAGGCAGCGGCCGCACCGGACTTCGCCGTCTTCAACGGGGTGGCCAACCAGTACCAGGATGCGCCGCTTCTGGTCGAGACGGGTGCCCGCGTACGCGTCTACGTCCTCAACGCCGGACCGAACGTCGACAGCTCTTTCCATGTGATCGGCACGATCTTCGACACCGTGATCAAGGAGGGCGTCGCGCTGCGACAGGGCAACGAAGGGAACTGGGGTGCCCAGGCGGTTGACCTCGCGCCGGCTCAAGGTGCCATCGTGGAGTTCACCACGGCTGAGGATGGCGTCTATCCGATAGTGACCCACGCCTTCAACATCGCATCACGCGGCGCGGTGGCCCTGATCCAGGCCGGCGACGGCGACCCCACGAACTAATGGGGTCGCGCGGCGAGGCGCTACCCCTTTTGGATCGGGCGGCGGATGATGCGTGCTGCGACGCCTGTCGCGCGCAGCCCGTGCTCGCCGCCACGCCCGGGCGGACGGTCCCCGAACGCCCCGCCGTGGCACGGACCAACGCGACGGGGCGTGCAACTGACAAGCGGATCACGGCACTGGCTGTGGGCATGGCGGCGGGGTACGTGGCGCTCGCCGCCTTCTCCCTCTTCGCGCCCGTCGCGTTGAGGCAAGGCGGCTGGCTGCCGCTGCACCTTGTGTTGGCCGGTGGCGCGACCACCGCCATCGCCGGCGTCATGCCCTTCTTCAGCGCGTCAGTCGCCTCCGTGGCGCCTGCCGCGCCGGCCATACGCCTCGCCGGAGTGGCGGGAGTCGCGCTCGGTGCGGCCGTCGTGACTGCCGCGCGCGCGTTCTGGTCGGGTGACCCCTCGGGCGCGCTGGCGGCAGTGGGCGGACTGATATACCTAGGTGGGATCGCCGCGGTGGCTGCCGCGACGCTCCTGCCGCTCCGCCGGGCCCTGGGCACACGGCGGGTGGTGCTGGCGGTCTCGTACGGGGCGGCCCTGGCCGCCGTAGCGGCCGGCACCACCATCGCCACTCTCTTTGTCGCCGGCTGGCGACCCGTCGTCGAGGCCTGGGACGTGCTCAAGCCCGCGCATGCCTGGCTCAATGTCGTTGGTTTCGTCTCGCTGGTGGTGGCTGCCTCGCTGCTGCATCTCCTGCCCACGGTCGCTGGTGCGCGAATCGGCGTCGAGCGTTTTGGTCGGCTGGTCATCCTCGCCCTGAGCGTCGGTCCGTTGCTGGTCGCCCTCGGACTGGCGACACGGCTGTCTCTCGGCACGACCTCGGGCGTCCTCGTGACCCTCGTTGGGGCGCTGCTCCTCGCGTGGCACGCCCGCGGCGTCCACGCCCGCCGTGGCCGCTGGAGCAGCGATCCCTCCTGGCACGGCTTCGCGCTGGCTTCGCTCCTCGCCGCGGTGGCCTGGTTCGTCCTGGCCGTGGCCATCGCCGCCTGGGGCACCATCGAGGGCGGCGCCTCAGCGGGCGGCTGGCGTCCCTCGACCTTCATCGTCCCACTGGCGGTGGGCTGGGTCCTCCAGTCGCTCGTCGGGGCCTGGACGCACCTCGTACCTTCGATCGGTCCTGGCGGGCTGGGGCGCCACGCGCAGCAGCGCCGACTCCTGGGGCGCCTCGCTCTCGGGCGTTGGGCAGTATTCCAGGCCGGCACAGCGTCCCTGGCGCTGGGAATTCCACTGGGTCGGCCCGAGCTCGCGATCGCCGGCGCACTCCTGCTCGTAGGCACTGCCGCGATATCCCTGTCGCTTCTGGCGGCTTCACTGGTGACGGCGGAGGGTCAGGACTTTCGCGGGGTGGCTGGCATAGACGCCTAGACTTCCCACATGCGGATTGTCGATGCTGCGGAGGCCGTAAGCGCCATCAGGTCCGACGAGACCGTGTACGTCCACGCCGCCGCGGCCGCTCCGTCGCTCCTGCTTGAGGCCCTGGTCGCTCGTGCCCCAGAGCTCGAGCGGGTTCGCATGGTGCACCTGCACATCGAGGGGCCCGGACCGCACCTGCGCCCGGAGATGGCACCTCACTTCCGCCACACCGCGTTGTTCATCGGGCCGAACGCACGCCAGGCCATCAACGAAGGTCGCGCCGATTACGTGCCGACATTCCTGTCCGATGTGCCGGTGCTCTTTCGAGACGGGATCATCCCTCTCGACACGGTGCTGGTCAACGTCTCGCGGCCCGATGCCCACGGATTCGTCTCGCTAGGCACCTCCGTCATCGCCATGCCCACGGCCATCCGCGCGGCCAGGACCGTCATCGGCCAACTCAACGCGGCGATGCCGCGGACGCTGGGCGACAGCTTCATCCACGTCGACGAGATCGACCTCGCTGTCGAAGTCGACATCGCACCCTATGAACGCCCGCCGGCTCACATCGGCGACGATGAGCGCCGCATCGGAGCCTATGTCGCCAGCCTGGTGCCCGATGGCGCCACGCTACAGCTGGGCATCGGCGCCATTCCGGCGGCAGTGGCGCTCGACCTGCGCGACAAGCGTGACCTGGGCATCCACACGGAGATGTTCACCGATGTCGTGGTCGACCTGGTCGAGGCGGGAGTCGTCACGGGGGCCGCCAAGGATCTCAACCGCGGCAAGATCGTGTCGACCTTCGTGATGGGCACGAGGCGTCTATACGCCTTCGTGCACGACAACCCGATGGTGGAGATGCGCCCCGTCGAATACACCAACGACACGTCGGTCATACGGCGCCTGCGACGAATGATCGCCATCAACTCGGCCATCGAGGTGGACCTGACCGGACAGGTCGTGGCCGACTCTATCGGACACCGTCTCTACAGCGGCATCGGCGGCCAGATGGATTTCATGCGCGGAGCCGCACTCGCTCCAGAGGGCCGCGCCATCATCGCGCTCCCAGCCACGGCCGTGCGCGGCACGCGGAGTCGTATCGTCGCGGAGCTGCAGCCGGGATCCGGCGTGGTGACCTCGCGCGGGCACGTCCAGACGGTGGTCACCGAGTTCGGCGTCGCGGAGCTCCGAGGACGCTCCCTCGCGGACCGGGCACGGGCGCTCATCTCCATCGCCCATCCCGACTTCCGCTCGGACCTGGCCGAGGCCGCGCGCCGCCGCTGGCTGCTCTGAAGCTGACCTCCATGCGCCGGAACGGATAGGGCCGATCGGCCCACCGGATCCGTGACGGCCTCCCCGTTTCGGATCGCCCCGCAGACACCACGCTGAGACCAGCGTTGATGCAAGGAGGTGAGATGAACGCACGGACGATGGTTTCGGTCGAGGATGTCATGGCTCCCATCGCCTACGCCGTGGGGATGGAGCTGGGGCGCCTGGATGCGGTGGGTCCGACCGTCAGTGGGCTGCGGCTGGACCGCCCTTACGGGATGCTGGCGCTGTTGCTCGGCCGCGGTTCCACGCACTCATCGCGTTCCTGCCGATGATGATCGGCGCGCTGTTGGCCGCTGCGGCACTGCGACACCGCTTCCCTGCCACCTTGGCACCGGTGCGCAAACGAGACCGGGCGCTCTCAGTGGTTCGTTGGATCCCGGCCGGCCTCGGAACCGCGCTGATGGTCGGCGTGGCCGCCCTGCTTGCGGTGCCGGCCAGCACGCCTGCCATCCTTGCAGCCGACGGTCAACCGGTCACCGGCAGCATCGCTGAGCTGGCTACCGTGCACCTCGGCGGACAGGACCAGTCGATCCTCCTGCGCGGCAAGAGCGTCGATGCGCCCGTGCTCCTCTATCTGAGCGGCGGTCCTGGGCAGAGCGACCTGGGCTGGAACCGAGCCCTGTATGCCGATCTGACCGATGACTTCATCGTGGTCGGTTGGGACCAGCCAGGCACCGGCAAGTCCTACCCCGCTTTCGACGCCGGGGCTCTCACGGTCGACCGCGGGGTCTCGGACACCATCGAGTTGACCGACTATCTGCGCGAGCGCTTCGACGAGGAGCGCATCTACCTCCTGGGCGAGTCATGGGGGACGATCCTGGGGGTCCTCGCGGTCCAGCGCCGCCCCGAGCTGTACCACGCCTGGATCGGCAGCGGCCAGATGGTGGATCCCCTAGAGACGACCAGGCGACTCCATGACGACCTCTTGGCGCTCGCTGAGCGTACGGACGATGAAGTCCTGGCCGAGGCGATGGCGCGCTACGGCGACCCGCCCTACGAGGACATCTTCGCCGGAGCGTTCGTGATGGGTTACTACCCGGCGCTTTACGAGCCGTACACACCACCTGCTGCCTACATCGAGCTGGCGCAGGCGTCCGGCCTGGACCAGTGGAACGTCCTGGCGAGCGAGTACGACCTGGTCGAGAAGATCGCGGTCCTGCGCGGTCTCATCGACTACTACTCGGTCATGTGGCCTCAGATCCAGACCATCGACTTGCGGCGCCAGGCAACGCACCTGGAGGTCCCGGTCTACATCCTCGACGGTGCCGCCGAGCTGGATGCCCGCCGCGACCTTGCGCTGGAGTGGTACGCCGGCCTGACGGCTCCGAGCAAGCGCTTGGTGACCTTCGCGGACGCCGCGCACTCCGTGTCATTCGAAGGGGTCGAGCAGTTCCACGCACTCCTCATCGAGGAGATCCTGCCGGCCACGTACGGCCGCGACTGAACGGGGCTGCCAAGGTCCGGTCCATGCCATTCGGCGCATCCCGCTCGGGACCTCCGGCACTGTCCCGGCGATGCGCGAATCGGCATGCTGGGCTAGAGATCACCACGGTCGGACGCGGCAAGGTCCGCGGACGCTCCCGCGATGACACAGCCGTAGAGGAGGCTTGTGATGAAAAGGCTTGTGATGCTGATCTCGCTGCTCGCGCTCGGCCTGGGGCTGACCGGCACGGCGCTGGGCGTCAGCGGGACGCTCCCACACACCGGCCGCGTGTTGATCGTGGCCTCCGGAGACGTCGAGGTGGCAACCCACGAGTCAGCCGATGCGGTCATCGTGCTCGGCGGTCACGCGATCGTCAGCGGCACCGTCAACACTCTTGTCGTCGTCGAGGGCACTGCCTCGGTCACCGGCGCGACGCTCGAGACCATCGCCATCGTGAACGGCACGGCCCGACTGGACGGCGGAACCACCGTGCTGGGTGACGTGCACGAGCTGAACGCCACCGTGGATGTCGCGCCCGGCACCGAGATCGGCGGCCGATTCCGTGATCTCACGGGTGACGTTGCCGGGTTCGGCTTGTTCATGGGTGCCGCGATGCTCTTGCTCTGGATCGGCTTCGCGCTCGCCACACTGCTCTTCGCCTTGTTGCTTGTCGGCCTGGCCGCCAGGCAGGTCCGCAGCGCGACCACACTCATCAGCCGCGAACCCGGCAAGACGGCGCTCGTCGGCCTGGTCTCCCTGATCGTGCCGCCCCTTCTGGCCGCCCTTGCCATCGTCACTATCGTGGGCATCCCGACCGGCATCGCCGTGCTGCTGTTCGCTTGGCCGGCGATCGCTTTCATCGGCTACATCGTGGCCGCCATCTGGCTCGGGGAGTGGCTGCTTGGCAGGCGCGAGGGGGCCACGCCCCCAGTTCGACCGTATGGCGCGGCGGTGGTGGGCCTGATCGTGGCATCCGTGATCGGCCTCGTCCCGCTCGTCACGGCCATCCTGTCCATCTTCGGCTTGGGTGCCGTGGTCCTCGCTGCGTGGCGCACGCTACGTGGTGGAGGCAGCCCCCAGCCAGTCATGTGGGCGCAGCCCGCGCCAGCCGCCTGAGGAGGCACCCGAGATGAAGGTCCTTGTCACTGTCGCATCCAAGCACGGCGCCACCGCAGAGATCGGTGGCATCGTGGCCAGGCTCCTTGAAGATGCCGGCCACGAGATCGAGACGAAGGCGCCGCAGGAAGTGACTGCGCTCGAGGGCTATGAGGCGGTCGTGCTCGGTAGCGCGGTCTATGCCGGACGCTGGCTCGAAGCGGCGCGAGCCTTCGCCGATCGCCACGCCGCGGAACTCGCCACTCGACCGGTCTGGCTTTTCTCGAGCGGGCCGGTCGGTGACCCGCCCAAACCTCAGGACGAGGCACCCGAAGCTCTCGCGCTGGCCAGCCGGCTCGGTGCGCGAGGACATCGGACCTTCGGCGGACGTTTGGAGCCGACCCAGCTCAACTTCCTGGAGCGAACCGTCACGAAGGCGCTGCGCGCCCCGCAGGGCGACTTCCGCGACTGGGAGGAGGTCATGTCGTGGAGCCAGGCGATCGCCTCTGATCTGGGGCGCGAGAAGGTGCAGGCATGAACCGCCGACATCGCACCGCGGCGATCGACGTCGACCACCGACCGTCACAGCAGTCGAACCGGAGGGAGGGGTCCACCTTGTTCTGGGCCGTCTGCGCCGAAGTCCGTTCGTACTCGCCTGCCTGTCGGCCGGCATAGCGATCTCGGCCGGAAGCGCACCGATGGGCGTCTGGAAGAGGGCTGCCTTCGCTGTCTTCACCAGACGCGCTACGCCGGTGCAGCGCATCGCGACTTAATACGTTACACTGGTGTCACGTAAGTCTCGCCAGGAGGATGCCATGACCGTTCCAGAGTCTCGTTCCTTCACCGACACGCCCCAGTTCAAGATCATGAGAACGGTGGTCGGCGCCGCCAACCCGTTCGTCAAGCGACTCCTTGCCTCAAGGTTCGCCGGGCCGCTGGCCCGGAACGTGATGCTGCTGCGCTTCAGAGGCCGACGCAGTGGCACGACCTTCACCACCCCAGTGGGCTACGTTCGGGAGGGAGACCGGGTGATAGTCGTCACCTCACCGAGCTACAAGTGGTGGCGCAATGTCGTCGGTGGCGCCGACGTCCAGGTCCGGCTCGACGGGCGATGGCGCGATGCGATGGCGCGACTCCTCACCCCGGACGAGGACGGATACGACGGCGCTGTCGCCTTCCAAGTCGCCAAGCGAGGTCCTGGCATGCTGCGTGGCTTCGGCATCCCGGTCACCGACGACGGCCGCGTGCCCACGGAAGTGCGAGCGACCGCTCCGACGAAGGCGCACATCGTTCGCATCGATCTGATCCCAGCCGCGCCGTGAAGCAGAGCCAGCCCGCCCGCGGGGTAGGCCGGCCACGCAGCACCGAAGCCGACCGGGCCGTCCTTGATGCCGCTATCACGCTGCTGGCTGAGCGTGGCTACCAGTCGATGACGATGGAAGCCGTCGCCGAGGCCGCCAAGGTCGGCAAGCCGACCGTCTATCGGCGCTACCGCTCCAAGGCAGAGTTGGTCGCGGCAGCGCTGCTGGAGATGAGCCCCGCCGAAGCGCCCGCCCTGCCTGAAGGAAGCCGTGAGGCGGTCCTCGTCCTGCTGAGGACGACCGCGAGGGCGCTTGCGAACCCCGGGGCGATGACGATCATGGGCTCCCTGCTTGCCGAGGTGTCGCGTGAGCCTGAGCTCCTGCGGGCGCTGCGGGACCGGGTCTTCGGACCACACCGAGTCATGGTCGGCTCCGTCCTGAGGAGCGGGGTCGAGAGCGGCGAGATCGCAGCGGACGCCGACCTGGAGATCGTCGACACGCTCCTCTTCGGTGCCTTGCTGGCTCGATCGATACTCGGCGAACCGGTCACGGACTCATGGCTGAAGGGGCTGGTCGACAGCATCTGGAAGGGAATGGATCCACGATGAGCGCTCCTATCCTCGTCACGGGTGCGCCTGGCAACGTCGGTACCCCTCTGGTCCTCGAGCTGCTTCGGCGCGGTGTCGACGTCCGCGTCGCTGCATTCCATACGGCGGCAGCCCGGTCCACATTGCCCCCTGACGTGGCGTCAGTCCCGTTCGACTTCGCCGACCCAGCTACATTCGGCGCGTTCGACGGCGTGGACCGCATGTTCCTGCTCCGCCCCCGGCGATCTCCGACACCAAGCACATCATCGGGCCGGCACTCGACGCGGCGCGGGACCGAGGCGTGCGTCACGTCGTATTCCTTTCCATCCAGGGCGCCGAGCGCAACCCATTGGTGCCTCACCATCGGATCGAGCGACATCTTCGGGCCAGCGGCATGGCCTGGACGTTCGTTCGGGCTGCTTACTTCATGCAGAACCTGTCCACAGTGCATGTCCGCGACATCCGAGACCGGAACGAGATCTACATCCCGGCCGGGCGCCGGTCACGTACGGCACACGTTGATGCGCGTGACGTCGCATCGGTCGCGGCGGCGGCCCTCACCACGCCGGGCTATGAGAACACGGCGCTCACACCCACGGGGCCGGCGGCGCTGACCTACGACGAGTGCGCCGCGGTCATGAGTGGCGTCCTGGGACGCTCCATCAGGTACGCCGACCCCACCCCGTGGCACTACTGGCGTCGCATGGCTGGACGCGGGATGCCGGCCGCGATGCTTGCCGTGACCGTCGGGATATATACCGCCGCCCGCTTCGGTCTGGCTGCCGGCCTCAGCGACGATGTGAAGCTGGTCACAGGCAGACCGCCCATCGACTTCGCCACGTTCGTCCGAGACCACGCCGCGACCTGGCACCGGGAGGATCGGGCCGAAGCGCCCGCCTAGAGCAGGCGGGTCAGCACTCGGCGCCTCGAACGCTCAACGCCCAGCAGTCGCTCGCGCAGGGCATCGGGCCTGGGTCTGCACGAACGCCCTCTTTGCACCGACTTTTCGTCAGGATCCCACGCCTGAGCGCAGACTTCGTGAAGGGAGGCACGCTGCTGACCTCCCGACCACACGACTGGAGAGTGCGATGACGGTGAGTCCCGCGGGCCAGACCGCGAGCCTCGATGCTGAGGAGCTCGAGCGCGTCGATGCATATTGGCGTGCCGCCAATTATCTCAGCGTCGGCCAGATCTACCTGCTCGACAACCCCTTGCTTCGGGAGCCGCTCAAGCCGGAGCACATCAAACCCCGGCTGCTGGGTCACTTCGGCACGGTTCCCGGCCTCAACCTCATCTACGCCCACATGAACCGCGCCATCCGACAGCGCGACCTCAACGCCATCTACGTCACCGGGCCGGGCCACGGCGGACCGGGCGTCGTCGCCAACGCGTACCTCGAGGGTACGTACACCGAGGTCTACCCGAGCATCACGCGAGACGAGCCAGGGATGCTCCAGCTCTTCCGCCAGTTCAGCTATCCGGGTGGCATCCCCAGCCATGTGGCACCAGAGACTCCCGGCTCGATCCATGAGGGCGGAGAGCTGGGCTACGCGCTCGTGCACTCGTATGGGGCGGCTTTCGATGATCCCGATCTGTTGGTCTGCTGCGTGGTCGGTGACGGCGAAGCGGAGACGGGGCCGTTGGCCGCCAGCTGGCACTCCAACAAGTTCCTCGATCCGGTCCGCGATGGGGCCGTGCTGCCAATCCTGCACCTCAACGGCTACAAGATCGCCAACCCGACCGTGCTGGCGCGGATCCCGGATAACGAGCTGATCTCCCTCATGGAGGGCTACGGGCACGAGGTCGAGATCGTGGCCGGCGATGATCCTGTGGAGGTACACCAGGCCTTCGCCGCCGCCTTGGACCGATCGCTCGACGCGATCGCCGCCATCCAGGAACGCGCCCGCGATGGTTCCAGCCAGGAGCGACCCCGCTGGCCGATGATCGTCCTGCGCACGCCCAAGGGCTGGACCGGCCCGGAAGAGGTGGACGGGCATCCGGTCGAGAACACCTGGCGCGCGCACCAGGTCCCCATGTCGGACGTGCGGACGGACCTGAAGCACCTTGCCCTGCTCGAGGACTGGATGCGCTCCTACCGTCCTGAGGAGCTGTTCGACGAGGCCGGGGCCCTGCGCGCGGAGCTGGCGGAGCTCGCCCCAGCAGGACAGCGGAGGATGAGCGCGAACCCCGTGAGCAATGGCGGCGAGGTCCTCGAAGCGCTACGACTGCCCGACTTCCGTGACTACGGGGTCGATGTCCGGGCACCCGGCGGGTCGACTAGCGAAGCCACCCGCGTCCTTGGCGAGTTCCTTCGCGACGTCATCGACGAGAACCGGTCCAGCTTCCGGCTATTCGGGCCCGACGAGACCGCCTCCAACCGCCTATCCGCCGTCTTCGAGAAGACAGACAAGGCCTGGATGGCTCAGAACCTGCCGGTGGACGAGCACCTCGCTCCCGACGGGCGGGTCATGGAAGTCCTCTCGGAGCACCTCTGCCAGGGCTGGCTGGAGGGTTACCTGCTCACGGGCCGGCACGGCCTCTTCAACTGCTACGAAGCCTTCATCCACATCATCGATTCGATGTTCAACCAGCACGCCAAGTGGCTCAAGGTCACTCGCGACATCCCGTGGCGCCGCCCCATCGCCTCCCTCAACTACCTGCTCAGTAGCCATGTCTGGCGCCAGGACCACAACGGCTTCAGCCACCAGGATCCAGGCTTCATCGACCACGTCGTGAACAAGAAGGCCGAGATCATCCGCGTGTACCTGCCGCCGGATGCCAACACCCTTCTCAGCGTGGCTGACCACTGCCTGCGCAGCAGGGACTACGTCAACGTGATCGTGGCCGGCAAGCAGCCGACACCGAACTGGCTCTCGATGGATGAAGCCATTTTTCACGCCACCCGCGGCATCGGCATCTGGCCTTTTGCCAGCAACGACCAGGGCGCTGAGCCGGACGTGGTGATGGCCTGCTGCGGCGACGTGCCGACTCTCGAGACCCTCGCTGCGGTGGACATCCTGCGCCAGCGCGTGCCCGACCTGAAGCTTCGGGTGGTCAACGTCGTCGACCTCATGCGGCTTCAGGACGAGAAGGAACATCCACACGGCCTGTCTCGCGCCGAGTTCGATGCGCTCTTTACCACCGACCGTCCGGTCATCTTTGCCTACCATGGCTATCCCTGGCTCATCCATCGCCTCGCCTACCGGCACACGAATCACGCGAATCTGCACGTGCGCGGCTACAAGGAGGAGGGCACCACGACCACTCCCTTCGATATGGTCATGCTCAACGACCTGGACCGCTTCCGCCTGGTCATCGACGTCATCGACCGCGTGCCAGGACTGGCCGCCCGGGCCGCCCATGTCCGTCAGGAGATGCTCGACCGGCGCCTCGCCGCCCGCGCGTACACGCGAGCCCACGGCGAGGATGAGCCGGAGGTGCGGGACTGGGCCTGGTCCGCCTGAGCAGACGGCTCCTATGCGCGTCCTGGTCCTGAATCCTGGCTCCAGCACACTGAAGGCCAGCCTCATCGAGGCCGGCGAAGAAGTATCCGCCGACGAGCTGGTGGAATGGCCGCCGGGAGACGACGACTCCACGGCGTCGGATGTGGTACGGGACGTGCTCGCTCGAGTGCCCCCGGACCCGGAGGCTGTCGGCTATCGCGTCGTTCACGGCGGTATGGCCTACCGCGCACCCAGTCGCGTGGACGGTGCTCTGCTGGCCGCGGTCGAGGAG
>JBBJNS010000096.1:0-8008 GCA_037720745.1 Candidatus Limnocylindrales bacterium
CGGTCAAGACCCATCACCTCGAGGGGCAGGCGCACGTTGGCCTCCACGGTGCGCCAGTCGAAAAGCACCGGCGCCTGGAAGACCATGCCGTAGTCGCGGTCGGCCCTGGCCCGCGAAGCCGCCTTGCCATTGACCTCGACCGTGCCTGAAGAGGGTGCGATGAGATCGCCCACCACGCGCAACAGGGTCGACTTGCCGCAACCGGAGGGGCCGATGAGCGACACGAACTCGGTGGCGCCGATGGTCAGGTCGATGCCCTGGAGCGCGACCGTCTGGCCGCCGCCGCGAACAGGAAAGACCTTGCCCACGTCGCGCAGGCTGACGGTGGGGTGTTCCGCGGTCACGCTCGCGCCGCCCGGCGTCCGCGCAAGGTGAGCGACTCGGCTACCTGCACCAGCAGATAGAAACAGATACCCACCAGAGCCGCGATGAAGATGGTCGCCCAGAGCTTCTCTGGGCCGGTGATGTACTGCTGATTGAAGTTGATGATGGCGCGGCCGAGGCCCTCCGGCACGCCGCCCGGCCCTTCCCCGATGATGGCGCCCACGATGCTAGCCGTGGCCGCCACCTTGAGCGCGGTGAAGAGATACGGCACGGACGCCGGCAGGCGGACCCTGCGGTAGATATCCCAGCGCGACGCCGCGTATGAGCGCATCAGCTCCACGGAGCGTGGATCGGGTGAGGAGAGGCCGCGCATGGCCGCGATGGTCACGGGAAAGAAGGTGAGGTAGGTGGCGATGATGACCACGGCCACCAGCCCGCGCCCGAAGCTGACCACGATGATGGGCGCCAGGGCCACGATGGGGATGGTCTGCGAGGCGATGACGTAGGGCACGAAGGCGCGCTCCAGGAGCCGCGAGTGGACGAAGATCGAGGCCAGCGCCAGCCCGATGATGGCACCCAGCACGAAGCCGATGAGCGCCTCCTGCCAGGTGAACAGCGCAGCCCCTACCAGGAACTGGCCGAGCGTCTCAGCCTGATTGCGCTGCACGGGCTGGAAGAGCGACGCGGCGATGTCCCACAGGTGGGGCAACTGGCGGTCGCTGGCTTGCAGGATGCGCAGGGGCGGATCGTGGAAGAACCCGATCTCCGGGTACCGCCACGGGTCGCCTCCCACGAACTTGAAGGCCTCCCAGACGATGGCCAGGAGGAGGAAGAAGACGCTGACGCCCGCCGCGTTGCGCGCCAGCCGCCCCATGGCTCCTGGACCTGGCGCGGGCCGCACCGTTCGGGGCGTCAAGCCGACGGCCCGGCCATCCCCACTCACGTCGACCGTGGGAGCTCGAGTCAGTCGGCGTGATCGAGCGTCTGCCCGATGAGGGCTGCGCAGGCCGCCACGACGAGGAGCGTGGACATGGCCGTGCCCCATAGACGGATGTGTCTGGACATCGATCGCCCCTTCGGTGACTGGTCGCCTTCCCTGGCACAGATGCTGGGCGAGCGGCGCACGCGGCGCTCACAATATGGCCCATCGCGTCCGAAGTCGAGGAGTCGCATGGACTTGCCCCGCACCGCTCGGCCGAAGATCGGCATCCAGCTGCCCGAAGTCGAGCGCGAGGTCCGCTGGCCTGAGCTGCTGGACATGGTGCGCGCCATCGAGGATCTCGGCTACGACTCCGTGTGGGTCGGTGAACACCTGCTCTATCGCTGGCCGGATCGCGACCCGCGAGGACCGTGGGAGGCATGGTCGCTCCTGGCCGCCATCGCCGCGGTCACTTCCCGGATCGACTTCGGGCCGCTCGTCGCCTGCACCAACTTCCACAATCCGGCGCTGCTGGCCAAGCAGGCCACGACCATCGACGAGATCAGCGGTGGACGGCTCGTCCTGGGCCTTGGCGCGGGCTGGAACGAGACGGAGTTCCGTGCCTTCGGCTTCCCCTACGACCGCCGCATCGACCGCTTCGAGGAAGCCTTTACGATCATCCACACGCTTCTTCAGGAAGGCGCCATCGACTTCGACGGCGAGTTCTACCAGGCACGCGACTGCGAGCTCCTGCCCCTCGGACCGCGCCCCAAGGGCCCGCCTCTGATGATCGGCTCCAAAGGCCCACGCATGCTGCGAATCACCTTGCCCCACGTCCAGGCCTGGAACGTCTGGTGGGCCGACACGGGCAACACCCCCGCGGGCGTCGCGCCACTCCGCGAGCTCGTGGACGATGCGGCGCGGGAGGTCGGGCGTCACCCGGAGGCCATCGAGCGGACGGTCGCCGTCCTGGTCCGGCTGCCCGGTGGCGCAGGTCGCGTCCAGGGCTCGGGACGCGATGGGACGCTCGCGCCGCTCGAAGGCTCGCCGGTCGAGATGGCGGAGGTCCTGCGCGCCTACGCGCGAGAGGGGATCGGGCACGTCCAGCTGGTGCTGGATCCGATCACCCTCGACTCCATCCGAGCCCTCCAGCCCGTCCTGACGGAGTTGGACCGCCCCTGAGGCCGGCCACGGCTAGCTCGAACGGGCACCCTCGTCGGCGATGTCCAACGCACGGTCGATGATGGCGAAGCCCTCGGCCAGCTCGTCTTCCGAGATGACCAGCGGCGGATTGGTCATGATCGTGTTCCAGCGCACGAACGTGTAGAGGCCGTTGTCCTTGAGATGCTTGCCCACAGCCTTCATCTCGTCGCTGGTGCCGTTGTAGGGCGCCAGCGGCTCGTACGTCTGGCGGTCACGCACCAGTTCCAGGATCCCGAACAGGCCGATGTTGCGGCCGGCGCCCAGGCTGGGGTGCTTCTCGTAGAGCGCCTCGTGGTGGCCGCGCATCACTTCGCCCATGCGCTTGGCCCGCTCGATGAGGCCGTCCTCCTCGTAGACCGCGATGGTGGCCAGCGCCGCGGCGCAGCCCATGGGATGGCTGTTGTAGGTCAGGCCGCCGAAGAAGGGTCTGTCGATGAAGGCATCGGCGATAGCGCGGCGCATGGTCACGGCGCCCAGCGGCAAGTAGGAGCTGGTGAGGCCCTTGGCCATGGTGATGAGATCGGGCACGACGCCCCAGTGGTTCACGGCGAACCACTCGCCGGTCCGCCCGAAGCCGGACATGACCTCGTCGGCGATGAGCAGGATGCCGTGGCGATCGCAGATCTCGCGCACGCCCTGGAGGTAGCCGTCGGGCGGGATGAGGATGCCGTTGGTGCCCACCACCGGCTCCAGCATGAAGGCCGCGATGGTCTGCGGCCCCTCGAACATGATCACCTCTTCCAGCTCGCGCAGGCTTTCCGCCACGGGCTCGGGGTCCTTGCGGCCCCACTTGTGCGAATCGGGCACGCGCACGAAGCCGGAAACGCCGGTCTCTGCCGCCCAGCGGCGCGGGTCGCCGGTGGCCACGATGACCTGTCCCGTGGCGCCGTGGTACGAGCGGTAGCGCGCCAGGATCTTGTGCCGGCCGGTGAACTGGCGGGCCAGCTTGATGGCGTTCTCGTTGGCCTCCGCGCCGCCGTTGGTGAAGAAGCTCACGTCGAGGTCGCCGGGCAGCAGCTCGGCCAGCTTCCTGCCCAGCAGAGCGCGCGGCTCGGTGGCCATGAAGGGGTTGGCGTAGGCCAGCTTCTCGGCCTGGGCCTTGATGGCCCCGATGACACGCTGGTCGCCGTGCCCGATGTTGACCGACATCAGCTGTGAGTTGAAGTCCAGGTAGCGCTTGCCGTCCGGCGTATAGAAGTAGACGCCCTGCGCATGGTCGACCGGGATGGGGTCGACGTGGGACTGCGCCGACCACTCGTACAGCGTGTACTGCTTCGAGAGCGCGACGACCTCCTCGGCGCTGAGCGTCTGGGGCGCTACCTCGATGGCCATGTCGCGTTCACCTCTGTACGTTGCCGCTGTGATCCCCTCGTGCAGCGTCACAGTTTCGCACGGGGCACGCCAGCCGTGCCTGACCGCGTTTTCTCCGTCGGTCAGTACTTGGACTCCAGACCGAGCAGGTCACCCAGCACGCCTGCAGCCCCATCGTCCCAGTGTTGGAGCCTCACGGACCCGCTGCGGTCCGTCTCCACGGAGAGCGTGCGGGAACTGCCGTCATCGAACTTGAGTTCGCCCCAGATCATGTGGCCGCGTTCGGGGACCACCACGCTGAGGCCACCGTTCTCGACCCACCGCCCTGGGGGACGGCATCATGGTGCGACGGAGAACTGCGGACCCGGTCGACCGGTTCGGGCTGATCGTCGGCGCGGTCTTCGGTCGAGGTCTCTGGGGAGACCGAGGCTTGGCCTAGTCTTGTAGGCGGGAGACTGCCTTGCAAGCCCCTATCAGTCGGTGCGCAGAGCGAACCCGTCGAGAAGGAGTGGTCCATGGCTGATGGCAGCTGGGGGTTCGCCGGGGATGATCGGCTGCGCGCGCTGGTAGTAGCCCAGATCCTGCGCCCCACGGTGGACCATGGATGAGATCGGGTGGGAGGAACCGTCGTACTGCAACGTCTGCGGCAAAGTGCTGGATGGAGACCCGGACGACCAGCCGGACCCGCCCCTGGGCCCGATGTGCGGGGAGTCGTACCGCGCCCGCGAGTTCGACCAGACGATCTGGGAGTCGGAGATGTCAGAGGGCGGCTGACCGTCGGGGGCTCATCCGAGCTAGCGCCGTTGATGCGCGCGATCCGAAACGGCTTCGACTGACGCCACTATCGTCGATTCGGACCTGAGGAGGGGGCCGTGCTTTCACGGAGATGGCATCGATGAAGTGGCTGGCAAGGATCCAGCTCGAGGATGTGGCGCTCGCGCTGCTGCTTCTCGTGGGACCGCTTCTGAGCGGGCGCGGCAGCGCCGGCGGCCACCCCACCGGCCTTGGCGTCGGCTTCTTGAGCCGCGAGACGGACCCCCTCCTCGGCATCTTCGCGCTCGTTGCCGCCGTCGGCGCCATCGCCGCGCTGGCCACGCGCGTGCCGGGCGAGTCGCGCGTCGTGGACGAGGGCGGCCGCGCCTGGATCATCGGACCTTTGGTGGGGGCGATCGGGCTCACCACCGGCAATGCGCTCGAGCTCATCGGGCTGGAGGGGGGCGACATCTTCACCGGGCCGGCCATGGTCATGGCTGTGCTGTCGTTCGTCTTCGCCGCCCGCCTCCCGGTCGTCCAGCGACCGGTGCGCCGTCTCCTCGTCGCGCCCTTCCTCTTGCTCTCCGGCGCGGTCTTCCAAGGGTTAGTGGCCGAGTTCACCTCGTCGTTCGACGGCTCCGTGGACCTGCCCGCGCTGCTCGCAGAGGCCAACGCGATCCCCCTCATCGCTACCGTCGCGGCGATCGTCCTGGCGGTCAGCTGGATCTTCTACGCGATGCTCATCTTCGCGCCACGAGAGCTGGCAGATCCGGGAGCGCCGACCCGCAGCTGGACAGTGCGTTACCTGGTCTTCCTGGTCAGCCTCGTCGTTGCGCTGCTCCTGGGCGGCACTACGCCGGTCTTGGTCGCGTAAGGCGGACGCAGCTGCAACCGCCTTGCGATGCCCCACTGGGGAGCCGGCACGCGCGGCGTCACCCGCCGCCGACGATGCTCTCGACATGAGCAAGGACGAGCTGAAGAAGGGCGACCACGTCGAGTGGGAGACCTCACAGGGCACCACTTCCGGCACGGTCGAGGGCAAGATCACCAGCGACATGAAGATCAAGAGCCACCAGGTGAGGGCCTCGCCAGACGATCCCCAGTTCCGCGTGAAGAGCGACAAGACCGGCGCGGAGGCGGCACACAAGCCCGACGCCTTGAAGAAGGTCGGGGGCAAGTCGTCCGACGATCGACCTCGGGGAAGTAGCCCGGGTCAGTGAGCGAGCAGCCACTCCCAGGCAGTGTGCTGCACGGCTGCCTTGGGCCCCTTCAGCCCGGAGCGGCCGCTGGCGCTCTTCTATCTGGCGACCTACGTGGTGGTGTGCCTGGGACTTGCATGGGTCCTTCGGGACCAGCGCGATCTCACCAGGTGATCCCCAAGCACACGAGGTAAGAGCCGGCGGTCATGCTGATGTCGTGAGCAACGACGTGCTGGCCGGACTGAACGACGCGCAGCGGGAGGCCATCGAGGCGACCACCGGACCGGTGGTCATCCTGGCCGGCGCGGGCACGGGCAAGACGCGCGTCATCAGCCATCGCGTGGCGCATGCCGTGGCCACTGGCGCCGTGCCGGCCAACCGCGTGCTGCTGGTGACGTTCACGGAGAAGGCGGCCAAGGAGATGGTGGCGCGGGTGCGCGGCCTGGGACTGCCCGGCGTGGCGGCACGGACCTTCCACGCTGCGGCCCTCGCGCAGCTGCGCCACTACTGGCCGTTGCGCAACGAGGGCGCGCCGCTCCCCGAGCTGCTCAGCGACAAGTTCCGCATCGTGGCGCCACTCGCCCGGCGACTGCCCGGCGGCTATCGCTACACGCCGGCCAAGGACCTCATCGACGAGATCGAGTGGGCCAAGAGCCGCCGCATCTCTCCGGACGACTACCCCCGCGCCGCCGCGCATCGATCGCCGCCCACCACGGTCGAGCTGTTCGCGCGCCTCTACAGCGACTACGAGCGCGCCAAGACGCGCCAAGGACTCATCGACTTCGACGACCTCCTGCTCCTGACCGTCGACCTGCTGGAGACGGACGAGGAAGCCGTGCGCCAGGTCCGCGGCAAATACAGCTGGTTCAGCGTGGACGAGTACCAGGACACCAGCCCGCTGCAGCAGCGTCTGCTGGTGCTGTGGCTGGGCGATCGCCGCGACCTGTGCGTGGTGGGCGACGAGGACCAGACCATCTACACCTTCGCAGGCGCGACGCCGGAGTACCTCACTGGCTTCGCGACACGCTTTCCGGACGCGCGCGTGATCTCCCTGCTGGAGAACTACCGCTCGACTCCCCAGGTCCTGGCCCTGGCCAACCGCCTTATCGCCTCCACCGGGCGTGAAAAGCGACTCACCGCCACCCGAGCATCCGGCCCGGAGCCGTCGATCCGGTCCTTCCCCGACGACGCGGCCGAGCTGGAGGGCATCGTCGCCCGGGTGCGCGAGCTGGTGGACGGCGGCGTCCCGGCCCGCGAGATCGCAGTGCTCGTCCGACTCAACGCGCAGATCGCCCCCATCGAGGCGGCTTTCACCCGCGCCGGCCTCCCCTACCAGGTCCGTGGGCAACGCTTCTTCGAGCGGCGGGACGTGCGCTCAGCGGTCGAGGCGCTGCGGAGGGTGCCATCTGAGCTCGTCGGGGAGGAGCTGCTGGCGGCGGTGGAGTCGGTGTGGCGGGAGCGGCTGGGCTTCGAGCTGGAGGCGGGCGCGGAGCAGGTGGGTGCGGAGGCGCGGGAGCGCCAGGCGGCGCTGTCGACGCTGCTGTCGGTGGTGAGGTCGGTGGTGGAGGCCGATGACTCTGTGGACCGCGAGGGGGTCGAGCGGGAGCTGGCCGATCGAGCGGCGGATGAGCGGGCGGGCTCGGCCGATGGGGTCGAACTGCTGACGCTGCACCGAGCCAAGGGGCTGGAGTGGGACGCGGTCTTCCTGCCTTCACTGGAGGAGGGGCTGCTGCCCGTGGCCCAGGCCAAGGACGATGAGGCGCTGCTCGACGAGGAGCGGCGGCTGCTGTACGTGGGCTTGACGCGCGCACGGGTTCATCTGGCGTTGTCGTGGGCGCAGGAGCGGATGTCGGCCGGAGGCAAGTCGCAACGCCGCTGGATGAGCCGGTTCGTGCGGGACCTCACTCCGTCGACGGGAAAGGCGGCAGCAGCCGGCACGAAGCCCCACCAGGCACCTCGGGCTCGGCAGGATCGGACGCCCGATGGATCCAACGAGGATCCGGTGATGGCCGCGTTGCGCGCCTGGCGGCTGGAGCGAGCGCGCGCCGATGCCGTCCCGCCCTATGTCATCGCGCATGACACGACGCTGGCGGCGATCGTGGAGCGGAGCCCGCGCTCGCTGGCGGAACTCGCCCGCGTGCCCGGTATCGGACCCGCCAAGCTCGACAAGTACGGCGCGGAGATCCTCGAAGCGATCGCGCGCTTGACAAGTGCCACATGACCAGTAGGATGACCATATGACCAAAAGAATGACCGCAACACAAGTCAAGGCCACGATCCTGGGGCTGCTCGATGAGGT
>JBBJNS010000097.1:0-7985 GCA_037720745.1 Candidatus Limnocylindrales bacterium
TGACCATCAGCGCCGTGCTCCCCACGCTCAACGAGTCAGCCACCATCGGGCCCATCGTGCGCGCCACGCGGCGCCAGCTGATGGAGCGCCTGCCACTCATCGATGAGCTGCTGGTCATCGACTCCGACTCGGAGGACGACACCCGCGAGCTGGCCGAGGCGGAGGGTGCCCGCGTGGTGCGCCACCCTGACGTGCTGCCGCGCTACGGCACCTACCGCGGCAAGGGCGAGGCGCTCTGGAAGAGCCTCTTCGAGACGAGCGGCGACCTGGTCGCTTGGTCCGACACGGACATCAGTGATTGGCATCCGCGCTTCTTCTACGGCACGCTGGGGCCGCTGCTCACGGAGAAGCGCATCGGGTACGTGAAGGCGCACTACCAGCGACCCATCGTGGAGGGCGGGCTGCTCAAGGAGGGCGGCGGCGGACGGGTCACGGAACTGGTGGCACGGCCGCTCATCAACCTCTTCTTCCCCGAGCTGTCCGGCTACATCCAGCCCCTCGCCGGCGAGTACGCGGGCCGTCGCGAGCATCTGGAGCAGATCCCCTTCTTCACCGGCTACGCCGTGGAGATCGGCCACCTCATCGACCTGGCCGACCGCCTCGGCCTCAAGGGCTTCGGCCAGGTGGACCTGGATATCCGGATACATCGCAACCAGGAGCTGGAGGGCCTATCGCGGATGAGCTTCGTCATCCTCCAGGCGGTCATGAAGCGCGTGCAGGAACGCCATCGGGCGCGGCTCTTTCCGGAGATGGGCTCCACCATGAAGCTGCCCCGCTCCACGCCCAGTCGCCTCTCGCTGGAGGTCATCGACCTGGCCGATCAAGAGCGACCGCCCATGATCCGCATCCCCGAGTACCTCGAGCGGCGACAGGCCGTGGCGGGCGGGGACGTGACGGTGGGCAACGCAACGGGAGGCTCAGCGGAGGCGCCGCGAACGGAGCCGGACCCCGCCTGACGTGAGGCTTCTCGTGGCGCCGGATTCGTTCAAGGGCTCGCTGACCTCGGTGGAGGTCGCTCGAGCGCTGGCCGAGGGCTGGAGCCGCGGCCGCCCGGACGACACGGTCCGACTCTCCCCGCTGGCGGACGGCGGGGAAGGCACGCTGGACGCCGTGGCTGCCGCGGGCGGCTGGGCGCGACTGCCCGCCGCCACGCGGGATCCGCTGGGCGAGCCGCTCGACGGCCGCTTCCTGCGGCAGGACGACCGAGCGGTGGTGGAGATGGCCACGGCCTCGGGACTGTCGCGTGTCCCCGCCGAGCGGCGCGACGCCAGGGCCGCATCCACGTTCGGTACCGGCCTGATCCTTGCCGCGGCCATCGGCCTGGGTGCTCGGCGCATCGTGCTGGGACTGGGCGGCAGCGCCACCACGGACGGTGGCTCTGGCCTGCTTCGGGCGCTGGGTGTTCGCTTCCTGGATGCTGCCGGGGCGGAGCTGCCCATGGGCGGCGGCTCGCTCGACCGGCTGGCTCGCGTGGACCTGTCAGGGCTCGCGCCCGTGTTGGGCGAGGTGGAGCTGGTCATCGCCTCGGATGTGACGAACCCGCTGCTCGGTGAGCTTGGGGCAGCGGCCACGTATGGCCCGCAGAAGGGCGCGGATCAGACGCAGGTCGCGCGGCTGGATGCGAACCTGGCGCACTACGCCGACGTGCTGGAGGCCGAGGTGGGGCGCTCGCTGCGCGACGTGCCCGGTTCCGGCGCGGCTGGCGGCACGACTGCCGGGTTGCTCGCCACCGCCGACCGGTTCGCCTCGTTCGAGGTACGTCCGGGCGTGGAGGTGGTCATGGAGCTGACCGGCTTCGACGTGGCGCTCGAGGAAGCGGATCTGGTGCTCACCGGTGAGGGCCGCGTCGACCGGCAGACGGCCTATGGCAAGACCGCGCTCGGGGTCGCGCGCCGAGCCGCGGATGCCGGCCGGCCATGCATCTGCTTCGGTGGCGGCGTGACCGAGGAGGGCATCGCGGCGCTGGCGGCGCTCGGCGTGGTGGTTGTGCCGGTCACCGAAGCGGCCATCAGCGTGGAGGCCCAGATGGCCGCCGGCGCGGCTCCGTTGGAGCGTGCCGCCGAGCGGGCAGCGCGGCTCGTGTCCATCGGCCATGGCTGAGGACACGGTGCCGCCGGAGAAGCGACCGCCGGCTCCAGCCAGGCGCTCGCGCATCGTCCTTCGTCGCAAGCCAAAGCCCGCCGACCTGGCGCTGGCGTGGGCACGCCGGCTGGCTCGCTATCGACCCGGCCTGGTCGATGACACGCGCGCGGCGATGCGCGCCATGTACGGAGTGCCCGTCTGGCAGCGCGTGCACGACCCGACCAGCGAGCTGGTGCTGACGATCCTGTCCCAGAACAGCGCCGACATCAACGCCGAGAAGGCGTTCGATGCCCTGCGCGCGCACTTCCCGTCCCAGTCGGTCGCCACGGAGGAGGCCAAGATCAACCGGCCAGGCTGGGGCGGTACTGGCATCAAGGGCGGCGCACCGCCGGAGTGGTCGGCCGTGGAACAGGCGCCCGTCGAGGAGCTGGTCGACGCGATCCGACCGGGCGGCCTGGCGCCGCAGAAGGCACCGCGCATCCAGGCCTCGCTCCGAGCGCTGAGGGAGGCGCGCGGCGACTACTCACTGGAGTTCCTGGGCGATCTGCCGCCGATGGAGGCCGTCGCCTGGCTCACGGCCATCGCCGGCATCGGCCGCAAGACGGCCTCTGTCGTGCTGCTCTTCTGCTTCGGCACCCCGCTGATGCCGGTGGACCGGCACGTCGAGCGTGTGGCCAAGCGTATCGGCCTGGTGCCGCCCAAGGGGGACCTCTTGCTGGCCCACGACATATTCCTGCGATTGCTGGAGCCCGGCCAGATGCACGAGGGGCACGTCAATCTCATCACCCACGGCCGCCAGACCTGCCACGCTCGGAAACCCGCCTGCCACCGCTGCGCCATCGCGCCCCGTTGCCGCTACGTGGACCCCAAGGCACCGTGACGGATCGACAGGTGGCCTCGGGCAGAGGGCCAGGAGACGAAGGGAGAGCCCCTTAGGCTGGTGTCAGACAGAGGGCCCGGGCGCCCCTGCTACTCGGATTGACCTCTTGTCCACGTAGTGGGTAGGCCCGAATCCGTAAGCCGGCTGCAGCAGGAGACGAGAGGCGTGCGGCCATACGTCCAAGGGACGAGTGACGAGAGATGACCGCCGTGACGGGTAGCATCACCCACATGACCGGATAGCCCGCCGGTTTCAGACGAAAAGGACATCACGTGACGGAACTCCAGCAGCTCATCGATGGCTTCCTCGAGAACGAGTTCGAAACCTCACCGGTCCTCGCCAGCGGCCTCGGCCTGACCGAGTACGACCATCGCCTGGACGACCTCTCGGCGGAGTCCTTCGCCAAGCGCGACGCCGACGCGACCGACTGGCTGGACCGCTTCGAGGCGGTGCCGGACGACGGCCTGGACGACGACGCCCGCATCGACCGCGACCTGGCCATCGCCATGCTTCGGGGGCGCACCATCACCGCCGACTGGCAGGGTTGGAAGCGCGACCCGCTGACCTACACATCACCCGCGCTGGGCGGCCTGTTCGGGCTGTTCCTCCATCGCCTGCGCCCCGAGGCCGAGCTGGTCGATGCCGCCATCGCGCGCCTCGAGGAGATCCCGCGCGCGCTTGAGCAGGGCCGCCAGAACATCGACCCATCGGTGGCGCATCCGCTCATCGTGGAGCGCGGCCTGGCCTCGGCCAAGGCGGGCGGGCGCTATGTGCGTGACCTGCTGCCCGACGAGGTCGCCGATCCCGATGCCCAGAAGCGAATGCGCGAGGCTGGAAGGAGGGCCGGCGAAGCGTTCGACGCCTGGGTCGAGCACCTCGATACCGTCCGCCAGGAGGCCACTGGCGAGTGGCGGTTCGGCGAGGAGCGCTACACACGCCTTCTGCGTGAGAAAGAGAACCTGCCCTACGACGCGCGGTCGCTGCGCGATCGGGGTCAAGCCGAGTACGACCGACTGGACGCCGAGATGCGGGCGCTCTGCCTTGAGGCTCGCGGCACGGAGGACTGGCGCGCCGTGCTCCACGAGGCGAATGAGGACCACCCGCGCACCGAGGAGGACATGCGCGTCGCCTACGCCGACTGGACCGAGCGGTCCCGCCAGTTCCTGGTCGAGACCGGGTTGGTGACGCTGCCGGAGGGCGACGCGTGTGTGGTGGAGCCTTCGCCGGTCTTCCAGCGGCCGGTCATCGGCGTCGCCTCGTACATGAGCTCGCCGGCCTTCACGGACAAGCTGCTGGGCCACTTCTTCGTGCCCTTTGCGCCGGACGGGACCCCGGAGGAGGAGCTTCAGAAGCGCCTGGCGGCCAACAGCCATAGCGGCATCCCCACCACGGCCGTGCACGAGACGTACCCTGGCCACCACTGGCACATCACCTGGAGCAAGATGCACGCCTCGCGCATCCGGCTGGTGCTGGGCACGCCCTACTTCAGCGAGGGCTGGGCGCTCTACGCCGAGCGCGTCATGCGCGAACGCGGCTTCTTCACCGACCCGCTCCAGGAGCTCCAGCACCTGGAGGCCACGCTCTTCCGCGCCGCGCGGATCGTGGTCGACACCAGCCTGCACCTGGGGGACATGGACTTCGAGCAGGGCGTCGCGTTCATGATGGAGAAGACGCCGCTGCCGGAGCCGACCGCTCGCGCCGAGGTGGGACGCTACTGCTGGTGGCCCACGCAGGCGTCCGCTTACCTGACCGGTTGCCTGGAGATCCTGCGCATCCGCGAGCGATACCTAGCGGAAAGCGGCGTGGGTGACATCCCGCCGGCGGAGGTCGATGTCGCGATCATGCGCGAGTTCCATGACCGGCTGGCTGCCAGCGGACGGCTGCCGCTGGGTTTGGCCGAACGGGCCGTCATGGGAGACCCGGCGTAGGGGCCGATAGGTTCCTGTAAGGAACGCTGCTTGGGTGAGATGAGGAGGCACCCCGTTCGTCGGTAAGGTGGTTGCACGACACCGAACGCCGCGTGTCGCACCGAAACCGATATCCCCGATGCACGGCGTCTGGTGACGGGACGCCTAGCGCATCTATTGCACGGCCCGGGCCCCCTCCCCGGGCCGTGCCTTTATGCCTTGCCCCGTTCAGCGCAGCAACGCGACCCCCAGGCTGGCCGCTAGGATGCCCAGCACCCCGAGTGCCAGCCAAGCTTCTCGGCGGCCGCGGTACTCCAGCATCGTCGCGATCAGGCCCACGGCTGGAGTGACGATCACGACGACGACCCCGATGGTCGCCCAGCCCCAGGGCTCCGGCACGGTCAGGGAGCGGATGACGGCCGCCACGTCGAGTACGTCGCCCTGCGTGGCGGGCTGGCCGAGGACCTCCAGTGCGAGCGCCACCATGAAGCAGAAGGCGCTGATGAGCGAACCTCCGGTGAGCACCGCGGAGGTGCCTCGGGTGGCTGTGATGACAGGTCCCCGCTGGCCCGTCGGCCCCTGATCCCGGCCCGGCCCGTGGCTCATCCCGTGGCCGCACGGTAGAACATCTGCGCCGCGAAGACGAGCGCAACGCCGATGAACGCGATGCGCAGCGCGCCCTGTGAGACACGCGAAGACATCCGCGCCCCGATGCGCGCCCCGATGAAGACGCCCAGTGCCACCGGACCGGCCAGCACGGGATCCAACACGCCGGCCGCGAAGTAGAGCAGCGCGCTGGCGGCGGCCGTAGGACCGAGCATGAACGTGCTGGTGGTCGTTGCCACGCGGATGGGCACGCCCATGGCCAGGTTCATGGTCGGCACGTTGATCACGCCACCACCCACGCCCAGCAAGCCCGAGACGTTGCCGGCCGCGAACGAGGCCGCCGCGCCGGCCTCCATACGACGGGCGCGATAGCGCACCTCGCTGCCGTCGGAGGGCTCGATGTAGCTGGACACGAAGCCGCCGCCCTCCGGGTCGTCGTGTGGCACGGGGGCGGGGGCGGCGGCCCGCTGGCGGATCATCTGGACGGCCACGAACACGAGCAGCGAACCGAAGAGGAGCGCCAGGATGCGGCCATCGATGAGGCTCCCCAGCAGGCCCCCGGAGATGCCCCCGGCGGCCGTGGCCAGCAATAGCAGCAGACCCAGCCGTCTATCCGCGATGCCGCTGTCCAGATAGTGAGCGCTGGCACTCATGGAGGTGGCGATGACGCCGATGAGGCTGGCCGCGATGGCCGTCTTGATGGGCACATCCAGCAGCACCGTCAGGACGGGCACGATGATGAGCCCGCCACCGATACCCACCAGTGCGCCGAAGCCGCCGGCCGCGATGGAGACCAGGAACGCGATGAGGACGAGGCTCACGCGCAGTGCCCCTTTCCGACGGCGACGACTGGCCCGGTCGGACCGCAAGCCGGTGGCCGTGTTTCGAAGTCGTCCGACGCGGAGATACTACCGGCGTGGGAAGCGAGCTCGAGGACGACGGCTCAGCGAACCCAGCCCCAGGCAAGGGGGCTCCGCCGCGCCGTGACCGCTACGGCAGTTTCATGGAGAGCCTGCGGGCGGGTGACGCGGGAGCTGAAGGCGCCACCAACCGGCCAGCGGCGCCTCCCCCGCCGCATCGAGGCGTCGCCGCCACCTGGCGTGGCTGGCATCCCGTGGCGCGGACCTTCCTGGTGGTGGCCATCGCGGTCGCGCTAGGGTACGTCGCCCTGCTGTTCACGAACGAGTTCCTGCGCGGCAGCCGCGTCGACACCTGGGCGGGGCCTGATGCGTCGGTCCAGTCCGGCCTTGCGCTGGCCGCGTGTCCGCCGGCGGAGGGGCTCGGCGACGCGGTGTTCCCGTCCTGGATCCGATATCGCGACGAGGTCTTCGCCGCGACAGGAAGGGTCGCTCCCATCGGCCCCGCTTGGCAGTACGGTCAGACTCGCTATGCCAAGACGGACTACCGCATGGGCAGCATCCGCCTGCTCCTCGAGGCGTCCCTGGCGGTCGATGCGACACCAGACACGGTGCTGCTGCTCCAGGAGCCGGCCCAGGGTGCTCGCCTCTACGACCGTATCGACTGCGCCTGATGTGGACGCGCTCGGGACAGAGCGTGGACAACGGCAGGGGTCAACGCAGATCTCGTGGACAAGTGACCTTGTGCCGCCTGGCTCCGGTCGACTACCTTGGTATCAGCCCGGAGGGGCCATCAGGAGCGGAGATCATGGGTACGGGAGCTTGCTCTCGCCGCCACGATCATCGAGCCAGACGGTTCCTTCGGGTCTTTCCGTGTCCGGTCCCGACAGCTCGGTCCCGCCTTATCCTCTGGTAGCATGCCGCCCCGGGCCGACATAGCTCAGCGGTAGAGCAGCTGTTTCGTAAACAGCAGGTCCTCGGTTCAAATCCGAGTGTCGGCTCCACGCCCTTCTGCGGGTGTCACGGTCGGCGGCAAGCTTACTTGGGTGGCTACGCTCTCTCGTACGCCTTGCGGAGCCAGCCGACGACCTCGGCGTCGAGATCCTCGATCGAGGAAAGTCGCATGCGGTGGGTGCACATCCCGCTGTCCCCCTCCAGTCGCCCGGTGGCAGCTACCCCGGGGAGGTTCAGACCGATGTCGAGACGACCCGCCGTACCCGGTCCGACCGTCCCGAACTGCTTGGACCGTCGCAGGCTCGCGTAGGCCTTCTTGGGCGCGACCTCCACGTCGTCGCCGAAGCTTCGGATCAGGCCCACGACCTGTTCGTGGAATGGGCGCAGCACAGCCTTGGCACCGGTGTAGATCGCGTCGAGTGGATCGACCACCCCACCGGGCACCGAGCGACGTGTCGCCTCCAGCGCGACGCGGTTCGCGTTGCCGTGGCTGAATGCGTGCTCGGCCTTGAGCCAGGACACGATCTCGCCATGCCTCGTCTTGCCGCTCCCCTGTACCAGCGCGACCCAGTCGTCGATCGACCGGCCGGTAGCCTGTTCGATGTTGCGTATCTGGGCCTGGACCGCATCGTCGACCGTTCCCATCAAACACTCCTCCTTGCGTTGTCGGTAAGTGACGACAGAGTGACGGATGACCGA
>JBBJNS010000098.1:0-7952 GCA_037720745.1 Candidatus Limnocylindrales bacterium
TTCGCCGCGCGTGACTCCTACCGGCCGGCGAGGGCCAGCTCGACGAGCGTGGCGTGCGCGACGCCCGTGGCGCCGCGTGCTGCCCAGGGCGTGTTCTTGCGCAGGTAAGCCGTGCCGGCGATGTCGAGATGCGCCCAGGGCCGCGTCACGAACTCACGCAGGAAGAGGCCGCTCTTGACCAGCGAACCCTCCGCGCCCGAGGAATTCTGGAAGTCGGCGTACCAGGACTCCATGTCGGCGCGGTACTCATCCACGAAGGGGATCTGCCAGTAGCGCTCACCCTGTCGCGCGCCGGCGTCGCGTACCTCATCCCACCACTCCTGGGGTGTGCCAAAGCCGCCCGTGATGAGCTTCCCGAAGGCGCGTTCCACGGCGCCCGTGAGCGTGGCCACGTCGACCAGATGCGTGGCGCCCTGGCCCTCCGCCCAGGTCAGCGCGTCGCCCAGGATGAGACGGCCCTCCGCGTCGGTGTTGTTGACCTCCACGACCTTGCCGTTCATGGCCCGGATCACGTCGCCCGGCCGCGTGGAGTGCGAGCCGGGCATGTTCTCTACGGCCGGGGCCACGGCGAGCACCGGCAGTCCAGGCGCCAGGCGCGCGATCGTGCCGATGGCGGCGAGCACCGTGCAAGCGCCCGTCTTGTCCATCTTCATCTCTTCCATGCGCTCGGACGGCTTGATGCTGATGCCGCCCGAGTCGAAGGTCACGCCCTTGCCCACCATGGCCAGCAGGCGACCGCGTGAGTCGGTCGAATCAGCAGCACCGGATCGAATGGAGATGAAGCGCGGCGGGTTGTCGCTGCCCCGGCCGACGGCCAGGAACATGCCCATGCCTAGCTCGGCGGCTTTCTCCGGCCCGAAGATCTCGGTGGTCAGCCCATGTTCTGCCGCGATGGCGCTGGCCTCATCGGCCAGCACTTCCGGGCTGACGTCATTGCTGGCTCGCTGCGAGAGGCGCCGGGCGAGATTGCCCCCTTCTCCCATGATCATGCCCCGCTCGGCGGCGGCCGTGAGCTTGACGACATCGCCATCGGGCACGCACAGCACCAGCTCGTCCAGCTGCGGTGGCAGGTCCCCCTCCACCCCCTCGCGATAGATCGCGTTCGGGTCCGCCATGCCCTCGACCACGCCGCGGGCCACCATCTCGACCACGGCGGCCGCGTCCATGCCCTCGCCGGAAAGCAGCTCGGAGGGCAGGTAAACGCCCAGCCGGTGCACGTCCCGGCCGATGAGCCGGCGCTCGATGGCGGCACCGAGTCGGAGCGCGATGACCCGGTCGAAGGCTTCCGCCTTGCCCACGCCCATGCCCAGCAGCCAATCGGCGCCCATCTCGGCACCCCAGACCAGTGCTGAGGTCCAGGGCTTGCCGGCCAGCTCACCCACCTGCCGATACGAGCCGAGCGCCCCGCCCAGTCGCCGGTCGAGCTCGGCCAGGGACTCATCAGAAGGCTCGTCGCTGGTGATGGGCACGGCCAGGACGTCTGCTTCGACCTCCCAGGGTCGGGCGCTGATAAGGCGGATCTGCATGCGTTTAGGTCCTCGCTGAGTGGCCGTCCGCCCCGGCGGATCGCGTCCCGATCCTGGGGGTCGCGCCCCTGTCGGGAGATGCACACAGGGTGCCCGACAGCGGCGTGGTGGCGTGGTGTTGTGGTGGTCAGTCTAGCGCGGCGGTCGCTTCGCTGAGCGTCCCGCGTACGCGCTCGATCCCGATCAGGCCTTCCGTCGCGGCCGGCTCCGTCGACCCGGCAACGCCACCCCACGCGTCGGGCAGCTGCGCAGCGGCGTCCAGCGATGCCTGCACGGACGCGAGCCGCTCCTGGGCCCTCGCGCCCAAACGAGCGTCGCCCACGCGTCGCATGAGCTCGTCTCTCGCCGCCGCCAGGTCGTCGGCAGCGACCCTGGCCGTGGCGAGCGTGCCCTCGCCATCGGCGATGTGTGCCCGCGCAGCGGAGGTGTCGCCGGCACGCAACGCCGAAGCCGCCTCGCGTCCCGCCTCGGACAGCTCGTCAGCAGCCGACCCCAGCCGCGCCAGCGCGTCTCGCACAGCGGGCATGGCCGCCGCGAAAGCGGCATCGCCCCGCGCCGTGAGCTCCGGCCGGCCGATGCCGGTGGCCGGGTGGTCGATAGTCACCACCAGCCCAGCGCCACCGACCGCGATGAGCACCGTGGCCACGATCCAGCCGAGACCGCGGAGTACGCGCGTCGTGCCGCGGCGCGCCCGGGACACGTAGCCGAGTCCCGCGGTCTGGGCGGGCGGTGACATGGCTATGCCGAAGCGGATGGATCCTGGTCCTTGGCGCCACGCTTCAGGTAGCCCAGATTGCCGCGGATGGGGCGTGGCCGGAACCCGAACTCGGACTCCACGGCATCGGGCGTGGTGACGTTGTCATAGCCCAATTGCCGCAGCTGATCGGAGGCCACCGGAAAGGGCAGGCGCACGAGTTCTGACACCCGGGCCACGAGCTTGATGAGCGGCAGCGGCATAGGCACGATGATCCGTCGCCGGTCGGTGGCCCGGATGACCTCCTCCACCATCTCGCGATAGGTCAGCTGTTCGGTCCCGCCCAACTCGAACGAGCGACCGATGGTCTCCGGTCGGTCCACCACCTGCACGGCGACCTGAGCCACATCGCCCACCCACATGGGCTGGAAGCGGCTCTTCTGACGAGCCGGGATGGGTACTGCGACCAGCGGTGGTCTGACCAGCGCCGCGATGATGTTGAAGAACCCGTCCCGCTCGCCGAAGAGCAGCGACGGCTTGAGGATGGTCCATTCCAGGTCGGACCGCGCCACGAGCTTCTCCGCACGTGCCTTGGACGAGCCGTAGTGAAGGTTGGGATCGTCGCTCACGCCCAGGGCGCCCTGATGGATCAGCCGCCGCACGCCGGCGGTGCGCATCGCCTCGATCACGTTGGCCGTGCCCTGCGTGTTGACGCGAGCCAGATCCTTGCCGCCGTTCCAGTCGCGCGGCAGCGCCACCAGATGGACGACGGTATCGATGCCCTTCATGGCCGGGACCAGCGTCACCGGCTGCGTGACATCGCCGGTCCGGGTCGTGACCCGCTCGCGTTGCGCGGGCGTCAGACGGCGGAGGATGAGATCGCGCGCTGCCTCGCTGCGGACGAGGGCGTGGACGGTGTGACCCGCCTCGACGAGCGCCGGCAGGAAGTGACTGCCGACGAAGCCGGATGCGCCGGTGAGAAGGATGCTGGCCATGGGCGCGGGGCTCCTGTGATGCGTCGTACAGCCAGCCATTCGGCAGGCGCGAACGGCCGGATGCCACCCGTACCTTCGCACGACTACCATCGCACCACCATGCCCCACGACGCCACGCGGCCTGACCCACTGTCGGCAGAGCCACTTTCCCCAGGCACGGCAGCGCTCCTCGATCCGGCCACGGCCGACCTTCTGCAGCGCATGCCCAAGGCCGAGCTGCACCTCCACTTGGACGGTTCTCTCCGCCCCGAGACGGCGCTGGAGCTGGCCCAGGCGCGCGGCATCGACGACGGCATGGACCTGGCTGCCATGCGGACACGCCTGACCGCGCCGCCGCGGACCAGGGACCAGGCCGAGCTTCTGCGCGCCTTCGACCTGCCGGTGCGCCTGCTCCAGGATCAGGCAGCGCTGGAGCGGGCCACGCGCGAGCTCGTGGAGGACGTGGCCACCGACGGCACGCGCTATGTGGAGATCCGATGGGCACCCGGGCTGCACGTGGCGGAGGAGCTGGCCCTCAGTGAGGGGATCGAGGCGGTGGTCCGTGGCGCGGAGTCCGGCGCGGAGGCCACCGGCGTGACGGTCCGACTCGTCGCCGTCGCCTTGCGCTCGCACCCGCCGCAGATGAGCCTGGCCGTGGCCCACGCCTCGGCGGCCTTCTTCGACCGCGGTCTGACCGGCTTCGACCTGGCCGGACCAGAGGCGGCCTTCCCCGACCCCCTGCCCCACGGCGACGCCTTCGATGTGGCGCGCCTGGGCGGCCTGGTCATCACCATGCACGCGGGCGAGTGGGGCGGTCCAGCGCAGCTATGGCGTTGCCTGGCACTCGAGCCGCGCCGCATCGCGCACGGCTCACCGGCAGCCGAGGACTCGGAGCTCCAACACGAGCTGATGGCCCGCGGCGTGACACTGGACCTCTGCCCCACGAGCAACGTGCAGGCCGGCGTGGTCGATCGGGTGGCCGACCATCCCCTCCCCCACCTCATGCGCGCCGGCGTGTCGGTGACCCTCTCCACGGACGGCCGGACGGTCAGTGACCTGACGCTGGTCGAGGAGTACGGCCGCGCGGTGGCGCTCCTGGGCGTGACCCTTCCCGAGCTGTGGGCCATGGACCGCCACGCGCTGGAGGCGGCCTTCCTCCACGATGACGAGGCGCTGCGTGCCCGCCTCCTGGCCGAGTTCGACGCCTTCGCCGCCGCCGAACCAGCACTCGATGGCGAGGGTTAGCGGCCATGTTCGATGAGACCGCCGAACTCTATGACCTGTTCTACGCGTGGAAGGACTACGAGGCGGAAGCCGCTCGACTGTCGGAAGAGATCGGGCGAAGGATGCCGCAGGCGCGAACGCTCCTCGACGTGGCCTGCGGCACGGGCATGCACCTGCAGCGACTCCGGACCTGGTATCGCGTGGAGGGGTTCGACATCGACCCTCGACTGTTGGCCGTGGCGCGGAAACGGCTGGGCACCGAGGTGCCACTCCACGAAGGCGACATGCGCGAGTTCGACCTGGGCCGCGATTTCGATGTGGTGACCTGCCTGTTCAGCAGCATCGGGTACGTACCCAGCCTCCGGGACCTGCACCGGGCAGTCACGGCGATGGCCAAACACCTCCGCCCCGGTGGGCTCCTCCTTGTCGAGCCCTGGTTCTCGCCCGATACCTGGGACGAGGGCCATCTCCCGCGACCGATGGTCATCGAAGGTGACGGCTTCAACGCCATACGCACCAACGCCACGCGCATCGCGGGACGCCGAACGGTGATGGAGTTCCACTATCTGATCACACGACCCGACGTAGTCGAGCACCGCCAGGAGACCCACGACATGGGCCTCTTCACGTCCGAGGAGTACCGCTCTGCCTTCGAGCAGGCGGATCTCCGCGCGCATCACGATGCCGATGGCCTGATGGGACGTGGCCTGTGGATCGGGCAGAAGCCGGAGTAGGCTCGCTATCCAGATAAGGCCCACGGCTCGTCGGCCGCCATCCGCTCCAGCACCGCGGCGAGGTCGTCAGGATCCGCCGCGATGGCCGTCGGCCGGGCGCCCACCCCGGCCGCCATGGCCGCGTCGGCCTGTGCGCGCGTGGTCACGCCGGTGAGCATCAGCACGGACCGCGCGCCGATCGCGTTGGCAGCGGCGATGTCCGAATACAGCGAATCGCCGATGACGATGGCGCGCGCCGGCTCCTCACCGACCGACTCGGCCGCCGTGCGGAAGAGCCGCGGCTGGGGCTTGCCCACCACGATGTCGGGCTCTCGCCCGGCGGCCACCGCAACCGCCGAGACCATCGACCCGGCGCCGGCCCACAGTGCCTCGGCCGAGGGGTAGATGGGGTCGCGGTTGGTGGCCACGAAACGGGCGCCTCGGCGGACCGCCTCTGCGGTCGTGCTCAGTCGCTTGTAGGTCAGGCCGAAGTCCACGCCCACGGCCACCGCTTCAGGTCCGGCCGCCAGGCCGCGCTCGGTGGGCGCCACGGTGCGCAGACCCACTGCGCGCAGCTCGCGTGCCAGCCCGGGCCCGCCGAAGACCATGGTGAGTGGCCGCGCCCCGTCCTCCGTGAGCACCAATGCCGTGGCCCGAGCCGCCGTCAGGATGCGGTCCTGGCGGACCGGCACGCCCATCGACTCGAGCCGGGCCTGATACTCGTCTCGATGCCAGCGCGAGTTGTTCGTGACGTAGATGACCGTGTCGCCAGCCGCCTGGCGCGCCGCGAGCAGCACGGCCATGCCCGGCACGGGCGTCAGGCCGCGATACACGACACCGTCCAGGTCCACCAGCAGCAGCACCCCGCGATGGTAGCCGCGCCAGGGAACCGTAAGCCGTGAACGCGTGAGTCGCATCGACGACGAGCTGCAGCTCCTGCTGGTCGATGGCGACAATCTGATGCACCGGCTTCGCGGCGGCCGGGACGACGCCGGCCTGGCCTGGCTGATCCCGCGACTGCGTGCTTGTCTGGCGCCTGGCGCGACGGCCATCCTGGTGCTCGACGGTCACCCGTTCCCCGGTGAGCCACCTCGAAAGACCGTCGCTCCCGGCGTGGAGTTGCGCCACTCCGGCCGCATCGACGCGGACACGGTCATCGTGGAGATCCTGGAGGCTCGACCCTTCATCGATCGCGCCCGCACGGCGGTCATCACGGACGATCGCGGCCTGACCGAGCGGGCCAAGCGTGTCGGTGGCCTGACGCGACGCCTCGATTGGCTGCGCGACCGACTGGAAAGGCCACCGGCCGGCCCTGCCGCGGCCAGGCCGCCTGTCGGCCGCCCGGGAAGTGCCCTGGGCAGCGGACGTCCCCCGCGCGGGGGACACGCACCGCCGTCGAGCGAGGACGCGCGCCGCTGGCGGCCGGGCCGGGGAGCCACGGCCAAGCGCGGCAATCCGCGCCGCGGACGCGACTCCCAGGGAGGTTCCTGACCGTCCGACTCGATCCGCCTCGACCTGGTCGATATGACTTGCAACCAGCCCGCAACCTCGGACCCGCGGTAGGCCACCACCGCTGGCACGTCCAGGCCGTCAAGGTGGCGCCATGGATACCCTTCGAGCAGCTGGTCGCGGGGCCGTGGCGGGAGTGCTCGCGACCCTCGCCATGAGCGTCCCGATGCTAGCCGCCACCCAGCTGGGTCTGGTGCGACGCCAGGCACCTCGGCAGATCACCGACCGCCTCCTGCAGCGCACCGGTCTAGCCGGTCAGGTCCGGGACGAGGACTCTCGCGATGTGCTGGCGGCGGCCAATCACCTCGGTTTCGGTGCGGCCGGTGGTGTCATCTTCGGGCTCCTGTCGCGCCACCTTCCCCGTGTCATGCCACGCGTCGTTGCGGGCATGACCTATGGCGCGATGATCTGGACCGTCAGCTATGCGGGCTGGGCACCGGGCCTGAGGCTCATGCCGGCGCCGGACGACGACGAGCCAGCACGTCCGGCCCTGATGCTGGGCGCGCACCTGGTGTACGGCGCGGTCCTGGGAGCCCTCACCCCGGCACGCAAGCGCACGGCCCCGCCGCCCGCCGCGGGAGGGAACTGACGAGCCGCTCCGCTATCATCCAGAGGTGGAGCCCTTCCTCGACTTCCTCCAGTCCATCATGGTCCCGGACTGGAACGCGCTCATCTCGATGCTGCCGTTCTTCCTTATCCTGGGCGTGGTCGGGCCGATCCTCACGATCATGATGCTGATGCAGCTGTGGTACCTCATCCACCGACGCCGCGGCCGAGTGCGCAGGGTGGAGCAAGAGCCGGCCTCCGCCCCGCTCGACACAGCCGGCGCCCCCATCTATCCGCCCAACGTGCCCTTCTGCGAGGAGCATGGCGTGATCTACCCGCCCGACGCCCGGAGCTGCGAGATCGATCGCGCCGAACTCGCTGTGCGCTGCCCCGTGGACCAGACCACGCGTCTCGCCTCCCAGGAACTCTGCCGGGTCTGTGGCACGCGCTACGTGCTGGGTGCCTCCCAGGGCGGCCTCACCGTCCGCCGCCGCGGCAGTCCACCAGAGGGCGGCGCGGCCGTCGCCTGAGTCGAGCATGACACTGGCTGACTGGTCCCTCTATGCCTTCTACGCGGGCGCGCTGACGCTCCTCCTGGCGTTCGCGCTGCACGTGGCCCACGTCACTGTGCTGGCTATGCGGGCGCGACTGACCGGCGCCCCCGGCCTGGCGAGCGTCGGCGTGGTTGGCGTGGGCGGCGGCTCTGGCTCCGCCTCGATCGCCATGGGCGGCCCAGGCGGGTCGGTCGGGTCGGTCGGGTCGGTCG
>JBBJNS010000012.1:0-26580 GCA_037720745.1 Candidatus Limnocylindrales bacterium
GTGCGATCTCCAACTCGGCGAGGTTCTGCGTACGCCGCCGCGCCCGGGCGGACCGGTCAAGGGTGCACGTCCAGCTTCACGCAGTGCGATCTCCAACTCGGCGAGGTTCTGCGTACGCCGCCGCGCCCGGGCGGACCGCTCAGACCTGGGGATCTTCGCGGACCAGGGCCTCGCCGACCATCGTTCGGATACCCCTCACCTCTCGTCCGGAATGGTACACCCGGGGCAGGCGGTGAGCCATACCGACGAGGACCTCCCAGGAGATGGTGTTGCGCCGTCGCGCCAATTCCTCGGCGCTGATGCGCTCCTCACCATGGCTGCCCAGCAGCACGAACTCACTCTCCATGCCAGCGCTCGGGACATCGGTCACGTCCACCGCCAGGGCGTCCATGGCGACCGTACCGGCCAGCGGCACGCGCCGGCCTTCGACAAGAGCGGAGGCACCGGGTTGGTAGCCGCGGATCCAGCCATCACCGTAGCCCACGGGCAGCGTCGCGATACGGGAAGGGCGCTCGGCGCGCCAGCGGCCGCCGTATCCCACGGCCGTGCCCGGCGCCACGTCGAGGATGCGCAGAGCCCGCGCCTTGAGGGTCATGGCCGGGCGCAGCAGGGCCGCCGCCGGGGCGGCGGCCGCACTGACGGGTAGGTCTTGGGCGAGCTCGCCGTAGAGGCAGAGGCCGGCCCGCACCATTCCCTGATGACGGCTGGTGCCGGCAAAGAGACCGCCGCTGGCGGCCATGTGCATCGTCGGCGACGGGATCCCTGCCTTGGACAACGCCGCCGCAGCGACCAGCAGCACGCGCTCCTGCTCGGCCGAGACAGCCGGGTCCTCGGCGCTGGCCAGATGCGACCAGATGCCCACGAGTCGTACGCCGGTCGTCTCGCTGATGGCACCTGCCGCCTCAGCGATCCGTTCTGGCTTGATGCCCGCGCGGGTGAGGCCGGTCTCGACCTCGAGATGGATCAGCAACTCGCGGCCGCTGCCGGGCCGCCTGGGCACATCGCGGCCGGCCACATCCCGACGCCGCCAAGCCTCGAGGATGTCCATGGCCAGGTCGGGGTCCGCAGCCACGAGCTCGAATCCGTCCGCGGCCGCCGCGGGGACCTCCGCCGCGGGGATGGAGAACAGGATCAGCACCGGCGCCGTGATGCCCGCCCGACGCAAGGCCAGCGCCTCGTCGAGCGTGGCCACGCACAGCCGGCCGGCGCCGCCCGCCACGAACGTCCGTGCTGCCACCTCCAAGCCGTGTCCATAGCCATCGGCCTTGACCACGGCCGATACCTCGACGCGGGGTCCGACCAGATCACGCACGGTGCGCAGGTTGCCGGCCAGGGCGTCCTGGTCGATCTCCAGCCAGGCCGTGCGCGGCAGCGGCGGCAACCCCGCCTGCCGCAGCTGCTCCTCGATAGGCGGTCGCACGCCGTCGGCGTTCACGACGAGCGCAGCCGCTCGCCGAAGCCCAGGCGCCGCTCGACTCCGTCGCCGCCCGCCGCACGAGACAGGTCATGGCGGGCGCGTGCCATGAGCAAGGGCAGGTCAGAAGCGAGCAGGCCGGCATCACCCAGCCGTTCGCTGGCGCGTTCAGCGGCGACCCCGTGCAGGTACACCCCCAAGCGCGCCGCGTCGTATGGCTCCGCACCCTGCGCGAGCAGCGCGGCCACGGTCCCAGCCAGGACATCGCCCGTGCCGGCCGTGGCTAGAGCCGGGTTCTTGAACGGGGCGCGCGCCGACCGCCCATCGGCAGCCGCGATGACCGTGCCGGCACCCTTCAACACGACGACCTGGTCCCAGCGGGTGGCAGCCGCCTCTGCACGCGCCGACCGCTCCGCGTCCTCCGATGCCACGGGCGACCCGTCCAGGCGAGCGAACTCGCCCGGATGCGGGGTCAGCACCGCTCGCCGCGCGAAGGCGGTCCACCACTCGGACGTGGCGGCCAGAACGTTCAGCGCTTCCGCATCCAGGACTGCCGGGGCGCCTTTTTCGCGCAGGAGCGCCAGGACCAGGGCCGCCGTCCCCTCCCCTGGTCGCAGGCCGGGACCCACCAGCAACGCGTCCGCCTCGCGACGCGCGATCGCCTCCGCCGCGGCCTGCGGTTCCACCTCCATGGCGGACCGCTCGGGGAGGGCCATGGTAGTGGCCTCTGGCACGCGGCCCGCCGCCAGCGGCTGGAGTGTCGCTGGGAGCGCGAGGCAGACCAGGCCCGCCCCGGCGCGCACCGCTGCCTGGGTGGCCAGCAATGCCGCGCCCAGGTGGTCCAGCGACCCGGCCACGATGATCAGTGTGCCGTGACTGCCCTTGTGGGCACGCTCGTCGCGGCGCGGGATGAGCGCGGCCATCGTGCGATCGTCGAGGAGAAGAGGCGCCCTCTCCGGCGGTCGGGAGGCGCTCACGCTTCCTCCTTGCCGCGCATCCGCTCCATGCGCGCCAGGATGGCTCGCTCGCGGTCGTCGAGGCGAGCCTCCATGTCCACCGGGAAGACGAAGCTGCCGCCCTCGGTGCGGATGCCCAAGGCGATGGCCACGGCGTAATCGCGCTCGTGGCTGATGGAGACGGCGATGCGGGTCATGCCCAGCTGCTCGGCGCGACGCAGGGCGCGATCGTGGAGTCGCACCGTCGGCTGGCCGGTGGGCAGTCGCACGATCTCGATCTCGCGCCAACCCACGCCGCGGACGCCCAGCCCCAGGACCTTGCTCACGGCTTCCTTGGCCGCCCATCGCCCGGCCAGCGTCTCCGGCCGCGCGCGGACATAGCGATACTCATCCTCGGTCAGGATGCGGCGCTGGAAGCGCTCACCGAAGCGCTGCAGCGCGGCGGCGATGCGCTCGACCTTGATGATGTCGATGCCCAGCTCGGTGGTGCCCTCAGGCACCGGCATGCCCGCGAGCAAAGGCGGCTACTCGACCGTGACCGACTTCGCCAGGTTCCGAGGCTGGTCGACGTCCGTGCCGCGCGCAACGGCCATGTGGTAGGCGAAGAGCTGCAGGGGGATGGCCGCCAGGACGGGGCTCAGCGCCTCGAGCGTATCGGGTACCCACAGGATGTCGTCGGCCAGGTCCAGCATGGCGTCGTCGCCGTGCGTGGCCACGGCCAGTACCTTGGCGTCGCGGGCGCGACCTTCCATGACGTTGCTGATGAGCTTCTCCTGGAGCGTCGAGCGGGTGGCGATGGCCACTAGCGGCACCTCTGCATCAAGCAGCGAGATCGGTCCGTGCTTCAACTCGCCCGCGGCGTAGCCCTCGGCATGCACATAGGAGACTTCTTTGAGCTTGAGCGCGCCCTCCAGCGCCACGGGATAGGTCACGCCCCGACCCACGAACATGAACCCCCGCGAGTTCACGTAGCGGCGCGCCAGCTCGTGCGCGTTGCCGGCCATGGCCAGTGCCTGCTCGGCCTTCTCGGGCAGCTCGCGCAGGGCGCGCACCAGTTCGCCCTCCCTGTCCCGATCGAGCACGCCGCGAGCCTTGGCCACGGCCGCCGCCAGGACGATGAGCGTGGTCACCTGCGTGGCGAAGGTCTTGGTCGCCACGACGGCGATCTCCGGCCCAGCCTGCAGGAACATGACCGCGTCAGCCTCACGGGTGATGGCCGACCCGACGGTGTTGGTAACGGCGATGAGCGTGCAGCCGCGCTGGCGCGCGAGCCGCGCCGGGGCGATGGTGTCGGCCGTCTCGCCAGACTGCGTGACGGCCACCACCAGCGTCCGCTCATCGAGCGGCGGCGGGCTGTAGCGAAACTCAGAGCCGATGTTCCAGCGCGCAGGCAGGTCCGTCCACGCTTGGAAGACGTAGGCCGCCACGGCCGCCGCGTAGTTGGCGCTCCCGCAAGCCACGAACTCCACCCGCTCGGCACGCTGGATTGCGTCCATCACCGGCTCCAGCTCGTCGGCGCGGATCTCTTCGTCATGCACCCGTCCCGTGACGGACGCCCGGATAGCCTGCGGTTGCTCGTGCATCTCCTTGAGCATGAAATGCTCGTAGCCGCCCTTTTCGGCGGCCTCCAGTGTCCAGTCGATGTCGCTCACCAGGCGGTCGCGAGGAGAACCGTCGACGCCGGTGATGGTGACCGACGCCGAATCCAGGTCGGCCACGTCGCCTTCCTCCAGGAAGATGACCCGGCGGGTGTGCGCCAGCACGGCCGCCACATCCGAGGCCAGGAAGTTCTCGCCGTCCCCCACGCCCACGATGAGCGGCACGTTCATGCGCGCACCGATCAGCCGGCCGGGCTCTCGCTTGTGCAGTACGGCCACGGCATATGCGCCATGAGCCTGGCGTAGGGCGACACGGACCGCCTCTGCGATGTCGCCCTGATACGCCTCCTCGACCATGTGAGCGAGGGCCTCCGTATCGGTATCCGAGTCGAGCCGGTGACCGCGCGCGGCGAGCCCGTCACGCAGCTCCTTGAAGTTCTCGATGATGCCGTTGTGGATGACCGTGACCTCACCGGTGCAATCCATGTGGGGATGCGCGTTGAGGTCGTTGGGCCGGCCGTGCGTGGCCCATCGCGTGTGCGCCAGGCCGACTGCCGCGGACGGCGTGGCGTCGAGCAGGGCAGTGCGCAGATTAGCCAGCTTGCCGGCGCGCTTCTCCACGAACATCTCGCCCGAGGGCGTGACCAGCGCGATGCCGGCCGAGTCGTAGCCGCGATACTCGAGGCGAGCCAAGCCTTCCAGGAGGATGGGCGCCGCCTGACGCGGTCCGATATACCCGACGATCCCGCACATCCGCCCGTCCTGCCTTCCTCGGATCCGCACCGGTCGGGGTGCGGCCGCCTAGTTTAGTCGCTCGCTGGCGAGACTCCCGAGGGCGTCGACCAGAGCCGTGATGCGCTCCTCATCATCGCCCTCGATCATGATGCGCAGGGCCGACTCGGTGCCCGAGGGACGCACGATGACGCGACCATGACCGGCCAGCTCTACCTCAGCTGCACGCACCGCATCGGACAGCGCTCGGTCAGCTTCCCAGCCTTCCTTGTGACGAACGGGGATGGTCCGTTGCTGCTGCGGGAAGAGCGGGACGCGCGCCGCGAGCTGTGAGAGGCGCAGGCCGCTGCGCACCATGATGGAGAGCACTTCCAGAGCAGTGACGATGCCATCGCCACTGCGCGATCGCTCCATCACGATGACGTGCCCGCTCTTCTCGCCACCCAGGCCGGCGCCCGACACGACCATCGCATCGTGGATGTGCTTGTCACCGACGGGTGTCCGAACGACGCGTCCACCGGCGCCTTCGATGGCCGCCACGAGGCCGCCATTGGAGAGGATGCTGACCACGACCGTGCCCTCCGCGAGGGCGTCGCGCGACAATCGGTCGAGGGCGATGATGCCGATCAGCTGGTCCCCGTCCACCACCTCGCCTCGTTCATCGATGGCTACGCACCGGTCCGCGTCCCCGTCCAGGCAGAAGCCCACGTCTGCGCCGTCCCTCCGCACCAGGCCGGCCAGGGCCGTCGGCGCCGTAGCGCCACAGCCCAGATTGATGTTGGTGCCGTCGGGCTGATCGAAGTGGACATCCACCGTGGCGCCGGTCGCGGCCAGGATGCGCGGCGCCACGCTACCGCCGGATCCGTTGGCACAGTCGAGGGAGACACGCAGGTCGTTTCGAACGGCGCGCGCCAGCTCCAGCCGGTGGTCGACGTAGGCATCCAGCAGGTGCCGCGCGTCCAGGGCCAGGCCCACCCCGGCGTTGGGCGGGCTGGCCAGCTCCTCGGCTCGCCAGATGAGGGCCTCCAGATCATCCTCTTCGCGATCGTCCAGCTTCAGCCCATGGCCGTCCAGCACCTTCAGGCCGTTGTCGTCCGCCGGGTTGTGCGAGGCGGAGACCATGACGCCCGCCCCGAACGCGCCCGAACCGGCCACCAGCGCAAGGGCAGGCGTGGGGCAGACTCCCAGGCGGTGCACGTCGGCGCCAGCTGAGGTGCCGCCGGCCACGAGCGCGGCCACGAGCATGTCCCCCGAGCGACGCGTGTCCTGACCGACGATCAGCGCGCCGCCGCCGCCCAGGAGCTGTACGGCGGCTGCTCGGCCCAGGGCATAGGCCAGCGGCGGGCGAAGGTCCCCATTGGCTACTCCGCGGATGCCGTCCGTGCCGAAGAGGCGGGGCATCAGGGCGACGGGAACGGGCCCGGCGAGGGCTTGATGCCGATCGGGTCAGCGTCGACCGAAGGGCCGGGTGATGGGGTCGGAAGCGGAGCGGGTGTGATCTGGAGCACGGGCGCATCGCTGACGACCACTTCCACGACGGACGGCTCGACCGCTTGGAGCGTCATGCCCGGCGGCGCTTCGACCACGACCTCCAGCTCGTGGCGGCCGGCTTCGAGACCTGCCACGGAGACGGTCGCGAGCAGGGCGCCGGGGTCCATCGCGGCCAGCACAGGGAGCATCCCGGCGAGTGTCACCAGTACGGAGGAGGCCGGTACGCTATAGGCCAGATGGGGCTCGGTCGAGATCAGCACCAAGCCGGCCTGAACCGTTCGCGCGCCCTGGTCGGGAGCGACGTGCAGGGTCACGCGGACGGATTCCGAACCGCTGACACTGACCTGGGGTGGAAGATCGAGCGAGGCGTCCACCTCGAAGATGCCGGTCCTGCCCGTGATGTCGATGGGTTCCGTGTCGATGAGGCCGAGCGTGGCGACATCGGTCTCAGCGCCGCTCACCGTCACCGAGATGGGGTCGACGTCGACGGGGCGTAGCGAATAGCCGGCCGCCACCTCACCCTCGATGATCGGTCGCACGGGCAGCGTGGCGGTCTCGATGCTCCGCGCCACGGGGATGCGCACCCGGACGCGCTCAGGGTCGACCACTACGCCGGCCACGACGTTGCCCGAGTCGTCCAGTGGCTCGATCACCACCTCCTCGTCGATGTTGATGGCACTCCCGTCGATGCTCACCCGGGCCACGGCTTCACGTACGCTGGCCACACGCGTGCTGCCGCCGCGCAGAGTCACGGTGGCGGGTGCTACCTGGGCGGGTCCCACGTCGAGCCGCTCGGGGATGATCCCTTCCTCAACGGTCACGGCGATCTCCCGAGTCAGCAGCGGATCGATAAGGATCTCCACGGACTCAGGTCGGAAATCCACGATCTCCACGGCCGGATCGATGGCTTCCACCTGCACCGGCCTGCGCACGGACACGGCCCCAGGCTGTGACTCCACGCCGCTCAGATCGACGAACGCCACGAACGAGCCGTTGGTGAGCCGGCTGGCTACGTCGAAGGGGGCGCGATAGCGGATGTCGCTGGCGGGCAGGGGGATCGTTCCCACAGCGGCTTCGGCCGGTGGGTTCGTGATGTCGATGGCCACCTGTCCGCGCCAGGTGAGCGTGCTCTCGGAGAGCACCAGGCCGCCGTAGAGGATGGTGGCCAGCGCCACGGCGCCGAGCTTCAGGGGCCAGTTGCGCAGCAGGAAGGCGACGAAGCGCCTCACTCGACTCGACTCGCCGGCCCGCTGCTCACGGGTGTCGCTGCCGGCGGACGCCCTGCGGGTGGGACGCCGCTGACCGAGGCGACGCTGGGCGGCACTGGGCCGTCGCCGGCGATGCGCGCCGCGGCGGCACGTCGGGATCGCAGGCGGCGAAGCCGCGAGCCACGATCCCACGACCCCCGACCCACCGCACGGGAGACGGCCGCGCGGCCGACGCCGTCGCTGGAGCGCAGCAGCGCCGTGAGGGCATTGCGGAGTCGCTCCTCATCCAGATTGCGCAGGATCCGGCCGCGCTCGACCAGGCTGACCGAACCGGACTCCTCGCTGACGACGATAGCCAGCGCATCGGTCTGTTCGGTGATGCCGATGGCAGCACGGTGTCGGGTCCCAAAGCGCTCACGATGGACCGACGTCTCGGACAACGGCAGCACCACGCCGGCCGCCACGATGCGCTCGCCCCGGACGATGACTGCCCCATCATGCAGTGCGGCGTGTGGCGTGAAGATGGAGTGCAGCAGTTCCTGTGAGAGGTCTGCGTGGACCATGACGCCGGCCTCGGCGGCATCCTCGAGACCGGTCTCCCGCTCGATCACGATGAGCGCTCCGATGCGACCCGCGGCGAGGATGACCGCCGTCCGAGCCAATACCGCGGGGACACGCTGTGAGTCCCGCTGACTGGCGTTGCCGAAGACCCAGCCCATGGAGCCCACACGGCCGATGCGCTCCAGTGCCCGGCGCAGCTCCGGTTGGAAGATGACCACGAGGGCCAGCACGCCGACCACGGCGCCTGTCTCCATGATCCCCGAGAGCAGGCTCAGCTGGACTGCCTGGGCTGCCACGTAGACCACCAGCAACAGGATGGCCCCCACCACCAGCCGGACCGCGCGCGTGCCCTGGATCAGGCTGAACAGCCCATAGATGAGGAGGGCGGTCAGGCCGATGTCGAGGAGCGCGATGGGCTCGATCTCGATCCCCTCGACCAGGTCTCGCAGCTGGTCGATCACGGTCCGATCGTAGCACGCAGAGGTGGCTGGAGCGGGTGAGCGGAGCGGTCAGCTGGCGATGGCCGCAAGGCGCGGGTCGAGTTCGCGATTGGCCGCACAGGTGGCGACCAGTGCCGCGCGGGCCGTCGGATCATCGTCGAGCTGGAGCAACCGGTCGAGCAGCAACAGCCGCTCCACGGCCCGTTCGCGCCAGCCGCACACGAGGTAGGTGCGCACCATGGCCAGGTGGACCGCGGGTGAGCCGGGTGCCAGCGCAAGTGCCCGCTGGCAAGCGTCAGAGGCGGCATCGGTCTCCGACAGCGCAAGGTACAGATCCGCGGCGGCCACGAAGCGCTCGACCGCGCTGGTCATGTCGCCCGAAGCCTGTGCCGACCCGGCCGACTCGACCACCGCTTCCGGGCCGGCGCCTCGCGCCGCTTCCTCGGAGGCGGTCATGGCATCGGCACGTCGGCGCTTGAGGAGCGCATCGATGGCCGCCACCCTGGCGGTGCCTCGGCCGCCTCCGACCGGCGCCCGAGGGAGGCCAGTGCGGACGCGCGACCGCCGTGCCCGGCCACCTCTTCGGGGGCGCGCACCACGGCGCGATCGAATGCCGACAGCGCCTCCTGCGGGCGGCCCAACCGAAGCAGCACGGACCCCACGCTCAGGTGCGGCAGGGCGCGCTGGTCGGCCAGAGCGGCCGCCTCGGTATAGCGCTCCAACGCGCTCTTGGGCTTGCCTCGTAGCAGAGCCAGGTGACCCTGTTTCAAAGCTTCCTTGTACCGCTCGAAGACCGGGTCGCTCACGTCTCCCGTCCGTGGCTGCAGGCGTTGGGCCGCTGGGCGGCCGCAGGCATCAGCGCTTGGTGTACTGCGGCGCCTTGCGCGCCCGCTTGAGGCCGAACTTCTTGCGCTCCTTCATGCGCGGGTCGCGTGTCAGGAAGCCCGACTGACGCAAAGGCACCCGCGCGGCATCGGGGTCTGACTGGAGCAATGCCCGAGCGATGCCATGACGGATCGCCCCGGCCTGTCCCTGGTACCCGCCGCCCTCCACCTTGACCATGGCGTTGTAGCGGCCTTCCGTGCCCGTTACGCGGAAGGGCATCAGGATGTCGGCCAGGTTGACGGCGTTGCCGAAGTGATCATCGAGGGTCCGGCCGTTGACCACGACCTCCCCCTCGCCAGCCATGAGGCGGACGCGCGCGATGCTCGTCTTGCGCCGCCCGGTGCCAAAGAAGAAGGCCATCGGCGTGCTCATCGGACCAAGTCTCCCGTCTCCGGCAGCGGCTCCGGCCCCTGCGCTTCATGGGGGTGCTCGGCACCCGCGTAGATCTTCAGCTTGCGCAACTGCTGGACACCCAGCGTGGTGCTCGGCAACATCCCCTTGACGGCACGGCGGATGACCTCTTCCGGCCGGCGCGAGAGCAGATCGCCCAGCGTCTCCTGGCGGAAGCCGCCGGGATAGCCGCTGTGGCGCGCGTAGACCTTCGTCTCACGCTTGTCGCGGGAAACGGAGATCTTGCCGGCGTTCAGCACGATGACGTGGTCGCCGGTGTCCATGTGCGTGGCGTAGCCGGGCTTGTGCTTGCCAGCCAGCACGCGAGCGATGCGCGAGGCGAGGCGGCCGAGGGTCTGCCCCTCGGCGTCCACCACGAACCAGTGGCGCTCGATCTCACTCGCTCTGGGGCTGTAGGTCTTGATCATCGTCATCCGTCGTCGACTTCCTTCTGCCGGTCGCCGGTCCGAACCGCACTCTCCGCAGGCTCAGGCCATGCGGTGGTGCGATCGCGCCGGCGAAGGCCCGTTCCCGCGACCGCAACGCGGCCGCCAGGTCCTCCGCGGTCGCCTCACCACGCCCGATGCGCAGCAGGGCAGCCACGATGCTTCGTACCATCTGGCGCAGGAACGCATCCCCGACCACGTCGATCGTGATCGTCTTTCCGATCCTGCGGATCCGCACCCGGTGAAGGGTCCGGATCGGTTGTCGATGCCATCCGCCGAAGGCGGAGAAATCATGTCTGCCGACCAGCAGTCGAGCTGCCGTGTCCATCGCCTCGACATCCAGCGGTCCCCTGATCCCGAGCGCGAAACGCTCGTGCAGCGGACTGCGGGTGCCGGTCCTGACGGTGTACCGATATTCCCGTTGCCGGGCGGCGTGGCGAGGCTGGAAACCAAGCTCCACGCGGACCAGTGGGCCCATGGCGATGTCCCGTGGGAGCATCGCATCCAGCGCCCGTCGGAGCTTATCCCGAGGGAGTCGTCCCTGGTACGTGAAGGCGATCACCTGCCCGCTGGCGTGGACGCCCGTGTCGGTCCGGCCCGCGCCATCGACCCGGATGCGACATCCGTCCGACAAGCGGGCGAGTGCCGATTCGAGTTCTCCCTGGACGGTCCGGCCTTCGCGCTGCAGCTGGAAGCCGCAGAACTCCGTGCCGTCGTATTCGACCCGCGCGCGGTAGCGCACGAGGCCGCCCTCTCGGGCAGCTGCTTGGCTCTTGCTCAGACGAGCTCGAGCTGGACGATGGGCGCCGCGTCCCCGGCCCGGGGGCCGAGGCGGATCACCCTTGTGAAACCGGAAGTGCGATCGCCGTAGCGAGCGGCGATCTCGTTCATCAGCTTGTCGATGACGAGCGGCTCGTTGGGCATCTCGGAGATGATCCGCCGACGCGAGGTCAGCGAACCTTCCTTGGCCAAAGTGATCATCCGCTCGACTTGACCGCGGACCTCCTTAGCCTTGGCCTCGGTGGTGCGGATCTGCTCATAACGGATGACCGCCACGATGAGGTTGCGGTAGAGCGCCTTGCGCGGTGCGGTCTTGCGACCGAGCTTGCGTCCGTCGATGCGGTGGGCCATGGCTCAGGCGTCCTCGTCCTCATCGTCATCGAACGTGCCCAGCTCTTCGCCGTCGTAGGACGCGGCGCCCTCTTCTTCCGGCGGCAGGAAGCCGCGCATCCGGAGGCGCTCCTTCATCTCGTCGAGCGACTTCTTGCCGAAGTTGCGCATCCGCAGCAGGTCTTCGTCCTGCAGGTGCAGGAGCTGACCCACCTTCACGATGTTGTTGCGCTTCAGCGAGTTGTAGGCTCGCATCGGGAGGTCGAGCTCCTCGATGGGCATATCCAGAATGTTGGCCGGCAGCGAGGCCGCGCCGTTCATGGAGCGGTCCAGACCGACCAGCGCCTTGCCCGTCGAGGTGAAGAGGCTGAACTGAGCGACCAGGATCTCGGCCGCGCGGGAGAGCGCCTCCTCGGGCGCCAGCGTCCCGTCGGTCTCGATCTCGAGGGTCAGCTTGTCGTAGTTGGTCATCTGTCCCACGCGGGTGTTCTCCACGTGGTAGTTGACCTTGCGCACCGGCGTGAAGATGGCATCGACCGGGATGACGCCGATGGGCAACTGATCGGAGCGCTCGGCGGCCAGGTAGCCGACGCCGCGTTCCACGGTCAGGTCCATCTCGATGGTCACGTCATCAGAATCGAGGGTCATCAGGGCCTGTTCGGGATTGACGACCTCGACATCCCCGGTCTCCATGATGTCGGCCGCGGTCACGGCGCCAGCTCCCGACTTGACCAGCTTGAGCTGGACGGGATGACTGGCGTGGCTCTTCAGGCGCAGCTTCTTGATGTTGAGGACGATGGCCGTCACGTCCTCCTTCACGCCGGGCAGGCTGCTGAACTCGTGATAGACGTCGCGCACCTGGATGGAGGTGACGGCGGCGCCTTCCAGCGATGAGAGCAGGACGCGTCGCAGTGCGTTGCCCAGGGTGGTGCCGTAGCCTGCCAAAAGCGGGCTGGCCTCGTACTTGCCGTACGTGTCGAGCTCCTCGACGGGCTCGATCTGTGGGTTCTCCAGTTCGATCATCTGGGGCGTCTACCTCGAGTAGTACTCGACCACCAGCTGCTCGTTAAGCTCGAGCGGCATCTGGTCGCGGGCGGGCAGCGCGGTGACGCTCCCGGAAAGCTTGTCTGCGTCGACGGTCAGCCAATCGGGGCGTTGAGCACCGCGCAGCGAGTCCGTGACGTTCTTGAAGTACTCGCCCTTACGGCTGCCGTCGCGCACGTCCAGGCGGTCGCCCTCTCGGATGCGATAGGAGGGCACGTTGGTGGCGCGGCCGTTGACCGCGAAGTGGCCGTGCGTCACGAGCTGACGAGCCTGCGCGCGGCTGGAGGCGAAGCCCATGCGGAAGACCACGTTATCCAGCCGCGTCTCCAGCAGCCGGAGGAGATTCTCACCGGTCACGCCGGGGCGCGCCTCGGCGGTCTCGAAGTAGTGCTTGAACTGGCGCTCCAGCACTCCGTAGACGCGACGCACCTTCTGCTTCTCACGCAGCTGCACGCCGTACTCGGACATCTTGCGACGCCGGATGCCGTGCTGGCCGGGAGGCGTGGGACGCCGCTCGAAGGGGCACTTCTTGGTATAGCACTTGGCGCCCTTCAGATAGAGCTTCATCCCCTCGCGGCGACAGAGACGGGAAACGGGACCGTTGTAGCGAGCCATGGCGCTGCCTAGACCCGACGCCGCTTGGGCGGCCGGCAGCCGTTGTGCGGGATGGGCGTGACGTCGGTGATAGCGCTGACCTCGAGACCGGCCGACTGGAGCGACCTGATGGCCTGCTCGCGACCGGCGCCTGGCCCCTTTACGAAGACTTCGACCTGGCGCATGCCGTGCTCCATGGCACGCTTGGCGGCGCCGTCGGCGCTCATCGCAGCGGCGTAGGGCGTGCTCTTCCGGGAACCCTTGAAACCGGCCAGTCCGGCGCTACCCCAGGCGATCGTGGCGCCCGAAGTGTCGGTGATGGTGACAAGGGTGTTGTTGAACGTGGCCTGGATGTGGACATGTCCCACCGGCACGTTCTTTCGTTCCCGGCGCCGTGTCTTCGGCGCACGCTTCCGTTCGGCCATCCTGCGGTCTCGCTCCTGTCCTCTGGTCCTGCCGTGGAGCGCCTCACGAGAGGCGTCTCGGCCGTTGGTCTACTTCTTGCGGCGAACGCCGACGGTCCGCTTCGGACCGCGTCTCTGCCGTGCGTTGGTCTTGGTGCGCTGACCCCGTAGCGGCAGGTTGCGCCGATGGCGCAGGCCGCGATAGGAGCCGATCTCCTGGAGTCGCTTGATGTTCATGGCGACCTCGCGTCGCAAGTCCCCCTCGACCTTGTAGCGGCGGTCGATGATCTCGCGCAGGCGGTTGACCTGCTCTTCCGTCAGGTCGCGTACGCGCGTGTCGGGGTTGACGTTGGCCTGAGCCAGCAGCTTCTGGCTGGTCGGCAGCCCGATGCCGAAGACATAGGTCAGAGCGATCTCAACGCGCTTCTCGCGCGGGATATCGATGCCCGCGATGCGTGCCACCGTTCCTCCTAGCCCTGTCGCTGCTTGTGCTTGGGATTCGTGCAGATGACCATCACGACGCCATGGCGACGGATGACCTTGCAGCGTTCACAGCGCGTCTTGACCGACGCTCCGACCTTCACGATGTCTCCTGTCCGATCACTTGAGGCGGTACGTGATGCGACCCCGCGAGAGGTCGTACGGTGAAAGTTCGACTCGGACCCGATCGCCCGGCAGGATGCGGATGAAGTTCATCCGCAGCTTGCCGCTGATGTGCGCCAGGACGCGATGTTTGTTCTCCAGTTCGATGGCGAACATGGCGTTGGGCAGCGGCTCGATGACCGTACCCTCCACTTCGATGGCATCCTTCTTGGCCACAGGCGGCGACAGACCCCTAACGTTCTGACTTGTGAGAAAGCGCGACGTCGGCATGAACCGTCGGGCACTGAGAGGCGCCGGGACGCACCCGGCGCGCGAATGGGAATTGTATCAGACGCCGCCGCGACCGGCCGGTCGCCTCCCGGCCGCTCATCCTGCGCTTGTCGCGCCAGGCGTGGCGACTGGCCCTTCGGTCAGGATGCGCGGGCCGTCGGCCATGATGGCGATGGTGTGTTCCCAGTGCGCCGCCAGCCGCCCGTCGCGCGTCGCGACCGTCCAGCCATCCGGCCTGACATCGACCTCGTGACCGCCCAGCGTGAACATGGGCTCGATGGCCAGGCACAGACCCGGCTCCAACCGCCGGCCGCGTTGACCGGAGCGGAAGTTGGTGACCTGCGGTTCCTCGTGCATCTCGGTGCCGATGCCGTGGCCCACGAACTGGCGCACCACGCCGTAGCCGCCCTCGAGGGCCACGTCCTCGACGGCCGCCGAGATGTGGCTGATGTGGTTACCCGGACGAGCCGCCGCGATGCCCGCGTACATCGCCCGTCGGGTGGCGTCGACCAGGGCGCGCACGGCGGCCGGGACTTCGCCCACCAGCCACGTCCGCGCCGCGTCGCCGTGCCAGCCCTCGACGATGGCGCCCGCGTCGACCGAGATGATCTGTCCCTCGGCGACCCGCCGCCGGCCGGGCACGCCGTGCACCACCTCGTCGTCGATGGAGATGCACAGCGAGTGGCGATACGGGTCCCGGTGACCGGGCACGCCGATGAAGGAGGGCGTGGCACCGGCCGCGCGGATGAGTCCCTCGGCCAGGGTATCGAGCTCGGCTGTCGTGACCCCCGGCCGGATGGCCTCACCGACCCGATCGAGGACATCCGAGACGAGACGCCCGGCCACGGCCATGCGCTCGATCTGGGCGGCGCTCTTGAGCGTCACGCGTCGTTCCATGACGGCCATCAGCGTGCTGGCTGGGCGGCCGCGGCACGAGCGATGGCGTGCAACAGTCCTTGCGTGACGCGCTCCACCGGCTGCTCGCCGGGCACGGCCACCAGGACGCCGCTCTCGGAGTAGTGGTCGACCACCTCATACATGGGGGGCAGCTGCAACTCGAGCCTCGTGCGGATGGTGTCGGGCCGGTCGTCGGGTCGCTGCTGGAGCTGCGTGCCATCCACGTCGCAGACGCCAGGTCGAGCCGGCGGTCGCAGCGTCTCGTGGTACACGTGCTGTTCCGGTCCGTGACAGATCCAGCGACCGGAGAGCCGGCGCACGAGCTCTTCCTGCGAGACGTCGATGTAGAGGGCGCCGCAGACCTGCGAGCCGCGCTGCGCCAGCAGCTGGTCGAGCGCACGAGCCTGGGGCAGGGTGCGGGGAAAGCCGTCCAGGATGGCTCCCGCCGTCGCATCCGGCTGGTCGAGTCGATCGGCGATCATGCGCACCGTCAGCTCATCGGGTACCAGGGAACCGCTGTCCATGAAGCTGCGTGCATCGTCGCCCAGCGGCGAACCATCGACCAGCGCGGCACGAAAGAGGTCCCCCGACGCGATGTGTGGCAGACCGAGCGCGGTGGACAGCAGCTGGGCCTGGGTCCCCTTCCCTGCGCCGGGCGAACCGACCATGACGTAAACGCGCGAGCGGGCCCCGGCGGGACCGGACTTGGGCCGGCTCGCCGGTCCGAGGCCGTTCCCGCTGCGGCCCCGGGTCACTGACGGCCCCGGGTCACTTGATGAAGCCCTCGTAGTTGCGCATCATCAGTTGCGCCTCGATCTGCTTCATGGTCTCGACCACCACGGAGACGACGATGAGTAGCGCTGTGCCACCCAGCGCGAAGTTGGCCACGATGCCTCCCTGGAAGAGGGCCCCGATGACCACTGGCGAGACCGCCACCAGACCCAGGAAGAGGGCCCCGGCGAGGCTGATGCGGAAGACCACCCGGGCCAGGTAGTCGCGCGTCGGGATGCCCGGGCGGATGCCCGGGATGAAGCCCCCATTCTTGCGCAGCTGATCGGCCGTCTCGTCGGGCTTGAAGGTGAAGGCCGTGTAGAAGTAGGTGAAGCCGACCGTCAGCAGGAAGTAGCCCACGATGTAGGCCGGCCCCTCGGGACTCAGGAATCTGGTGATGCCTATGGCGGCGTCACCGACCAGGCCGCCCGATGCTGCGAAGTACGAGGCGATCTGGAAGGGAAAGGCCAGGATGCTGATGGCGAAGATGATGGGGATCACGCCGGCCTGGTTGACGCGCAAGGGCAGGAACGTAGCTCCGCCCTGGTACATGCGCCGCCCTCGAACCCGGCTGGCGTACTGGATGGGGATCCGCCGCTGCCCCTCCTGGATATAGACGATGACGGCCACGCCGGCAATGGCCATGATGGTGAAGAGCACGGCCTGGGCGATGTCCGGGCTGGCCAGGAACTGGCCCAGTCCGGCGGGCATGCCGGCCACGATGCCGGCGAAGATGATGAAGCTGATGCCGTTGCCGATGCCCCGCTCGGTGATGAGCTCGCCCAGCCACATGACCAGCACGGCACCGGCTGCCAGGGTGAACATCTGGATGAGCGTCTCGAAGCGGGCCAGATCGAAGTCGGTGATGACACCCGCCTGGGACAGGATGGCCAGGGTGCCGTACGACTGCAAGAAGGCGAGCGGCACGGTCAGGTAGCGCGTGTACTGGTTGATCTTGTTGCGCCCGTACTCGCCTTCGCGTGACAGCTGCTGGAGGCGCGGCACGACGCCGGACATGAGCTGCATGATGATCGAGGCGTTGATGTACGGCGTCATGGCCAGGGCCACGATGGACAGGTCAGCCAGCCCGCCGCCGGAGAAGAGGTTGATCAGCTGCAGGAAGGGCTGACCACCCAGGAACTGATCGAGCGCGTCACGGTCGATGCCGGGCACGGGCACGTGTCCCAGTGCCCGGTAGATGACGAGCATTCCCGCCACGAAGAGCAGCCGGCGCCGGATGTCCGGCGTGCGGATGGCATTGATCAGCGCGTCGAACACGACTAGAGGTCCGCCGGCTCGGCGTCAGTGGCGCCAGCACGCCCCTCGGGAGCGGTCGTCGTGTCGCCCTCGGGGTCGATCTCGGGCTTCGCGTCGGTCTGAGGCTCCGCGTCGGTCCGGGGCTCGGCGTCGGTCTGGAGCTCGGCGTCGGTCGCCGCTTTCTTCTCGGGTGCCAGGAGCTGCACGAAGCCACCGGCCGCCTCGATCTTCTGCCGTGCGCTGCGCGTGACGGCGTCGGTGGCCACGAACAGCTTCTCCGTCACGTCGCCACTGCCCAGCACCTTGACCGGCTTACGCTCGGAGCTGACGAGGCCGGCCCGTCGCAGGACCTCCACGTTGACCGTGACCGGGTCGCCGCCGGCATCGCGGGAGCCGCCCGACTCCAGCTCCACGCCGAATCGCCCGGCCGCTGCATAGGCCGAGATCCGCCCCACATTGACGACCTGGTACTCGACGCGGTCACGCGGCTTGAACCCACGCAACTTGGGCACGCGCATCTGAAGCGGCGTCTGGCCACCCTCGAACCAGGCGGGGATGGAGCCGCCCGCCCGGGCCTTTTGGCCCTTGGTGCCGCGGCCGGCGGTCTTGCCCTTGCCGGCGGCGATGCCGCGACCCACCCGGGTACGCTCCTTGCGGGAACCCGGAGCCGGCTTCAGGTCATGGAGCTTCACGGTGAGGTCTCCTGCTTGGTGTCGCGGCCACGTCGCGCGCGAGGCGCGGCCTTGTCGCCTGCCATTTCTTCGAACGTGACGAGGTAGCGCACGGCACGCACCATGCCGCGCGTGGCGGGGTTATCGGGGATCTCGACCGTGTGGCCGATGCGCTTCAAGCCCAGGGCGCGGACCGTGCCGCGGGCTGCCCGGGTGGTGCCCACGATGCTCTTGCGCATCGTCACGCGCAGCTCAGCGGCCATCGCCGACCTCCCCATTCGTGCTGGAGGGCTGTCCCGGGATGTGGATGCGCAGCGTCCGACCACGACGTGCCGACAGTTCTTCGGCACTGTGCATGTTGCGCAGCGCCTCGACCGTGGCACGCACCACGTTGACCGGGTTGTTGGAACCGAGCGACTTGGACAGGATGTCCCGAACGCCAGCCGCCTCGACCACCGCCCGCACCGAACCACCGGCGATGACGCCCGTGCCCTGCGAGGCTGGCTTCAGGAGCACCGTGCTGGCACCGAACTGCTGGCGCACCTCGTGCGGCACTGTGGTGCCCACCATGGGTACCCGGATGAGATTCTTCTTGGCGTCTTCGACGCCCTTGCGGATGGCTTCGGGGACCTCGCCGGCCTTGCCCAGGCCCGCGCCGACATGGCCTGCGCCATCGCCCACGACGACGACCGCGCTGAAGCTGAAGCGCCGGCCGCCCTTGACCACCTTCGCCACTCGGTTGATCTGGACGACGCGTTCTTCGAGCGTCAGCTTGGTCGGGTCGATGCGTGCCATGAGGCTCCTCTCGGTCTCAGAATTCCAGGCCAGATTCGCGGGCGGCATCGGCCAGCGCGCGGATCCGTCCGTGGTAGCGATTACCGGCCCGGTCGAAGACCACCTTGCTCACGCCTGCCTCGCGGGCGCGTTCCCCGATGAGCGTGCCCACCCGGCGAGCCCGTTCGCTCTTGGAGCCCGATGCGGAGCGCATCTCGCGCTCCATCGACGAGGCCGAAGCGAGCGTGCGCCCGACCGAATCGTCGATGACCTGGGCGTAGATCTGGTTCAGGCTGCGGAAGACCGCCAGGCGCGGGCGTACCTGCGACCCCTCGACGGTGAGGCGGATGCGGTCGTGTCGCTTCTGGCGGGCGGCACTGCGGCTGGGAGCCAGGGCCATGGTGGTTCTCTCCTTGGTTCCGGGGCCGCGATGACGCGGACCCGGTCAGCTGGCCCCGTCGAGGAGCCGTTGGACTACTTCTTGCCGCCGATCTTGCCGGCCTTGCCGGCCTTGCGGCGGATGACCTCGCCGGCGTAGCGCACGCCCTTGCCCTTGTAGGGCTCCGGCTTGCGGGTGGCGCGGATGCGGGCGGCCACATGGCCGACCAGCTCCTTGTCGATGCCGGTCACGGCCAGACGGGTGGGATTCTCGATCTCGAAGGCGATGCCCGCTGGCGGATCGATCTCCACCGGATGGCTGTAGCCAAGGTTGAGCTGGAGCTTGCGACCGACCAGCTGGGCACGATAGCCCACTCCCGTGATCTCCAGGCCCTTGCGGTAGCCATCGGTCACGCCGATGACCATGTTGGCCACGAGCGTACGCGTGAGGCCGTGCAGCGCGCGTGAGCGCTTCTCGTCGTTGGGACGCTCGACGCGCAGCGCGCCGTCCTCCTGAACGACATGCATCTCGGGTACCAGCTCGCGCGACAACTCGCCGCGCGGGCCCTTGACCGTGATGCGCTCCCCGTCGAGCGTGACGTCCACGCCCTGTGGAACGGTGATGGGCAGACGACCGATACGTGACATGCCGCTACCAGACCATGGCCAGGACTTCGCCGCCCAGCTGGCCCTTGCGGGCCTGACTGCCGGTCATGATGCCCCGGCTGGTGGAGACGATGACGATGCCCAGGCCACCCAGCACGCGCGGGATGTCCGTCTTGGCCGCGTAGACACGGAGACCGGGCTTGGAGACGCGCTTCAGGCCGCTCACGACGGGCACCTTGCCCACGTACTTCAGCTTCAGCCGGAGGACGGCCATGGGACCCTCTTGGCCCTCGCTGAACTCTTCGATGAAACCCTCCTCGCGGAGGATCTTGGCGATCGCCAACTTGGTGCGCGAGGCAGGCACGAGGACCTCCTCATGGCGCGCCTGCGAGGCGTTCCGGATGCGCGTGAGCATGTCGGCGATGGGATCGGAGATGTTCATGGGTCTACCAGCTTGACTTGGTGACGCCCGGCAGCTCGCCCAGCAGGGCCCGCTCCCGGAAGCAGATGCGGCACATCGCGAAGCGGCGCATATAGGCCCGGGCGCGACCACAGATCGTGCAGCGGGAGTACTCGCGCACCTCGAAGCGCTGGGTGCGCTTCGCCTTGGCGATAAGGGATTTCTTGGCCATCGGTCGCTCCTCCTCGCGCCGTCAGCCGGCGAAGGGCATGCCGAGGAGTGCCAGCAATCGCTTGGACTCCTCGTCGGTCGTGGCCGACGTCACGATGCTCACTTCGAGCCCTCGCAGGCGGTCGACCTTGTCGTAATCGATCTCGGGAAAGGCGAGCTGCTCGCGTAATCCCAGCGAGTAGTTCCCGCGCCCGTCGAAGGAACGCGAGGGCACCCCGCGGAAGTCGCGGATGCGCGGCAGCGAGACGCGGATGAGCCGCTCCAGGAAGTCCCACATCCGCTCGCCGCGGAGCGTCACCTTGACGCCGATGGCGTTGCCGGTGCGCAGCCGGAACTGTGCGATGGAACGCTTGGCGCGGGTCACGATGGGCTTCTGGCCGGTGATGAGCGACAGGTCGCCCGCTGCCGCGTCGAGGGCCTTGGCGTTTTGAAGAGCCTCGCCCAGGCCGATATTGATGACGATCTTCTGGAGTCGCGGCACCTGCATGGAGTTGACGTACCCGAACTCCTTCTGGAGCGCGGGCGCGACCTCCTCGAGGTAGCGCTGGCGAAGGGCATTGCTCACGACTGGGTGTTCTCCACGCGGGTCAACGTCTCGCCGCAGCGGCGGCAGATGCGCACGCTGCGGCCGTCGGCCGCCTTCTGATGTCGGACGCGGGTCGGTGTGTCGCAGGCGCGACAGACGATCATCACGTTGCTTGCGTTGACCGGGCGGGCGATCTCCAGGATGCCGCCTTGCTGCGCCTTAGGCATGCGACCGGCCCGGTCGGGCCGCGGTGGCTGAGCCTTGGTGTGACGCTTGGCGACGTTGATGCCGTCGATGAGCACCCGGTCCGGCTTGTCCATGCGCTCGACGGTGCCGCGCTTGCCGGCATCCTTGCCGGTGAGCACGAGTACCTGGTCGCCCTTGCGCAGGTCGGGCACGTGCGTCGCTCGGGGAGCGACCGGTCTTCGCGCCATCACAGCACCTCCGGAGCAAGCGAGATGATCTTCATGTAGTTGCGGTCACGCAGCTCGCGTGCGACCGGGCCGAAGATGCGCGTCCCGCGTGGATTGCCCTGATTGTTGATGAGCACCGCCGCGTTCTCATCGAAGCGGATGAAGGAGCCGTCGGGACGGCCGAACTCCTTGTTCGTGCGCACCACCACGGCGCGCACCACATCGCCCTTCTTGACCGCCGCGTTGGGGATGGCCTGCTTGACGCTGGCCACGATCACGTCGCCCACGCCCGCCGTGCGCTTCTGTGAGCGGCCCAGGACACGGATGCACTCGATCGTGCGCGCGCCGGTGTTGTCAGCCACCTTGAGCCGGCTGCTGGCCTGGATCACGCGGGCACCTCCTGGGCGCGCTCGTCCGCCTCGTCAGGGGCAGCCGCATCAACGCGACCCGGGTGGGCAGCCATGTGGATGACCGCCGAGGTCTCCGGCTCCTCGCCGGCCACCGTATCGGTGGCTCCCTCGCCGGCCCGCTGCACGATCTCGATCATGCGCCACCGCTTGGTGGCACTCAGTGGCCGCGACTCCTCGATGCGCACGGTGTCACCGAGGCGCGCCTCGTTGGCCTCGTCATGAGCCTTGAACTTCGTGGTCAGGCGGACGACACGCTTGTAGAGTCGGTGCCGCGACAGGCGCTCCACCGAGACCACGATGGTCTTGTCCATCTTGTCGGACACGACGCGTCCGACCTTCTCCTTGCGCTTCGCCCGTGTGCGGACCTCGACCGCGGTCATCGCTCTCCTCCGGCGCCGACGGGCGCCCCGCTCGCGGCTGTCGTCCGCGCGGCGCGTGCACGCTCCGTCTGGACGGTCAGCAGCCGGGCGATGGAGCGCCGGGACCGCGAGATCTGGCTGTAGTCGGTGAGCTGGCGCGTGGCCAGCTGGAAACGCAGGTCGTAGAGCTGTCGGCGAGCTGCCGAGAGCTCCACATCGAGTTCCTGGTCGTTCAGGGTACGAGCCTTAACGATGTCCATCGCCGGCTCCTTCGCGCACGATGAACTTGACGTCCACGGGCAGCTTGTGGCTGGCCAGGCGCATCGCCTCGGCCGCCTCGGCCTCTGGCACACCAGCCATCTCGAAGAGGATGCGGCCGGGACGGACCACGGCCACCCAGTGGTCCGGGGCGCCCTTGCCGGAGCCCATGCGCACCTCGGCCGGCTTCTTGGTCACGGGCTTGTCCGGGAAGACGCGGATCCAGATCTTGCCGCCACGCTTGACGTAGCGAGTCATGGCTCGCCGTGCCGCCTCGATCTGGCGGCTGGTGATCCAGGCCGGTTCCTCGGTCATCATCCCGTACTCGCCGAAGGCGATGGATGTGCCGCCCTTGGCCATACCGCTCATGCGGCCGCGCATGACCTTGCGATGCTTGACTCGGCGGGGCATCAACATGTCAGGCCGCTCCTGCCGCGGCGGCGGCGGCCGTGGCCTCGTTGGGCAGCTGCCGCTCGGGGATGATGTCGCCACGGTAGATCCAGACCTTGACGCCGATGCGCCCATAGGTCGTGTGCGCGTGGACCTGGCCGTAGCTGATGTCGGCGCGCAGCGTGCCCAGGGGGATGCGGCCGTCCTTGTCCCACTCGCGACGGGCCATCTCGGAACCGCCCAGTCGACCGGAGACCTGGATCTTCACGCCCTTGGCGCCGGCCTTCATGGTGCGCTGGATGGACTGTTTGATGGCCTTGCGGAAGGCGATACGGCGAGCCAGCTGCTGGGCGATATTGGAAGCCACCAACATGCCGTCCAGCTCCGGCTGGCGGATCTCCTTGATCTCCAGCTTGACCTTGCGCGTGGTGAGGCGGCCGATCTGCTGGCGCAGCGCCTCGACGTTGGCGCCGCCCTTGCCGATGACGATGCCCGGCTTGGCGGTGTGGACGGTGACCGTCACGTGGTTGATGCCGCGCTCGATCTCGACCATGGAAACGCTGGCGTTGGCCAGGCGCCGGGTCATCAGCCGCCGGATGGTCATGTCCTCCGTGAGGAGCGCCGTGTAGTCGCGATCGGCGTACCACTTGGCATTCCAGGTCCGGGAGATGCCCAGCCGGAAGCCGTAGGGGTGGACCTTGTGACCCATCAGCGGACCTCTCTGTTCTCGACCGTGACGGTCACGTGGGTCATGGGCTTGTGGATGGGAAAGGCGCGCCCCTGGGCGCGCGGCCGCCAGCGCTTCATGGTCGGTCCTTCATTGGCGATGGCCTCGGCGACGAACAGGTCGTCGAGCGAGAGGTCGTGATTGTTCTCGGCGTTGGCGGCCGCGCTCTTCAGCACCTTGGCCACCTCCTTGGCAGCGCCCTGGGGCATGAAGTGGAGCATGGCCGTGGCATCCTCGACGCGCTTGCCCACGATGGCCTGCGTGACCAGCCGGGTCTTGCGCGTCGAGCGGCGGACGTATTTCGCGGTGGCGGAGACTCGCATGAGTCCTCCTACTTCAACGAGGTCGAGCGCTCGGTGCTCTTGCCGTGCCCGCGGAAGGTGCGGGTGGGCGAGAACTCTCCGAGTCGGTGGCCGACCATGTTCTCGGTCACGTAGACCGGGATGTGCTTCCTGCCGTTGTAGACGGCCACCGTGTGGCCGATGAAATCGGGGAAGATGACGCTCGCCCGCGACCAGGTCTTGAGCACCTTCTTCTCATTGCGCTTGTTCATCGTCTGTACGCGACCGAGGAGTCGCGCCTCGACGAACGGTCCCTTCTTGAGGGATCGAGACATCTCAGCCCTCCTGGCCTAGCTCTTCCGATGGCGGGAGCGCACGATGACCCTCCCGGTGGTCTTGTTGCGTCGGGTGCGGTGCCCCATGGCCGGCTGGCCCCAAGGCGTCTTGGGCGGCATGCCCGTGGGCGACTTGCCCTCACCGCCACCGTGGGGGTGGTCCCGCGGATTCATGACCACGCCGCGCACCTCGGGCCGCTTGCCCATGTGCCGTGCACGACCGGCCTTGCCGATGTTCTGGTTCTCGTGGTCGAGGTTACCCACCTGGCCGACGGTGGCCATGCAGCGCAGCGGCACGCGGCGCACCTCGCCGGAGGGCAGCCGCACCTGGGCCTGATCGCCTTCCTTGGCCAGCAGCTGTGCCGAGGCGCCGGCCGACCGAACGATCTGACCACCCTTGCCGGGCACCAGCTCGATGTTGTGCAGCTGCGTGCCCAGCGGGATACCCGACAGCGGCAGGGCGTTGCCCACGCGCGCGTCGACGTTCGCGCCGGCCACCACTGTGTCGCCCACGCGCAGGCCGTGCGGCACGAGCATGTAGCGCTTCTCGCCGTCGTGGTAGTGCAGCAGCCCGATGCGCGCCGAGCGGTTGGGATCGTACTCGATGGTCGCCAGGCGGGCGGGCACGTCCCACTTGTCGCGCCGGAAGTCGATGCGCCGATAGGCACGCTTCTCGCCGCCGCCGCGGTGGCGCACCGTGAGACGACCCTGGGAGTTGCGACCGGAGCCGCGCTTCTGCGACTCGAGCAGCGGCTTGTGCGCCTTGGTGGTGGTGATCTCCTCGAACGTGGAGCGCGTCATCTGACGCATCCCCGGCGAGGTCGCCTTGTAGCTGCGAAGCGGCATCGTCAGACCCCCTCGAAGAATTCGATCTTGTCGTTGGGCCCGACCGTGACCACGGCCTTCTTCCAGGGTGAGGTATACCCCTTCTGGCGCCCCTTGCGACGGCCGCGCGTCTTCTCCTTGGGCTTGGTCGTGAGGACGTTTACCTCCAGCACCGTGACCTGGAAGAGGGTCTCGACGGCATCCGCGATCTGGAACTTATTGGCTTCGTCGTGGACCGCGAAGGTGTACTTGCCGCGCTGTGTCTGGTCCATCGACTTCTCGCTGATGACCGGGCGAAGGACGATCTGCGCTGCCTCGAGCGTCATGCGTACACCTCCGCCATGGTCGGCAGCGCCGGCTCGGTGATGAGCACCACATCGGCGTTCAGCACGTCCACGATGTTCAGCGAGTCGGCCCGGATGATGATCACGCCGGGCACGTTGCGCGCCGAAAGTTCCAGCCGCTCGTCCTTGCCGTTGGCCACCACGAGGATACGGCCGGCCGCCTGCAGCGCGGCCAGGTAGCCCACCAGGTCGCGCGTCCGGATGGCGTCCAGGGCCAGGTCCTGGACGACGCGGATGGCGCCGTCGCCGAACTTGGCCGTCAGCGCGCCGACCAGCGCGGCCCGCTTCATGCGCTTGGGCAGGCGCTGCACGTAGCTGCGCGGATGCGGCCCGAAGACCACGCCGCCGCCGGCGTAGTGCGGCGCAGTGGGCGTGCCCTGACGGGCGCGCCCGGTGCCCTTCTGGCGGTACGGCTTCTTGCCGCCACCACGGACCTCGCCGCGCGTCTTGGTATCGGCCGTACCGGTCCGTCGCCCGGCTAGCTGGGCCACCACGGCCTGATGCATCACGGCCTCGTTTATGGGCGCCGCGAACAGCGCCTCGGGCAAGTCGACCGTGCCGGCTTCTGCGCCGGTCTTGGTGTAGAGCGTCGTGCTGGGCATCGGCTAAGTCTTCCTGACCATGATCAGCGAGTTGCGCGGCCCGGGCACGGGCCCCTTGACGAGCAGCAGGGCGCGCTCCGCGTCGACGCGAACTATCTGTGCCTGCTTGACGGTCACGCGGTCATTGCCCATGCGGCCAGCCATGGGCGTGCCCTTGAAGACCTTGCCGGGGCTGGTGCCGCCACCGATGGAGCCGGGCTGGCGGTGAGAGTCGGAACCGTGTGTCTCCGGACCGCGGCGGAAGTGATGGCGCTTGATGGTGCCAGCAAAGCCCTTGCCCTTGGAGACGCCGGTGACGTCGACGCTGTCACCCGCCGTGAAGAGACTCACGTCCAGCGTCTGACCGATCTCGTAGCCGGACGCGTCATCGAGGCGGAACTCGCGCGCGTTACGCACCCGCGGCAGTCCCTTGAGCTGGCCCAGTCGCGGCTTCGTGAGCTTACGGGCCGTGCCCGCGCCGACCTGCACGGCTGTATAGCCGTCTCGCTCCACCGTCCGCAGCGCGGTCACGGTGTTGGGCTCGACGGACACCACCGAGACCGGCACCATCGTGCCGTCTTCGGCGAAGATCTGGGTCATGCCCACCTTGCGGCCGAGGATCCCGATGTCGTTCTTGCGCATCACATCTTGATCTCGATGTCGACGCCCGCGGCAAGCGAGAGTCGCATCAGGGCGTCGACCGTCTTCGACGAGGGATCCAAGATGTCGATGAGCCGCTTGTGGGTGCGGATCTCGAACTGCTCACGGGAGTCCTTGTCGATGAACGGGGAACGCAGGACGGTGAATTTCTCGATCCGGGTCGGCAGCGGCACGGGGCCGACGACGTCGGCACCCGTGCGCTGGGCCGTCTCCACGATCTGGAGAGCGGACTGATCCAGCAGCCGGTGGTCGTATGCCTTGAGGCGGATCCGGATGCGCTGCCGTGCCATCGTGCTAGGCCAGGATCTGGGTGATGGCGCCGGCACCCACGGTGCGGCCA
>JBBJNS010000099.1:0-7824 GCA_037720745.1 Candidatus Limnocylindrales bacterium
TGTCGCGCAGCCCCTTGCTTGCCGGGTAGCGGGCGCGGATCGCCGCGTCCAGGGGCGGGTCGGTCGCGCTGGCGGTGGCCGCTGCGTCGCGGTGCAAGATCGCCCGCTCGACGTTGGTCTGGGCGACGAGCCGGCGCGCCTCGGGCAGGACGTGATTGGCCGCCCGGTGCCGGTCCGGGTACCGCCGCACGAGCCGGTCCGTCTCCAGCGAGCCGGCCACCCGGCGCGACTCGGCGGCTGCGTTACCGGCGTCTGGGCGTGGAGAAGATCCGCCTCGGCGCCAGCTCGCCCTCCATCACACGCTCCGGTCTAACCGTCCACGTCGTCCGTTCGGCGAGCACCCTCTAGGCGGGGGCCGTTGGATGCGTCGTCGGAGCCGTACGTCGATATGCCTATGGTCGCTACCTCCGAACAAGGCTACGGTCTGGCAGTCACCTGGTACCCGGGTACTAGGAGGACATGGCTAGAGACTCGGACGCGTGGAAGCTTCGCCTGAACTGGGCACTTGGGGCGAAGCCGAGCGGTTAGTGCACCCGACCGACCATCACCGTAGGCCGACTTTCGGCATCGCTGAAGGTCAGCGGAATGGAGGAAGGGCATGGACCCAAACATGAGCGGCAAGGCCTGGTAGAGGCGGTGCGAGACCGACTGCTGAGGATTGTCTTCCTCACGGCTACCCTGATTGGCATAGTTGTCAGCGGTAGTGCGAGTCTGAAGGCGATGTAGTCGGTACCAGCACCGAGTAGGTACCAAAGTCCGGTATGGAGGTGCGGCGAGCACCTCCATACTCATTTCCCGCCCCGGAGTTCAACCTATCGCTGTGTCGAGATCCCTAGAGCTTCTGCTCGTTGTCGTCATCGGCTTGGCCGCCAGCCTGCTGGCCGTTTCTTGGTTCCTTTGGCCAATCCCATTGACCCTCGATGGCGGAAACGTCGGCTTCCCCGGCCTCTTGTTCTGGAGCCTGGTCACCCTTGCCGCATCGACGCACTCGGTTCGCACCCCGCGCGGGCAAATTGTCAGTGTGAGCCTTGCGCCGATGATCGCTGTCTGTGCGTTAGGCGGCCCAGGAGCTGCCGCCATCGTGGCGTTGGTTGGATCCACAGAGTTGAGAGAGGTTCGCGGCAGGGTTCCGTGGTACGGCACGCTGTACAACCACGCTGCGTGCATAGTGCCGGCCGTGGCCGCAGCGCTGGTCTTCCACCTAGTTGCCCAGGGTCCGTACCAGACGGCGTCGTTGCCAGCGCTGACCGCGGTGGTCGCGGCGGGCGGCGTCTACTACTCCCTGAACCAGCTGTTGGTCGCGGCCGCCATCTCCCTTCGCGACGGCCGTCCCATGAAGGGACTGCTTCTTGCTGACGGCAAGGCGTTCGGGCTGGCTCTCGTCGGCCTTGCTCCCCTCGCCTGGCTGATGGCCGATGCGTACCTAAATGTCGGGCCGCTGAGCATCCTGATCTTCGCCCTGCCGCTGTACACCACGCGGGCCTCCTATCAGAGCGTGGTGGAGCTGCGCGACATGTTCACCCAGACGGTGCGCGCTCTGGCCTCCGCCATCGATGCGCGCGATCCGTCCACCGCCAAGCACAGCGAGCATGTCTCCACCATCGCCACGGACATCGGCAAGGCCATGAACTGCAGCGAGGCGGAGCTGGAGCATCTGGAGTGGGGCGGTCTGCTCCATGACATCGGGAAGATCGGTGTGCGCGACGCCGTGCTGCTCAAGCCAGGACGCCTGGACCGCGCGGAGCGGATGCTCATGAACGAGCACCCCGTCAAGGGTGAGGAGATCCTGATGGGCGTCAAGAAGCTCGCTCCGGAGCTAAAGATCATCCGCCATCACCACGAGTGGTACAACGGTTCCGGGTACCCGGACCGCCTCATCGGTGACCAGATCCCCTTCCTCGCGCGGATCCTCCATGTGGCCGACGCGTTCGAGGCCATGACCGCCTCACGCCCGTACCGGCCCATCCCGCTTACGCACGCGCAGGCCACCGCAGAGCTGCACAAGTACAGCGGCATCCAGTTCGATCCACGGGTCATCGAAGCCTTCGGGAGGACCCAGTGGGCGGCTGGGACGGCATCGGCCAGCCGGGAGCCGGCGCCGATGCATAAGCCCATCCCGGTCCTGGGCCAGGTGGCGGCGTCGCGCACGAAGGGCGGCCTCCTTCACACGCAGGCGGGCGACCGGCGCTGAAGCCCAGCCCGGCCGGCGAGGGGCTCGCGTGCCGCCCTGGCAGGCGCGGCGGCCATCCGGGACGGTACCGTAGACCCATGAGCCGTGGCGTTCCCTCACGCCCCGGGCGTTGTCGTACCCAGGCGCGGCGCCCCTCCAGCCACCCCTCAGAGCAGCGGCAGCCTGCCCGGTGATCCTCCTCGGGGCAGTCGCAGGCCTTCTGCTGGGACTGCTGCTGGGCGGCCGTCCCGCCGACCTCATCAACGTCCGGCTCCGGTTCGCGTTGCTCATCCTGGTGGCCGTCATCGTGCGCTTCGGGACGCAGGCGGCCATCGCCGCGGACGTGGCGCTGGTGGACCTGTTGCGAGCGCCCCTCTTCGCGATCGCCTTCGGCGTGCTCAGCGTCGCGCTGTGGCTCAACCGGCGGCATCCCGGCCTGTCCCTGGCCGCGCTGGGAGTCGCTGCCAACGGCATCGCGGTGACCGTCAACGGCGGCTTCATGCCCGTCTACCTGCCCTCCATGGCCGCCGCCGGCCTGGGACCTGCGGACCTGCAACCAGCCTTCCAGGTCGTCCTGCCGGCGGCCCTGGACCTTGGCTTCCTTCTCCAGGCCGGGCCGCTGGGCGAGATCATCCCCATCCCGCTCCCCTTCCTGGCCACCGTGAGCAGCCTGGGCGACGTGCTCATCGCCATCGGCCTGGGCTGGTTCATCTTCAGCACGCTGCTGCGCGGCGATCCGGTGCCGGGTCCCGCCGGCGTCTCGCTCTGGCGCGGCAAGCCCGACGCCGAACCCCTACCGACAGGGGCCTTCGACCGGCCGATGGTCCTGGGCGGTGGCATGGGGCCGGGACTGCCCATGTCCGCGCCGCTCGGGATCGAGGGGACGGCGGCCGGCTCCGCTGCGGCGTCCGAGGCCGCGGCAAGGCCGGACATGCGGCGACGAGTCCGGGAGCACCCCTACGTCCGGCTTGCGCTGGACGCCAGGTTCAGCGCCTTCTGGCTGGGCCAGACGCTCAGCATGTTCGGCGACCGCCTTCATCAGGTGGCGCTGGGCGTGATGGTCCTGAGCGTCACGGACTCCGTGCTGGCCACGGCCCTCATCTTCCTCACTGCGATGCTGCCCAACCTGGTGGTGGGGCCCATCGCCGGCACCTTCGTGGATCGCTGGGACCAGAAGCGCGTGATGGTCGCCTCCGATGTGATCCGGGCGGCACTGGTGCTGGCCATCCCGGTCGCGGCCAGCATCGACATCATCCTGGTCTATCCGCTGGTCTTCGCCATCACCGCCGTGAGCCTGTTCTTCCGTCCGGCCAAGGCGGCCGTGGTGCCCAGGATCGTCCACCGGGACGACCTGCTGGCCGCCAACAGCGCGACCTGGACGGGCGAGACCATGGCGGACATCATGGGTTACCCCCTGGCCGGCCTCTTCGTGGGGGTGCTGGGCGCTCAGCTGGAGCTGGCCTTCTGGGTGGACGGCGCGACGTATCTCGTGAGCGCGCTGCTCATCGCCAGCATCTCCATCCCGCCGGCGGTACGCATCGGCGCTGAGCGGGCGGCCGGCGCCCTGCGCACGTTCGGCTCCGAGATGAAGGAGGGCTGGCACATGCTGCGTCGCCAGCCCATCCTGTTCCAGAACACCGTCGTCAGCACCTTCGCGCAACTCTCTATCGGTGCCACTATCGCGCTCGTGGCGGTCTACGCACGGGATGCGCTGGAGGACGGCCCCATCGGCTGGGAGCTGCGCTTCGCGGCGCTGGAGACGGCCATCGGACTGGGCAACCTGGTGGGCGGCGTGGCCGTGGGACTCATCGGCCTCCGCTTCGGCAAGGGGCGCATGGTCGTGGCCGGCTTCATGCTGATGGGCGTCTCCACCATCGTGTTGGGGGTCACCGGTCAGCTCTTCGTGGCCCTGATGGCGGCGGTCGTCATCGGCATCGGCAACCTGGTCTACGTGATCCCCTCCCAGACGCTCTTCGCGGAGCACACGCCGGAGGGCTATATGGGACGCGTGGTGGCGTTCCGCTCGACGCTCGTCTTCAGCGCGATGATGGGCGCCATGGCCGTGGCCGGCGTGGCCGCCGAGGTCTTCCCCGTTGGTGGCGTGATCGCCGCGGCTGGGGCGATCACCGTCGGATCGGCGGTCGTGGCCTGGTTCCTGCCGCACGTCCGGGACGCCTGAGGCAGGCTCGGCCATAATCGCGCTGCCCACACCACGGAGGACGGATGACCCAGCGCCCACACCCGGATGACCCGCCGCGCAAAGACGACCAGTTTCGGACCGAGCGGGAAGAGCCGGCGACCACGGGGGTCGAGCCGTCCGATGCGCCGGCCTCCCAGGCGGAGCGCACCGAGGCAGACCCGACCCTCACCGCTCCTGCGGCATCGACTGACAGCAAGCTCACCCAGCCGGTCGGCAGCGACGAGCTGCCCTACGTCGACGATCGCCTCTCCAAGTACTTCGTGGGCGCCATCGTGGCCGTCTTCGCAGCCATCTTCGCCTACGCCATCCTGTTCGGAGGGTCTGGTCTGCTCACTCCCGATCGCAGCCCGCGACCCAGCCGTCCCCCGGCACCGAGCGTTTCGCCCGGGACCAGCCCGTCGGGCTCTCCCGTCGCCAGCCCCAGCGTTTCGCCGGACGCCAGTCCGAGCGCATCGCCGGAGGCCAGCGCCAGCGTGTCGCCCGCGGGAAGCCCGAGCGCATCGCCCGCCGACGGCCCGACTGGATCGCCCGCGGGAAGCCCCAGCGCATCGCCCGCCGCCAGCCCGAGCGCTTCGCCAGCAGGAAGCCCGAGCGCGTCGCCCTCTGGCAGCCCCTCTTCCGGGTCGCCATCACCGGCCGGGAGCTGAGTCGCCGCAGGGGTGGCTTCCGCTTCGGAACGCCGCGCACGGATGGTCGCCGACCAGATCGAGCGCAGAGGTGTCCGGCAGCCTGACGTCCTGCGCGCCATGCGGGAGGTGCCGCGGGAGCGTTTCGTCGCCGAGGAGATGAGCGCTCGCGCCTTCGACGACGGCGCCCTGTCCATCCTCAGCGGGCAGACCATCTCTCAGCCGTACATGGTCGCGCGGATGACGGAGGCCCTGGACCTCCCCGGTCTGCCCCGGCTGGGCGACCAGCGGGGGCCGCTCGTCCTGGACGTGGGCACGGGCTCCGGATACCAGGCCGCCGTCCTCTCTGCCGCTGGCGCGGTCGTGGTGTCCATCGAACGCGACGAAGCGCTGGCCGGTGAGGCGCGCGCCCGACTCCAGGCACTGGGCTATCCCGTGGAGGTGGTGCTGGGTGACGGCAGCGAGGGCTACGCGCCGTGCGCGCCGTACGCCGGGATCATGGTGGCAGCCGCCGCCCCCGAGGCACCGGTCCCGCTGACCGACCAGCTGGCGCTCGGCGGTCGCCGGGTCATCCCCCTCGGGCCACGCGATCAGCAGTGGCTCACGGTCATCGAACGGACCGCCGACGGGCTCATCAGACGACCGCTCGAGCCGTGCGTGTTCGTACCGCTGCTGGGTCGCTACGGGTTCGCAGGAGGATGAGCGCCGCGACTTCGGTCGCTGCTATCCTCGCCCGGTGACGCACGTCTTCATCGCACCGCACCCCGATGACGCGGCGCTGTCCTGCGGCGGCTTGATCGCCAGCCTGCGCGAGCTGGGCCAGAACGTGACCATCGTGTCGGTCTTCTCCGGCGGCCCGCGCCAGGACGGGGATCTCAGCGAATACCAGCGCACGGCCCTCGGTTTCGGCTCCAAGGCGATGTGGCCCGATTACGAGGCCTTCCGCCGCTCCAACATCGCCAACGACTACCCGGTCCTGCCCGACGCCGGCGGCGCGATGCCCTGGATGGCAGAGCCCGAGCGCATCGCCGTGACCCAGGAGCGCGCCAACACCCAGGCTCGACAGTTCTGGCAGCGATCCTCGTGGACACGCAGCGCCAACGTGACCAATGAGGAGACCGACCTGCGGCCCATCGCTGACTCGGTGGGCGGCCAGGGATCCGCGGAGGTCATCGACTTCGCAGCGGCCGACGCGACGGAGATCCGCAAGGCGGAGGACGAGCGCTACGCCTGGCTGCTCACGGCATCCCTTGTCTGGCTGGACCTGCCGGACGCGGTCTACCGCGGCTACGAGGGAGACGAAGAGCTGCTGGGCGAGGTGCGCCCCGACGACCCGCCGCCGTACGATCTGGTGCGCCAGGAGATCCTCCGCCTGGAGCCGCAGATGGTCTATTTCCCGATGGCCGTCGGTGGCCACGTGGACCATCAGCTCTGCCGCGACATCGGCCTGGCCATGCTGGGCGACGAGCGTCGCTGGGTCATGCCGCCGACGGAGATGGTCGGGCGGCTCACCTTCTACGAGGACTTCCCTTACGCCTGGTGGTCCGACTTCCGCGGCCCGGAAGACTTCGATGCATCATTCGAGCTGCCACCGGGCATGTCCCTCGAGGCCCGCTACAGCGATATCACCGAGGTCATGGAGCAGAAGGCCGCCGGCCTGCGCCTGTATGCCAGCCAGGTCACGAGGCTCTTCCAGAGTGACCAAGGCATGCTCGATGACCTCGCCGGGTATCACGCGCGCGTGGCCCTGGCTGGTGGCGTGGAGGGCTCCGCCGAGCGCTACTGGAGCGCCGTCCGGCCCTGACGCTCCTTCCGCCTCCCTTGCCTGGCTCGCATCCGGCCGTCACGGAGCGGGTCGCGCGGCGCGACATGATCATGGCGCTGATGGGCGTGGCGGCCTTCGCCATCCTGGGGGCGATGACCGCCAACCTTGCCGCTGGAGGAGGGCTCACTGAGGCGTGGCTGGCGCTGGCGGCCGTGCCGGCCGCGGTCCTGCTGCGGCACCGCCCCGTGCTGGTCGGGTTGAGTATCGCCGCCGGGGGCTTCTGGCTGCGCTGGGTGTTGGCGGCCATACCCGAGACAGCCGATCAGCTCATCGTGGGCCGTGCCGCGCTGGACACGGTGCTGGCCGGCGGGAATCCCTACGGCATCGGCTACGCGGTGTCGGAGCCGCCCGGATCACCCTACGTCTACGGTCCGCTGGCCCTGCTCACCTCCGCGCTGCGCGTCCACGGCGAGGTACTGGCAGCGACGGGCACGATGGTCGTGCTGGCACTGACGCGCAGCTTCCTGACGCTGGGCATCTTCGCTGGCTTCCTCTTCGTGGCGCTGCTGGGTACGTCCGGCATCAACGACATGCTGCCGGGTTTCCTGCTGATGGCCGGACTGGTCACGCTGGAGCATCACCGCGTGAGTGGCGGCGCGTTGCTGGCCGTGGCAGCGGCGGTGAAGCCCTACTGCCTGGCCTGGTTCCCGGCGGCCATGGGCTACGGCGGCGTAGCGGCCGCAGTCGCGCTGGTGGGCATCAGCGGGGTGCTGTGGAGCCCGCTGCTCGTCTGGGGACCGGCCAGCTTCCTGCGCTCCGTGGAGATGGCCGCCACGGTCCACCCGGTGCCCACGAACAGCCTCAACATGCCGGCGCTGCGCATCCTGGCCGCGCCCCTGGCACTGGCCTCTGTGTTCGTGCGGAGCTGGTCGCTCATGGTGGTTTCCGGCGCGGCCATCTTCCTGGTCGTGCTGTTCCTGGACCGCTGGGCCAGCTACGGCTACTGGCTGGTGGTGCTGCCCATCCTGGGCATGGTCGTGGAGCGCTGGCTTCGGCAACGCGC
>JBBJNS010000100.1:0-7793 GCA_037720745.1 Candidatus Limnocylindrales bacterium
GTGGGCCGGCAGGTGCCACTCGCGCTCTGGGCCCGGACTGGTAGCCGGCCGTCGCTCGCCCGCGGAGCTTCCGGCGAGGAGCCGTATGAGGTTCCCGTCTCGGGACGTCACGGCCAGCGTCAGGGTCGATCCGTCAGCTGGCCGGCAGGTCGCCTTCGGCCGGCAGGTCGCCTTCGGTCGGCAGGTCGCCTTCGCCCGGCCGCACCGCATCGTGGCGCACGGGCAAGCCAGCGGCGCGCCAGGCGGTGATGCCGCCCGTGACGTTGGTGACGTCGGCGAAACCCTGCCGCGCGAGGTGGTCCGCGGCGGCCAGGCTGCGCTTGCCGGCGGCGCACAGCATCAGCAACGGGCGATCGCGCGGCAGCTGTTCGTAGGTGTCCGCGAACGAACTCAACGGCATGAGCACCGCGCCCTCGACGCGAAGTGCCGTGAACTCATCGCGTTCCCGCACGTCGATGAGCAAGGGGCGCGGCTCGTCCGCACCGCCGAGTCGCTGGGAGGCGGTCGTGACGTCGACCGAGGCAACGGGTGCGGGCTGGCTCAAGGTGTCGCTCCTCTACTCCAGATCTGTCAAGGCACGGCGGCCACCGAAACCGTCGTTGATCTCATGCCACCAGCCGATATCTTCCTCGCCCAGCCGCCAGCACAGCCAGATGGGTCGTCCGGCGGCGAGGGCGGGGAAGTCGATCAGCCCCGTGGTGATGTCGCGAAGCGTGATGCCCCACGAGTCGATGCGAGCGACCGTTTGCTGCATCCGCTTCACGAGCTCGCGGATCCGTGCCTGCCGGTCCTGGAGCTCCATGGCGTGATCCTCGCTGCCGTTGGACTCGCGGAAGCGGGTCAGGTCGCGCTGTGCCTCGGCGACGGCGTCACGATCCTGGCGCAGACGCTCCAGCAGCGGCCGCAGTTCGTCAAGTCGAGCGTTGGCAGCGTCGAGCGCGTAGTAACGGTGGGCCACGCCCGGATTCTCGCACGGGCCGTCATCTTCCATGCCGGTGGGCCGCCGCCGTTTGTTAGCATGCCCGCGTGAGACTGGCCGAGCGGGTGCAGGACATCGGGACGGAGACCGCTTTCGAGGCCGCCGCTCGCGCCCGCGCTCTGGAAGCGACGGGACGCGACGTCATCCACCTGGAGATCGGCGAGCCGGACTTCGACACGCCGGCCAACGTGCGCGAGGCCGCCAAGCGCGCGCTCGACGAGGGCTGGACCCACTACGGACCGCCCCTCGGCTTGCCCGCTTTGCGCGAGGCCATCGCCACCGACGCTACAGCGCGAAAGCGCTTCGCCGTGGACCCGGAGAACGTGGTCGTCACGCCCGGCGCCAAGCCCATCATGTTCTACGCGCTGCTGGCGCTGGCGCAGCCGGGCGACGAGGTCATCTACCCCGACCCGGGCTTCCCCATCTACGAGTCGATGACTCGCTTCGTGGGTGCCACTCCGGTGCCTATCCCGCTGCGGGAAGAGAACGAGTTCCGCATGGACGTGCAGGAACTCCGTTCACTGGTGACCGATCGCACGCGGCTGATCATCTTCAACTCGCCGCACAATCCCACCGGCTCAGTACTGACGGAAGAGGACCTGCGGGCCATCGCGGACCTGGCCGCCGAGCGCGACATCACCGTGCTGGCGGACGAGATCTATGGCCGCATCCTGTACGAGGGTGAGCACCATTCCATCGCCGCGCTGCCCGGCATGGCCGAGCGGACCATCGTGCTCGACGGCTTCTCCAAGACGTATGCCATGACCGGCTGGCGGCTGGGTTACGCCATACTGCCGCCGGACCTACTGCCCGTCTTCAGCCGGCTCATCATCAACAGCGTGAGCTGCACGAGCAGCCACTCGCAGATGGCGGCCGTGGAAGCGCTGACCGGGCCGCAGGACGATGTCGAGGCGATGGTCGAGGAGTTCCGCGCACGGCGAGAGCTCATCGTGAACGGCCTGGACGCCATCCCGGGCATCCGCTGTCTCAAGCCGCATGGCGCGTTCTACGTCTTTCCCAACGTGTCAGGCACTGGGATGGCCGGACCGGAGATGGCGAACCGGCTGCTCGACGAGGCCGGCGTGGCCTGCCTGGCCGGCACGGCCTTCGGTCGGGTCGGTCGAGATCACCTGCGGGTCAGCTACGCCAACTCGCCCGAGAACATCAGCCGAGCCCTGGAGCGCATCGCACAGGTCGCCGCCAGCGACAGGCAACGGGAGCCATCGCCGGCGTGACGGACCGCCAGCGCGTGCTCGTCACTCGGCGCATCCCCGACGCTGGCCTTCGTCAGGTCCTGGAGCAGACCGACGCAGACCTCTGGGAGGACGAGCTGCCACCACCACGTGAGGAACTGCTCCGCCGTGTGGCCGGTGTCGAGGGGCTGCTCTCGCTCCTCACCGACCAGGTCGATGAGGAGCTGCTGGACGCCGCCGGGCCCCAGCTGAAGGTCGTGAGCAACTTCGCCGTCGGCTTTGACAACATCGATGTGCCGGCCTGCACCCGCCGAGGCATCCCCGTGGGCAACACGCCCGGCGTGCTGACCGAGACGACCGCTGACCTGGCCTTCGCGCTGCTCATGTCAGTCGCCCGACGACTGCCCGAGGCCCATGACTACGTGCGCGAAGACAAATGGCAGACGTGGGGTCCGCTGCTCCTCCTTGGCCGAGACATCAACGGCGCCACGCTGGGCATCGTCGGCTTCGGGCGCATCGGCCGCGAGATGGCCAAGCGAGCACGTGGCTTCGGGATGCGCGTCCTCTACTACGACGTGCACCGGGCGACGCCTGAAGAGGAAGCGGAGCTGGGCGCCGAGTCGGTGGACATGAAGCGGCTCCTGCCCGAGAGCGACTTCGTGTCGCTGCATACCAACCTCTCGCCGGAGACGCACCACCTGCTGGATGCCGCGGCCTTCGCCCAGATGAAGCCGGGCGCCATCGTCATCAACACCAGCCGCGGCCAGGTCATCGATCACGAAGCTCTCTACGACGCCCTAAAGTCGGGGCATCTCTTCGGCGCGGGCCTGGATGTCACCGACCCGGAGCCACTGCGCGCCGACCACCCGCTGGTGACGCTGCCCAACTGCCTGGTCGTGCCGCACATCGCGTCTGCCTCCGAGATGACGCGCGACCGGATGGCGGAGATGGCCGCCGCTAATCTCCTGGCCGGCCTGCGCGGGGAGCGTCTCCCCACGCCGGTCGATGCCGCGCTCTACGAGGGCTGAAGGTCAGTTGCCCTGGGCCCCGCGGCCCGTCCGGGTCTGAAGCTCGTCGATGCGCGCTGAAGCCTGCGCCTTGTTCAACGACTCATCCAGATCCTCACCCGCCTCCCGCGAGAGCGTCTCCAGGTAAGAGCGCTGGGGGCCGGTCATCGGCTCGTTGCCGGTGACCCAATCGCTGGGATCCTTCTCGGGACTTCCGACGCCCGGTGTGGCGGCATCAGCGGCATCGTCCGCGGTCGAGTCGGGGGCCATATCCGGCGGCGGCGCGTCGGGCGCCATGTCCGGCGGCTCTTCCGGCGCCACGTCCGGCGTCAGCATCGAGTCCTGCTCGCGATCTTCGGTCATGTCCATCTCCTCACAGAAAGGGAAAGGGGCACCTCGCGGTGCCCCTTGGTCGGTCGGATCAAAGATACCGGCCTAGCTGACTGACGTCTGCTCGACCTCGCCACGATAGGCGCCGGTCTCGGTACCGCGGCTCTCGATGAATTCCTTGAAGCGCTTCAGGTCGCCCTTGACGCTGCGGTCCGGCACGCCCAGCGCATCCCCGACATTCTCTACGATGCCCTCAGGATCGATGTCCATCTGGACGGTGACGCGAGTCACGTTCTCATCGATGCGGTGAAAGGTCACGACACCGGCGTTGGACCCGTCATCGGCCTGCCAGGCGACGCGCTCGTCCGGGTTCTGCTCGGTGACCTCGGCCTGCCAGACCTTCTCCTTGCCGGCGAACTCCGCCGTCCACTCCAGGTGGGTGTCGTCGAGCTGGCGGATCTGCTTGACGTTGTTCATGAACTTGGGGAATTCTTCGAACTGCGTCCACTGGTTGTACGCGGTCCGAACCGGGACCTCGACGTCGATGCTCTCTGTCACGTTGGACACGGTCTGCTCCTTCTGGCTGCCACGGCGGCGCGATGGGCTCGGGATACGACCGGCTGGCACCGGCTCGAAGGCCGGCCCGGGTGCGTTTCGCCGGGTCGCTCATCAGCCTGATGGCTCACCGCTGGCGGCAGCAACGGCTGCGGTGCAGAGCGAGTTGCAGAGGTCTTGCAGGTGAGCAGTCGTGCGGGCCACCGCCTCGCTAGACTCCCTGGATGCTCATGCCGCTTCTGACTCGTCTGGCGGTGCTCGGCTTCGGCGCCATCCAGGCGCTGCTCACCCTGCGCCTGGTCATGAGCCTCGCGGATCTGCCACGAGCGATCATGCAGTTCGAGCCAGCCGTCCTGGCCCTGAGCGAGCCGCTCATCGACCCGTTCCGGCGCTTCGAGGACATGCTGCACGGCATGCTGAGCAGTAGCTTCCTGGGCGGAGTCGACCCGGCGGTCGTAGTGGCACTGATCGGCTGGTCGCTGGTGGAACTGGCGCTACTGGGAGTCTTGCGCGTCCTGGGGCGCGGGGACGCTGCCCGTAGCTGACCTAGCCGCGCCTCGGTCGTGGGTTTGGAGGGGGCCGTCCCGGTGCGGACCGGCCCGGCGCCTGGCTACCGCTACCGCCACCGCCGCTGCCGTCGCTGCTCCCGTCCGGCCGGACCTCGAGATGCTTGCCTCGGATGGTGGCCTCCTGGAGCGCGCCGATGATGCGGTCGGCGGCGGAGGCGGCCACATCCACCAGCGAGTAATCGTCGCGGATCTCGATGGCACCGATCATGTTGCCGCGAACGCCCGCCTCGTTGGTGATGGCTCCGACCAGATCGCCCGGGCGCAGCCCCGCCCGCCGGCCGCCACCGATGTAGAGACGTGCGACACCATCGTCACCGAGTGGCGGGAACGTGCGCCGCCCGCCGGGACCGGGGCCGCTCGGCCCGCCGAAACCACCCGGTCCAGGCCCACCGAACGTGCCCGGACCGCGGCGCGGCTTGCCACCGCCAGGACCGACCATCTCGGGCCGGCCGACCCCTCGTCGCGGGCCACCAGCGGACGGTAGCGTGGCCATCGGAACATCCGCCTCGACTTCCGAGCGAGGACTGGCGGCGTCCACGAGGCTGACCGCTGCCAGAGCCAGGTCCACCAGGTCGAACTCGTCGGCCAATGGTTCGATCACCGCGCGGAAGCGCTCGACGTTGTCATTGAGCAGCGCCTCACGGAGCGTGGCGCGCAGCAGGTCCAGGCGCTTCTCGCGCAGGTCCGCCACGGTGGGCAGCTGGCCCACCTCGAGTCGGGTGCGCGTGAAGGACTCGATGTTGCGCAGCAGCCGGTGCTCGCGCGGCTCGACGAGGGTCACCGCCACGCCCTCGCGCCCGGCGCGACCGGTCCGTCCGATGCGGTGCACGTACGCTTCGGGCGCCGACGGGACGTCGTAGTTCACGACGTGTGACACGTGCGGGATGTCCAGGCCACGCGCCGCCACATCCGTGGCCACCAGCACGTCCAGCGTCCCGTCACGGAAGCGGCCCATGATCCGGTCGCGCTGCTCCTGGGAGAGCCCGCCGTGCAAGGCGCCGGCGTCATAGCCACGTCCCGACAGAGCATCGGCCAGTTGATCCACCTCGTGCCGCGTGCGGGCGAAGACCAGTGCGGAGGGATCCTGCTCCACGTCCAGCAGCCGGCTGAGAGCCGCCAGCTTGTAGCCCCGATGAACGACATAGGCCACTTGGCGGACGGCCGATGGCGCAGCCTCGCTCGAGGGCACTCGTGCCACGGTGACCCGCACCGGGTCGCGCAGATGGCGCTTGGCCAGGCGGGCGATGGTGGTCGAGATGGTGGCCGAGAAGAGGGCCGTCTGACGTTCGGACGGGGCGGAGCCAAGGATCAGCTCCAGATCCTCGGCGAAGCCCATGTCCAGCATCTCGTCGGCCTCGTCCAGGACCGCGACGCGGACGTCATCCAGCTTGAGGGTGCCGCGCTTGAGGTGGTCCACCGCACGGCCCGGCGTGGCCACGACCACGTCCACGCCACGGCGCAGCCCCTGGAGCTGGTGGTGGATCGACTGTCCGCCGTAGACGGGCAGCACTCGCGCGCCCGACCCGCGACCGTATCGATGCACGGCCTGGGCGACCTGCATGGCCAGCTCGCGCGTGGGCACCAGCACCAGCGCCGAGGGGTAGCCGGCTCGCCCATCGCCGATGGGGATGCGCTGAAGGACGGGCAGGGCGAAGGCGGCCGTCTTGCCGGTGCCGGTGGGCGCCTCGGCCAGCACGTCGCGCCCCTCGAGCAGGGGCGGGATCGCCTGGAGCTGGACGGGGGTCGGTTCCTCGTAGCCCAGCTCTGAGAGAGCGTCGAGCAGCGCGGCGTCCAGGCCCAGCTCGGCGAAGGCGCTGGTCGGGGCGGGTGCGAGGTCGGGCTGGCTGGTCATGGCACTCGAACGGTATCAGGGCGGCGCTGGGACCCGCCCTTGACGGTAATAGTTGCGTATGCAATGATTGCTTACGCAATGACTACACAGACAGCTACCCTCGAACCGATCGCCAGCACCACCTGGCGCATCGACCAGTCGCGCTCGGAGCTGCGCTTTCTGGCTCGCCGCATGGGGATGACCGTGCGCGGTCGGTTCCCGGGACTGGCCGGCGATCTCGACCTCCGCCTTGACCGGCTGGAGGACTCGTCGGTGAACGCCATCGTCAAGACCGGTTCCGTCGAGCCCGCTATGGCCGCGATGCAGGGGTTGCTGCTCTCCGACTCTTTCCTGGCGGCCGAGGCCCACCCGGAGTTGCGCTTCCGCAGCAGCCGCATCGAGGCGGACGGTGAGCGCTACACGGTCCATGGCGAGCTCACCTTCCGTGGCGAGACGCGCGAGATCGCGCTGGAGACGCGTCTGACGGCCATCGATGTATCAGGCGAGGAACATCGGGCACGGATCGAGGCGCGCGGACGGGTCGATCGACTCATCGCTGACGAGGAGCTGGAGATCGTATTGACGATCATGGCCATACCCGCTGCGTCTGCCGCGACCTCCACTGCAAGTCGGCGAGTGCTGGCAACGGACCGTGACAACGTCAGGGCCGAGCCGCCGCCCGGCAAGCCAGCCGAGCCCGGGCCGGAGACCAGCGGGACACCCATCCGCATCGTGGCCCTGGTGGGGAGCCTGCGACGCGGCTCCTTCAACCGCTCCTTGATGCGTGCCGCCCAGGATGCGGCTCCGGTAGGCGTCACCATGGAGTCCTTCTCCCTAGCGGACGTGCCCTTCTACGACGGCGACCTGGAAGCAGGGGGCGACCCGCCCACGGTGCGCGCCCTCAAGTCGGCCATCGCAGAGGCTGACGCTGTCCTGCTGGTCACGCCGGAGTACAACCGTGGCCTGCCCGCCGTTTCCAAGAACGCCATCGACTGGGCGTCACGGCCGCCGTTCGACTCTCCGCTGGCCGGCAAGCCGGTCCTGCTCATGGGCGCGACGACGGGTCGCTCGGGCACGAAGTACGCGCTCCAGCAGGCGGCCGACTCCCTGGCCTACGCGCAGGCCGTGCCCTTCGAGGAGCGTCTCGGCGTCCCACGCGTCGGCGACTTGATCGACGACGACGGGCGCCTGACCGATCCCGCTACCCACGCCGAATTGCGGCGAGTGCTCGGCGCCTTCGCCTCATCAGTGCGCCAGTCCATGACTACCGCCACGAAGGCCGCCTGAGCGCGGCAACAGAGGAGACACAGACATGACCGATACACAGAC
>JBBJNS010000101.1:0-7690 GCA_037720745.1 Candidatus Limnocylindrales bacterium
TTCGCAGCCGCCGTAGTAGCGGCGTCCCGGCTGGCCCTCGGCGTACTTGTTGGTGAGCCACGAACCCTGCGCCTCCATGACCGCCGCGAAGACGTAGTTCTCGCTCGCGATGAGTTCGATCTTGTCGCGCTGCCGGTCGCGCTCGTCGCACATGGAGCGCCAGATCTCCGGGTCCACCTCCGCCAATGTCGACCAGCCGGTCGCTGTCGGCGAGGTCACGGTCATCATGGCTTCTCCTGCGGCGTCTCGATCCCGCGCAAGTGTACCCGCGCCCAGTTCAGGTCCGTGCCGCCAGCACCTCGGCGGCATCAAGGGCGCCGGCCCGCAGCACCGTCACGCCCCCCGCGGCATCGACGGCCACCACGGTCGAGGCCACGCCGCCCAGCACCGGACCGCCGTCCAGCACGAGCGAGAGCGCGTCACCCAGAGCGGCTATCAGGTCGTCGACCGTCCGCGCCTCCTGGCCACCGCTGACGTTGGCCGAGGTCAGGGCGATCGGTCCCAGGCAGGCAGCCAGCTGTCGCGGGACCGGATGATCAGCCAGGCGGAAACCAAGGGTCCCGCTCGGGCCGAGCAACGGTTGGGGCAACTCATGAGCGAGATCCCTTCGAGGTGCCAGCACCAGCGTCAGGGGCCCGGGCCAGAAGCGCTCGGCCCGGCGCCTGGCCGCCGCCGGAAACACGGCCAGCCCCTCGACCTGAGCGATCGAATCGACCGCCAGGGCGATGCCCTTCTCACGGGGACGTCGCTTGGCGGCAAGCATCGTGGCCAGGGGTCCCGCGCGCGGCAGCACGGCCAGGCCGTAGACGGTCTCGGTGGGCAGCGCCACGATGGCCCCCGCCCGTAGGACCTCGATGGCCGAATCGATGGAACCCGCTGCACCGGCGGGCAGGACCAGCGGCGCGGCACCCATCAGGGTCGCCGCACGATCAGCACGCGCGGCCGGCCGCCCAGGTCGGACTCGATGGACGCCGGCCAGCCCGGTAACTCCGCGGCCACGGCCGCCCGTGCCGCCTCGGCTTGCTGGGAGCCGATCTCCAGGAGCGCCACGCCTGCCACCGTCAAGGCGAATGGCAGCTGGGCCAGGAGCCGCCGGATGAGGGTCATGCCATCCGGCCCGCCGTCGAGCGCTTCGACGGGCTCGAAACCGGCGGCCAGGGGGAGAGTGGCCACATCGGCTGTGGGGATGTAGGGCAGGTTGGCCAGCACCAGATCGGTCGGCACCGGCGCGGCCTCCAGGCCCAGCAGATCACCCTTGGCGAAGCCCACGGTGTCGGCCACGCCGTGTGCGACGGCGTTCTCCAGCGCCAGAGCCAGCGCTTCGGCGGATCGGTCGGTGGCCAGGATGGTGACCGCCTGGGCGTAGCCGCGTCGCGCAAGGCTGACCGCGAGGGCGATGGCGATGGCGCCGCTGCCGGTGCCCACGTCCCGGATCCGCAGAGGCGCGGCATCGGCGTCGCGCGGCGCCCCGGTGAGCACCCCGCGCACATGTTCCAGGGCGAGCTCCACCAGCCGCTCCGTCTCCGGCCGCGGGATGAGCGCTCGGCGATCGACCGAGAGGGCCAGGCCATAGAACTCCTTGATGCCTCGCAGATAGGCCACCGGCTCCCCTCGCGAACGCCTCTCGACGAGTGCGTCGAAGGCTGCCCGCCGGACATTCGTGACCGCGACCTCGGGGTGCGCCATGACCGTCGTGCGTTCCACGTCCAGCGCGTGGCCCAACAGGAGCTCGGCATCCAGCCGGGCACTTTCAGATCCGGCGGCGCGCAGCGTCTCGGTAGCACGGCGGAGCAGGTGCCCGACCGTGGCCTCGGTCGCGGGCGCGCGAATCACAGCCGCACGACGACCGAGAGGTCACCCGTTCGGCGCAGCACCTCCACGCCGGCCGAGTCATCGCTGCGCCGCACCAGCAGGTCGACCACGGAATCGCCCACGCGCAGGTTCTCCAGCCTCACCTCGGGCAGCCAGTCCGGCAGGGTGGGAGCGTGGAGGACCAGCTCGCCGGCCGTCGCGTTCGGCTCCAGGCCAAGCATCGAGCCGAGCAGATGGAAGAGCGACCCGGCGGCCCAGGCCTGCGGTGAGCAGGCCACCGGATAGGGCACGGGATACGAGGAACGCGCTCGATCGAAGCCGCAGAACAACTCGGGCAGTCGCGCGTCACGAAAGTAGGCCGTGGCCTGCAGCATCGCGCTGGCCACCTGTGTCGCTTCCTGGCTCAGGCCGTACCGGAAGAGCCCGGCCGCGGCGATGGCGTTGTCGTGCGGCCAGACCGTGCCCAGGTGGTACCCGATGGGGTTGTAGCCGGCCATCTCCGCCGACAGGGTGCGGATGCCCCAGCCGCTCCACAGCCCCGGCCCCAGCAGGGAGGCAGCCACACGTCGCGCCCGTTCAGGCGAGGCGGCACCGCACCACAGCACGTGGCCCGCGTTCGAGGCCACCGCGTCGACCCGCTCCTTGTCGGCGTCAAGGGCCATGGCATAGGTGCCCACATCCTCCATCCAGAAGCTGGCCTCGATGGCCGCCGCCAGGTCCGTGGCGGCTCGATCCTGCCGAGCGGCCAGGTCCGAGTCGCCGCGTGAGCGAGCCAGGCGAGCCAGCTCCCGCCGCGCGCGGTAGACGTAGGCCTGGACCTCGACGAGTGCCAGTGGAGCCTGGGCCAGCGTGCCGTCGCGATGGCGATTGGCATCAGCCGAGTCCTTCCAGCCCTGATTGATGAGTCCGCGGCTGGAGTGCCGCTGGTACTCCACCAGCCCGTCGCCGTCCACGTCACCGTAGGTCTCGATCCATTCCATGGCGGCCAGTGCATTGGGCCACAGTCGCTCGACCAGGGCATCGTCACCGGTCCAGCGCTGGTATTCCCCGAGCAGCACCAGCCAGAGGGGGGTGGCGTCCACAGAACCGTAGTAGGGCGTATGCGGGATCTCGCCCGCCGCAGCCAGCTCGCCGGTGCGCAACTCGTGCAGGATCTTGCCCGGCTGCGCATCTCGCCAGTCGTCGATCGCCGTGGCCTGCAGCCGGGCCAGGACAAGCAACGCATCGCGCGCTACCTGTGGGCGGACCGGCAGCAGCTGGAGTGCCGTGATGATGGCGTCTCGCCCGAAGAGGCAGCTGAACCAGGGAACCCCGGCCGCCACGTACCGCTCGCCCGGTGCCGGGCCGCTGTTGACGAGCAGGCGCAGATCGGAGAGGGCGCGGTTGAAGGCCCGCTCGGCGGACGCGTCCGATGTGCTGATCGCCGCGGACCCGATGGACCACGATCGGTGCGCCGCCTCCGCCGCCTCGCCGAGGACGGGGCGCGGGCCGTCGTCGGAGGCGCTTGCGCCAACGTCGCCGGCCTCCGACTCGGCCCTGACCGTGATATCGAGGACGCGGTGCCCGCCCGGCGGCAGCGTCCAGTCGAAGGCGAGCAGGATCTGGCCGGTCACCTCAGCCTGGGCCATCGCGTCCGGCCAGGGAGCACCCCTGCGGACGCACCCGTCGACCTCTTCCACGCTCATCGCAGCGGGCACCACTCGGATCGGCTCGGAGAAGCGCAGCCGTGTACGACGGCGGTGTCCGTCCAGCCCGACGTAGCTGAAGTTCAGCGCATCGTCATGGGCCACGTCGGGCAGGCGCCGGCCTCGTTCCGGTCGGATGACGCCGCGGACCTCGAAGATGTCGGCGAAGTCAGCATCCAGGCGGAGCGTCAGGCTGCAGCGCTCGGGGTGCGTCGTGAAGTTGTCGATGCGGATGCGCTCACCGAAACCCTCGGAGATGAGGCGCTCGCGCACGACCCCCAGCGACTGGCGTCGGAGCACGACCTCAGGGTCGAGCTTGTCCCGCGGATCGCGCAGGAAGTCAGGATTGGTCAGCTGGATGGTGCTGCCGTAGGAGGCTGCGCTGCCGGCCCGCAGCACGACCGGCCGCGCCCCGTTGATCCTCAGCTCGTAATGAGAGAGCACGCGTGTATCGCCGGCATAGAGTCCCAGGCCGCGGCTGTCAGGATGGACATCGCCGAACGAATCGGTGAGCAGGAACAGCGAGTCGTGCTTCAGCACGAGAACGCCCGTCAGGTCCGTGGCGCGCGCGATGGCCGAGCTGCCCGGGGCCCCGAGATCGAACGGATCGCGCGCGTCGACGGCGGCGTCGGTCATTCGGGGGGCCCGTCCTCGTCCATGTTCGCCAGACGCTCGGCCTGGTCCGTCTGGATGAGCGCGTCCAGGAGCCGATCCAGGTCACCGTCGAGGACCTGCGGCAGGTTGTGCAGATCCATCCCGATGCGGTGATCGGTGACCCGGTCCTGCGGGAAGTTGTAGGTGCGGATCTTCTCCGAGCGCTCGCCCGACCCGACCATGCCCAGCCGGACGGCCGCCTCCGCGTCGTGGACCTTGCGCTGCTCCAGCTCCAGCAGCCGGGAGCGCAGCACGGCCATCGCCTTGGCCTTGTTCTTGTGTTGGCTCTTCTCGTCCTGGATGGCCACCACCAGGCCGCTGGGCAGGTGGGTGATGCGCACCGCCGAGTCGGTGGTGTTCACGCTCTGGCCGCCCGGCCCCGACGAGCGGTAGACGTCGATACGCAGATCCTTCTCGTCGATCTTCACATCGACCTCGTCAGCCTCGGGCAAGACCGCGACCGTGGCTGTCGAGGTGTGGATGCGGCCGCTCGACTCGGTCTCGGGCACGCGCTGCACGCGGTGGACACCGCCTTCGTACTTGAGCCGGCTGTAGGCCCCGTCGCCCTGGATCTCCAGGATGACCTCGCGCATGCCCCCCGAGTCGGTCTCGTGAGCGGACAGGAGCTGCCATTTCCAGGCACGACGGTCAGCGTAGCGCCCATACATGCGGAAGAGCTCCGCGGCGAAGAGTGCCGCCTCCTCGCCGCCGGTCCCCGCCCGCAGCTCGATGATGACGTTGCGGTCGTCGTTGGGATCGCGCGGCAGGAGCGCAAGGCGCAGCTCCTCGGTCAAGCGCGTCTCCTCCGCCTCCAGCTCATCGACGACCTGGCGGGCCATCTCCCTGGTCTCGGCGTCCGCCTCGGCGTCGCGGTCGCGCCGGGCCCCCTCCAGCTGCGCCCGTGCCTCCCGCAAGAGGCGCGCGTTGTCGACGACCGGCGCGAGGCGCGACTGTTCGCGGCCCAGGTACTTGCTCCGTTCCGGATCGGAAGCGACCTCCGGCCGCGACCACTCCGCCTCGATCTCCGCCAGGCGCCGCTCCAACTCCTCGAGCCGCGCGTCCAGGCTCATCGCTGGGCCTGGTCCCTCGTCGCGGCGTGGCCCTCGGCGCGGGCCTGGTCGTCCGCGAAGGTCTTGAGGTCCGGGACCGGCTCGCGCGGCGGGTCCATCGAACCGGGCGGCGGATCCTCGCCGTTGGCCGCGATGGCTTCGCGCACGGAGGCCACGGCGACCTCGATCATGGAGTCATCGGGCTGCTTCGTGGTGATGCCCTGGAGCCAGATGCCGGGCAGGAACAGCCAGCGAGTCCACCAGCTATCCCGTCTCCGTGCCCCCCAGCGAAGGATCTCATAGGAGACCGAGGCGATGACCGGGATGAGCACGATGCGCGAGGCGATGGTGACCAGCAGATCGTGGCCGGCCAGCAGGCTGAAGAGGATGATGGACACGATGATGAAGACCACCAGGAACTCCGTGCCGCAGCGCGGATGGGCGGTCGGGTAGCGGCGGATGCGCTCGATGGTGAGCGGATCCTCGTGCTCCAACGCATGGATGGTCATGTGCTCTGCGCCGTGGTACTGGAACACGCGTCGGATATCCGGTGAGCGGCTCACGAGGAGCAGGTAGCCCACGAAGATGGCCGTCTGGATGAGTCCCTCCAGCAGGTGCTGGATGACCACCTGCCCGCCCGGGATCACGGCTTCCGTCCCGAAACGCGAGAGGAGCAGTGGCAGGATCGTGAACAGGCCGACGGCGATGCCGACGGTGAACAAGACCGTGAGGGCCACCGCGGCCCGGCCCATGGCCACACCTTCCCCGGCGGCCGCGATGGAGCCCGACTTCATCAACCACTTGGTGCCTACCACGAGCGTCTCGTAGAGCACGATGAGCCCGCGGAAGAACGGCGCTCGGGCGAAGCGATTGCGATGGAGCAGGCTGTTCAGCGGCTCCCGCGCCACGAAGATGCGTCCGTCCGGACCACGCACAGCGACCCCGATGGCATCGCGGCCACGCATCAGCACACCCTCCATGAGGGCTTGACCGCCGTATGGGAATCGAGCCATGCGAGCTGCTCCTCAGGCCGTCATCAGGAAATCGCCGGCAGGCCCGCCCTGGACGACCGCGCGATCAGAGTCGCGTCGAGCGTTCGAGACGCTTCTGGAAGCGCTCGACCTGACCCGCCGTATCGACGATCGTCTGCTTGCCGGTGAAGAAAGGGTGGCAATTCGAGCACACGTCGACACGCAGCTCGGGCCGCGTGGACCCGATGGTGAAGGTGATGTGGCACGACCCGCAGACGACCTGCGCCTGATGGTAGGTGGGGTGGATATCCGGCTTCATGGTTCCCTCAGGCGCCGACGACGGCCGCATCCGCGACCTCCGCCTCGACGCGGATGCGCTTCTTGTCTCTACGGGCATGCTCGAATCTGACGCGACCGGTGACGGTGGCGAAGACGGTGTAATCCCGACCCAGGCCGGTGCCCTGCCCGGCCAGGAAGGTCATCCCGCGCTGGCGCACGATGATCGATCCGGCACTCACCAGTTGTCCGTCGCCGCACTTCACCCCCAGCCGTTGGCCGACGCTGTCGCGGCCGTTCTTGGAACTGGAGCCTGCCTTCTTGTGTGCCACGCGTTACTCGTCCTTCCTGGCTGCGTCGGGAGTCTCGGGGGCGTCGTCCGTGATCAGAGCGTTCTTGCCGTTGGCCAGGTCGGTCGCGCTTTCAGCGGCCTCGGTCGAGGCCGTCTCGGCGGGGGCCGGTTCCGCGACGACCGGCTCGACGAGGGTGGGGACTGTCTCGGTCGACTGGGCGGCATCGGGCCCCTCGGCTGCATCGGACGCCTCTGCGCTGGATCCCACGATGGCCGGTGCCTTGGCAGGGCTGCCGGTCGTGGACCGCGAGCGCCCCTTCCTGGCCGGCTTGGCCGCCTCCGCGTCAGCCTGCGCCTGCGCCTCGGCCTCGGCCGCCAGCCTGGCGGCCAGCGCCTGATCAGCGGCCGCCTGACGAGCGGCTTCCTGCTCGCGCTGCTCGCGTTCGTGTCGTTCTTCCGCCTTGGCCTTTTCGGCGTCCTCGGCCGCACTTCGGCCATCGAGGCTGATCTCCGAGATGCGCAGGACGGTCAGTTCCTGGCGATGACCCTTCTTGACGCGGCGGCGCGCCTTGGGCTTGTACTTGAAGACGATGAGCTTCTCGCCACGGTCCTGCCGCACCACATCGGCGCGCACCAGCGCCCCGTCGACCAGCGGGCTGCCGATGGTGGCTCGTTCGCCGTCAGCGACCAGCAGGATGCGATCGAGGTCGATCGTCTGGCCGGCGTCGACGTCGAGGTGTTCGACCTCGATCTCCGTGCCGAATTCGACGCGGTACTGCTTCCCGCCGGTTTCGATGACTGCGTACATGGTTCCCCGAGGATGTCGTTGATTGGGCATGCCAGAGGGCGACCGGAGGGCTGACAGGGCGCGACGCCATGCGGATGCCTATCGGGCGCGAAAGAGGATAGTACCCGCTCAGCCATTCGAGCGTCAACGAGGGCCGGACCGGC
>JBBJNS010000102.1:0-7630 GCA_037720745.1 Candidatus Limnocylindrales bacterium
GCGGTGACGCGGTGCTGCCCCACGCGCCGCCATTGTTTTGCAGCCGCCGCGCCACGTACTCGCTCGCCTCCCAGGGTCACTCCGTGGGAGGCGAGGAAACGCCCCGGTCAAGCGTCAGGGCCAGCCGGGGCGTCGGTCAGGTCGAGCAGGCTCTCAGGGCGCGTACATCACGAGCAGTTGACCGCCTTCGACGAGAGTGGGGTCCGCCAGCGGGTAGTGCGCCTGGACATCCAGTACGAACCAATCCTGGCCGATCACGTTGCTCGCGTCGATGATGCCCGATGACTCTTCGTCAACGGTGAAGGGCGGCAGCGGCGGCCTTCCCTTGTCGTTGCCGAAGCGGTCGGAGTCGTGCCGGGCGACCACCCTCAGGCTCATCGTCGCTGGGTCGTACTCCCAGATCCGGGCGGACCACGGCTGAAGGCCCGGATCCTCCTGGATGAGCACTCGACCGTCGTAGGCGACCGTCAGGTTGTCGAACATCTGGTGCCGCTGAAGGCCGGTCCCGCCGTCGAGCAGCTCGGTGATGGTGCCGCCCGACTCCGGCTGCGTAGCGTCCTGGAAGTCCAGACGCCAAAGTCGGCTTCGGCCCTCCTGGTCCGGCGGCTGGTTCAGGGTCGGCGCCTGACCCGGCCGCTTGACGGAGTTGAAGCGGTCAGTGGTGACGAAGTAGAAGGCGTCAGGGTCCGTGGGGTCCCATGCGCCGTCCTCGGGTCGGAGGAACTGCGTCACGCCCGCTGTCTCGCTGGCCGTCTCGAGTTCGGCCCCGGTCATGTCCGAGACGTCCCCCAGAGGAGCCAGTTCGAAGGGCTGGGATGAGGCGCCGATGCCTGCCTCTCGGTCTTCAGCCGGTACGCCGATGACCTTGATGCCATACAACTCGCCGCCGTCCAGGCCGGCCCGTTCGACGGGATTCCCGGCGTCCTGCTTGTCGCCGCGGTAGACGTACACCTGGCCCGGCGTCGAGTCGTCCAGGCCGATCACCACGGTACGGTCGCCGGTGGACGGATGCGCCACCGCGTTCTCCCAGCTGAACTTACCCAAGTAGGGCAGCTCGTAGGAGATTCCTTCTTCATCGCCCTTGGCCACGGTGCCGAACGCCCGGCCCTCGGCACCGACCTCCTCCCCGTGAAGGAGGATCCGGCCCCGGAAGCCCGATCCCGAGGCGCGCTCGTAGAACGCGGAGCGGCGCGGCAGGTCCGCGGAGCAGAGTCGGCCGAGCAACTCACCATAGGCCGGCGGTGCGTAGGATCCGGTCGTATGGTCATAGGTGGAGACGGCTTGGATGAGGTCGCGCCCTTCCAGGACCTTGAAGTCACTGCGTCGCACGGTCCAGCGCGAGACGAACGCCCCGCTGGGCGCGTGGTCCCGAGGCCCGCCCACAGCCTCGGGAAACTCGTGATTCATCACGATCGTGAACGTATCGTCGTCGTCGCCGCGTAGCACGCCGATGCCATCGGGGATCCCGGCCATGCGGTAGCCCCCGACGGAGTCCCCGACGGTGAGCAGCGACGTGAGGCGGACGTCGCGGGCGATGGCCTGCAGGTACGGCGTCTGGGACGAGCTGGGGCCTTCGTTCTCATGGTAAGGCTCCGCGGCTGAGGCGGCGCTGCCCGTCAGGAGCGTGGCACTGAGTGCGGCGATGCCCGCCCGGGCGGCAAGCGAGCGTGTGCCTGGTCTTTGGTGCACGGCGGACTCTCCTCTGTACGACACATCGGTGGATGGATGCATCGTCCCGCCGCGACGTTTCCGAGCGACTGTCGGATGGTTAACGTTCCGTGCCGGGTCTGGCTGATCCGGGAGCCGGCGGACCGTCAGCCGCCCGGTGCGACGGGGATGGCGAAGCTAAACGCCGAGCCCCTGCCCTCTTCACTCTCGACCCAGATGCGGCCATCGTGAGCCTCCACGATGTGTCGCGCGATGGCCAGCCCGAGACCCGTGCCGCCCACGCCACGGACGCGCGCCTTGTCGACCTTGTAGAAGCGCTCGAAGACGCGGTCCAGATCGGCGCGCGGGATGCCCGCACCCTGGTCCGTCACCGTCACCAGGATCTCGCCCTTCTGCTCACGTCCGGCGACCACGACACGCATCCCGTCCTTCGAGAACTTCACCGCGTTGTGCAACAGGTTGATGAGCAGCTGGCCGAGGCGCTCCTCATCTCCGATCACACGCGCCAGGTCCGCATCTCCGGGAAGATCCGACGCGAGCGCCACACGCTGCCGATCGGCGAAGGGCCGGATGCGCTCGATGGCGGCGCGGATGACCCCGCCCAGCTCGACCTCGTCGTGCAGTAGCTGTGGCGCGCCGCCCTCGATGCGCGAGAGGTCCAACAGCTCGTTGACCATCTGCACCAGATGCCCCGTCTCCACGTCGATCTTCATGATGCGGTCACGGATCCGGCGAGGGACATCCACCTTCTCCAGGTCTCGGGAGACGGTCTCCGTCAGCAGCCGGACCGTGGTCAGAGGCGTGCGCAGCTCGTGCGACAGGTTGTCGATGAACTCGGTGCGGATGCGCTGCAGACGCCGCAGCTCGGTGACATCCTCCAGCACCAACCAGATCCCGCCGGTGGTGGCCGGTCGGGCGCGGACCAGGACGATACGGTCGCTGCCACCCAGCGTGGCCAGCTCGCTGCTGGTGGCACCCGTGCGGGTCGCCGTCCGAACCAAGCCCTCCATGCGGTGGTCTACGAAGGCTTCCATGGCGGAGCGTCCCACGAGCGATCCTGCGCGCTGCCCCAGGAGCCAGTGCGCAGCGCGATTGGCCGAGGTGACCCGCAGGTCGGCCGCGATGTGCACCACCCCGGTCTCCAGCAACTCGCCGATCTGGCCCAGGTCTTCCCGGGCACGGGTCGAATCAGTCCGCGCCTCAGCAGCATCACTCCTCAGCTCCCGGATGACGCGTCCGAAGTCGTCACCCGGCGCGGCGCCCAGCTCACGGCGCAGGGTGCCCGTGACCCGCCGCCGCGCCAGCCGGGCGGTCACCACGACGGCCGCCGCGAGACCCAGGGCGGTGAGCAGGAGGACCTCAGCGGGCATGGGTCGACCGTGGTGTCGGGATCAGGAACTCACGAATGGTGCTTGGCGGAGCCAGGTGTCGTCGGTCGTCTGGAGGAGCATGAACTCGGCCAGATCGGGTTGGGAGATCCTGGAGCGAGGCCCCAGTCGAAGGTCCGTGCCGGCCTCGAAGCGTCCGGTGTGTGCGCCCGGCACGACGCGCGGGGGCCGGACCGCGATCCACTCCAACGAGCTGCGCGAGATGACGTCGAACTCCTTCTGTTTGGCCGCCACCACATGGCGCACGAAGACGCGCACGACAGCCGAGGCGATGCGATCCCCCAGGGCCTTTTGCTCGCCGGGCACGTCCACCGCTGCGCCGGAAAGGATCACCACGCGCGCCGGACCGTGCGTCTCCGTCGCTCGGACCAGGTTCTCCGCCCAGCGCTGGAACAGCTCGACCTGATCAGCCGCATCGCGCGTGGGACCGAGCGCACTGATCACCGCGTCGCTCCCGCCCACGACGGCTGCCACGGACTCGTACCGTTCGATGTCACCGACGACGACGCGCAGCCGGTCGCCGGCCGCCGGATCGGCCACCTTGCCCGGGTCGCGGGTGAGCAGCGTGACGTCATGCCCGGCGGCAAGTGCCTGCTCCAGCACGAACCGACCGATGCCACCGGTCGCGCCGAAGAGGGAGAGCCGCATGCCACCGATGGTACGGCCTGGCGAGCCAGGATGGGCCGCCGCTGGGCCTGCGCGTGCGGCTCAAGGCTTCCGTGGATCCGAGCGGCTTCGGGCCGCAGTCCCGCGTGGTGCTCCGCGCCCTCAAGCGCTACGGCATGATCCTGGCCGACAACGGGTCACCGTGGTATGTGACCGGCGCCCCCGACCCGGGTCGGGACGACGACGACTTGCATGACCTGCATGCCGTCACCGGTGCCGACTTCGAGGTGGTGGAGACGCGGACCCTGCGTAACGGAGCGCCCTGATCGCTGGTCCAGGAGCCGTGCCGCCAGCCGTCGAGCCCGTCGCGATGCAGTGAGCGGTCCCAGTCGCCTCACAGCTCCCCCAAGAGCGTGATCCACGGGTCCTCACCCCGCCGTCCCGACAGCTCCAGCCATCGATGGGCATAGGCGACGTCCGTGGCGCTGCGGCGCAACAGGCCCTCTGGGCTGGGCGGCACGGTCCCGGTGCGTTCGATGTGGAAGTGCTCGCGGGAGTAGCTCCGGGCCAGGGATTCATGGGATCCGATGGGTCGCAGGTGCGCGCGCACCAGATCGACCTGGCGGCCGAAGCCCGGCGCCCGCCAGCGCAGCGGATAGCCCTCCGGCCGAGCCAGCAACCGAGACAGGATCTCGGCCTGCATCGAGAGCGCAGACCCCAGGACCGCGGTCCCCATGGCGTCGGCCGGGATGGCGGGCTGACTGACCGATGGCATCATGGCCGCACCGTAGGCCTGCGCCATCAACGGACCGTTTCCGAAGCGTGAACGTTGGCGCTCAGTCGTCCGGGCGCCGGAAGACGTAGCCCACGCCACGGACCGTCTGGAGATAGCGCGGCTTCCCCGGGTCATCCTCGACCTGCTGGCGGAGCCAGTGGACGTGCACGTCCACGGTGCGCGTCTCCCCAGCGTATTCGTAGCCCCAGACCCGGTCCAGCAGCTGCTCGCGACTGAAGACCTGGCCAGGATGTCGCAGGAGGAACGCCAGCAACTCGAACGCCTTGGGCTTGACCGGCAGCGGCTGTCCGTCGCGCAGCAGTCGGTGGCCGGCCAGATCGACCCTCAAGGCCCCCAGGTCGACGGTCTGAGCCGTGGCCGCGGTCGCGCCGGGAGCCGACTCGATGCGTCTCAGGAGGGCGCGGATACGAGCCTGCAGCTCGCGCAGGCTGAACGGCTTGGTGACGTAGTCGTCGGCACCCAACTCCAGGCCGACCACCTTGTCCAGCTCACTGTCGCGGGCGGTGAGCATCAGGATGGCCACGGACGATTCCTGCCGGATGATGCGGCAGACCTCGATGCCCGAGAGGCCGGGCAGCATCAGGTCGAGCAGGATGAGATCCGGTCGCTCCGCGCGGAACCGTTCCAGCGCTTCGCGCCCGTCCGCGGCGGTGACCACGCGCAGGCCGTCCTGCTCCAGCGACTCGGCCAGGGTCTCCCGCAGGGTCGGCTCGTCGTCGACGATGAGGACCGTTCGTTCCGTGCTCACTGGCGGGTCCTGTCAGCCGCCGGTGTTTGCTTCAGCGTTATCGCGCCGAGCGAACTCCCGGTCACGGATCCACCACTCCGTGAAGAGCCGGCAGCGGCCGTCCGCGTCGAACTGGCAGCGGTAGATGTTCCAATACTCGTCCTCGAGGTCGCCGCGCTCGTCGTAGTAGCGCGACCAGCCCATCGCCACATGCTCCTCACCGTCGATGGCCAGGACCTCATAGGACGCGTCGAATCGAGCGGGCTCATCCTGATCGTCGAGCCAGGAGGCGACGATGGCGTCTCGTCCGCGCTCCGGTTCATCCTCCGGGTGAAAGCGGTATTCCGCGTCCTCGCTGAAGAGCTCGCCGATCTCGGCAGCGTCGTAGCTCTTCCAGGCCGCCACGTAGCGGTCGAGCCATGCCTGGAAATCGTCACGTTGCAGTGCCATGACTTCCTCCTTTTTCGTTGGCCAACGCCTCGCGTGCGGCGTCCAGCCGCTGGAGCGTCCGCTCGAAGCCGAGTGCCACGAGCGTGTCGAAGAGAGGCGGGGCGGCCGTGCGCCCGGTGATCGCCACGCGGATGGCCATGAACAGGTCGCCCGCCTTCCAGCCGCGGTCCTCGCACAGGGCCCTCAGGGGAGGTTCAAGCTCGTCTGCCTCGAAGGAGACCGCGCCCACATCGGCGATGAGGCGGCGCGCCTCGGAGAGTGCCTCCAGCGTGGTGCTGGCGTCCCAGCGCTTGGGCACAAGGAGCCGGGGCTCGACGGCGATCTCCGTGACGAACAGGAAATCGACCAAGTCGGAGATGGAGCTCAATAGCGGCATGCGCTCCCGAACCAGCGGCAGCAGGGCCCGCAGGTCGTCCTCCCCTGGCAGCCGAACCTGGGCTCCGCCCGCCTCCTGCTCGCTCAGTCGGTCCCGCAGGTAGGGCAGGGCTCCCTCGATCAGCTCGTCATCGGACAGGCGGCGGATCCACTGGCCGTTCACCCACTCGAGACGGGGACGATCGAAGACCGCACCGGCCGAATGCACCCGCTCCAGCTCGAAGCGCTGCGCCAGCTCGTCGAGGCTGAAGATCTCCTCCTCCGTGCCCGGCGACCAACCAAGCAGCGCCAGGTAGTTGACCAGCGCCTCCTTCACGAAGCCCTCGGCGCGATAGGCCGCCACCGCCGTCTGGCTCTTGCGCTTGCTCATCTTGGTCCGGTCCGGATTGAGGATGAGCGGCAGATGGGCGAAGACGGGAACCTCCGCGCCCAAAGCCCGGAAGAGCAGGATGTGCTTGGGCGTGTTGGAGAGGTGCTCCTCGCCGCGGATGACGTGCGTGATGGCCATCTGCGCGTCGTCCACGACGACCGTGAAGTGATACAGCGGCGTGCCGTCAGAGCGCACGATGACCAGATCGCCGCCAAGGGCGGTCGTGTCGATGGCGACATGGCCGCGCACCAGGTCATCGAATTCGACCACCCCCTGCCCCACCCGGAAGCGGATGACCGCGCGACGCCCTTCCGCCTGGCGCCCGGCGCGTTCCTCCACGCTCAAGGCGGCACAACGACCGACGTAGTGCGGCGGCTGATGTGCCGTTTCCTGTTCCTTGCGGTCCGCGGCCAGCTCCTCGGGCGAGCAGAAGCAGGGGTAGGCCTTGTCCTCGGCAAGGAGCCGATCCGCGGCCGCCCGATAGAGATCGAGCCGCTGCATCTGACGGTACGGGCCGTAGGGGCCGCGCGCGGGGAGTCCGGCCACCTCCGGGCCTTCGTCCCACTCGATGCCCAGCCAGTGGAGGCTATCCAGCACGTCGCGCTCGTACTCCAGCTCCGACCGCGCGACGTCCGTGTCCTCCAGGCGCAGGATGAAGCTGCCGCCCAGCTTCCTGGCGAAGAGGAAGTTGTACAGCGCGGTGCGCGCCCCACCCACGTGGAGCGGCCCCGTCGGGCTCGGCGCGAAGCGGCAGCGGATGGCCATGCCCGGAGTGTGACGGGCGGAGGGCAGCTCCGTCATACCGACCTGCCTCGCCTACTTGCGCCCCACGAAACCGCCCGTCCGACACGTCATATGACGTGTCGCGCGGAGCGACGGATGGCCCATGCTGGTGACCCGATGGAACCGGCACCCTCATGAGAGCGTCCTGTCGCCGCCGGGCCCGCATCACCGGTGTCAGCGCTCTCGACCCACAGAGGAGTTCCCATGGCCCCCGGTCGTCGCTCGTTCCGTCCGCTCGCTGCGTCCCTGCTGGCGCTCACCGTGATCGCAGGGACGGGGCCTGCGGCTCTGGCCGTCGGCTCAGACGCGTCAGCCCCCTCACTTCGCCTCATCGCTCCCAAGACCTCGGTGACGGTCCGGCGCCAGAGCGAGGGTCCGGCGTATCTGACACCCGGCATCCTGGTGGCTGCTACGCGCGGCGCCTGGGACATCCGAGCCGCCCGCCCGGACTACGACAGTGCCGTGAC